>NZ_CP133838.1:1227959-1534949 GCF_031432975.1 Buttiauxella selenatireducens | reverse complement strand
CTGAGTTTTAAATTCGTCATGCACAATACATGCGCCCTGCCAGCACAATACATCTGCGCCTGTTTGCTTTTGTACATAGCTGCCAAGGTGCTTATCAGGCGCCCAAATGATTTTCTCGCCAAGACTGTCGAGATGTTCAATTAATTCAACCGCAATACTGGAAGTCACAACCCAATCAGCGCGCGCTTTTACCGCTGCAGAAGTATTAGCATAGACGACCACCGTGCGGTCGGGGTGTTGATCGCAGAAGGCGTTAAATTCTTCAATTGGGCAACCGAGATCCAAAGAACATTCTGCGTGCAGAGTGGGCATCAGAATGGTTTTTTCCGGGCTCAGGATTTTCGCCGTTTCTCCCATGAAGCGAACCCCTGCCACCAACAGCGTGGTTGCAGGATGATTTGCCCCAAAGCGTGCCATCTCGAGGGAATCAGAGATACAGCCACCCGTCTCTTCTGCCAGAGCCTGGATTTCAGGGTCGGTATAGTAGTGAGCCACCATCACAGCATTCCGCTCTTTCAGTAGACGCTTGATTTTCTCGCGATAAAATTGCTTTTCGTCCGAGCTCAAAGGCTGTGGCTTAGGTGGGAATGGATAAATCGCTGTTTCTGGATCGAACATTACGCTCATAGTGCTTTCTCGTTTGACTGACTTAACCAAATTAGCACTTTTCTGATGAAGACCGACCAGAAACGGCTAAGGTTGTTTTGTATGCTAAACAAGATAGCGAATTATGACTGGATTGTCGTGAGGAATTTAATTTCAATACTGAATGACAGATAGCAAAAAGGCGCCTTTAGGGCGCCTTTCTACATTGGTGGGTCGTGCAGGATGATTCGGCCTTTGGCCTCACCCTTCGGGTCGTTGCTTTGCAACGCTGTGTCGCTTGCGCTCCACTCGAACCTGCTGCAGGTTCAAACCCTTCACGATTAACTTACTGCATTCCACTTTTAAAGTGGTGGGTCGTGCAGGATTCGAACCTGCGACCAATTGATTAAAAGTCAACTGCTCTACCAACTGAGCTAACGACCCGAATGGTGGGTGATGACGGGCTCGAACCGCCGACCCCCTCCGTGTAAAGGAGGTGCTCTACCAACTGAGCTAATCACCCAAACTTCGGTACTACTTTAAAAAGTGGTGGGTCGTGCAGGATGATTCGGCCTTTGGCCTCACCCTTCGGGTCGTTGTTTTGCAACGCTGTGTCGCTTACGCTCCACTCGAACCTGCTGCAGGTTCAAACCCTTCACGATTCACTTACTGCATTCCACTTTAAAAGTGGTGGGTCGTGCAGGATTCGAACCTGCGACCAATTGATTAAAAGTCAACTGCTCTACCAACTGAGCTAACGACCCGCTGTGCGGTTTACTGCTTCTTCATACACTGACTGCATTGAAATTGGTGGGGCGTGCAGGATTCGAACCTGCGACCAATTGATTAAAAGTCAACTGCTCTACCAACTGAGCTAACGCCCCGCAATGCGGTTTACTGCTTCGAAATTGGTGGGTCGTGCAGGATTCGAACCTGCGACCAATTGATTAAAAGTCAACTGCTCTACCAACTGAGCTAACGACCCAATTTCGAGTCACTTCGGGTTTGTTTGATATCCCTTGGCAACGGCGGCATATATTACTGATTTAAGATTTTGACGCAACAAGAATTTCGATCAAGATCACCTAATGGCTCGCGCTTTGTCCGGCTTGACCAGAAAAGCAGCGATATCTGGTCAGGCCGCACACACTACATCGCATTCAGACGTTTTTGTGCCTGCTTTGCGCCATCGGTATTTGGGAACTGTTTGATCACTTGTTGATAGACAGCTTTCGCTTTGGCGGTATCGCCTTTGTCTTGCATGATCACACCGACTTTAAACATTGCATCTGGAGCTTTAGGCGATTTCGGGTAATTTTTCACCACGGAGGCAAAATAAAACGCCGCATCATCCTTTTTACCTTTGTTGTAATTCAACTGACCGAGCCAGTAATTGGCATTTGGCTGATAGGTTGAATCCGGGTACTGCTTAATGAAACTTTGAAATGCTGCGATGGCTTCGTCCTGGCGGGACTTATCCTGCACCATGGCAATAGCCGCATTGTAGTCACTGTTAGCGTCACCACCCTGCGCAGGGGCAGCTGCTGCCGGTGCGCTAGCCGCCGCACCAGCATCCGGTGCAGCGGTAGTTGCTGCACCTTGATCAGCGGCGCCCGCTGCTTGCCCTGCCGCAGCACCACTTCCGAGACTGTCAATCTGCAATAAAATTTGCTTCTGACGCTCAACAACTTGATTCAATTGGTATTGGCTTTCCTGAATTTGGCCACGCAGGGAATCAATATCATTTTGGTTATCAGAGAGTTGCTGCTGGAGTTGGGTTAAAAGTTGACTGTGAGCGTTAGAAATACGCTCGAGTTGAGTGACACGGTCTTCGACCGAGCCTGAGCCGACACTACTGATTGGCGCCTGAGCAGTAGCGGCCCAAGGGGCCGCTATGCCAACCAGTAACGACAGACTCAACAAGTGATGTCTGAGGTTACTGTTCATGCTGTTCTCTTAGTAAACCAGTACGGCACGACGGTTTTTAGCGTAAGCCGCTTCGTCATGACCCAGAACTGCTGGTTTTTCTTTACCGTAAGAAACGATGGAGATCTGGTCTGCAGAAACGCCTTTACCTTGCAGGTACATCTTAACAGCGCTAGCACGACGCTCACCCAGGGAGATGTTGTATTCCGGGGTACCACGTTCGTCCGCATGACCTTCTACGGTCACTTTGTAAGATGGGTTGCTACGCAGGAAGTTTGCGTGTGCATCCAGCATTGCAGCAAATTCAGAGCTCACATCATATTTGTCCAGACCGAAGTATACGATGTTGTTCTGTTGCAGTTGTTGCATCTGCAGGCGAGCCTGTTCTTCAGATGACATGTTGCCATTGCTACCGTTAGCGTCCATACCAGTGCCGGCGCCCAGCATACCTTCGCCGCTCTCGTTGTTGGCGCTCTTGTTAGAACTACACGCAGCGATTGCCATTACAGGCAGTGCCAGCATCAGCCCTTTCAGCACTTTGTTCAGTTGCATTTCTTTGATCCTTTAATATTTTATTATCACAGATACGGCGACCAGGCAGGGAATTTGACCTGACCATCGGTTGCCGGAAGACGCGCTTTGAAACGCCCATCTGTTGAGACCAGATTCAGCACAGATCCCATCCCCTGAGAAGAGCTGTAGATTACCATCGTGCCGTTAGGTGCCAGACTTGGCGTTTCATCCAGGAACGTTGACGACAATGTTTGTACGCCACCCGCTACCAGATCCTGTTTGGCGATATGTTGTTGCCCTCCATTGGAGCTCACCATCACCATAAACTTGCCGTCGGAACTCACATCGGAATCCTGGTTCTGAGAACCTTCCCAGGAAATACGTTGTGGAGCACCGCCATTAACATTCACTTTATAAATCTGTGGACGACCAGCCTGATCGGAGGTGTAAGCCAGGTTCTGGCTATCCGGGAACCAGGTTGGTTCGGTGTTATTGCTACGTCCATCAGTCACCTGACGAATTTGGCCTGAACCAATATCCATTACATACAGGTTCAAACTGCCGGTTTTCGACAATGCGAACGCCAGTTTGCTGCCGTCTGGAGAGAAGGCTGGCGCACCGTTATGACGTGGGAAAGAAGCTACCTGACGCACTGCGCCATTCGCCAGAGTCTGGATAACCAGCGCTGAGCGACCACTTTCAAACGTGACGTAAGCCAGTTTGCTACCATCTGGAGACCAGGCTGGAGACATCAACGGCTGTGGAGAACGATGAACAACAAACTGGTTGTAGCCATCGTAATCAGAAACACGCAGTTCATATGGGAACTGGCCGCCGTTAGTCTGCACTACGTAAGCAATACGCGTACGGAATGCACCTTTGATACCAGACAGCTTCTCAAACACTTCATCGCTTGCGGTATGACCGGCATAACGAAGCCATTGTTTGTTCACTTTGTAGGAGTTCTGTGCCAGTACAGTACCTGGCGCTCCAGAGGTATCAACCAACTGGTACGCAACGGTATAGCTGCCATCACCGTTTGGTGTGACCTGACCGACGACAACGGCATCAATACCCAGAGCTGTCCACGCGGCCGGTTGCACTTCCTGAGCGGAGCCAGGTTGCTGCGGTAAACGTGAACGATCCAATGGATTGAATTTGCCACTATTACGTAAGTCAGCAGCAACGATGCCGCCGATATCTTCTGGTGCTGCACCTGGGCCTGCCCATTTGAATGGCGCCACACCAATTGGACGTGCTGAATCCACCCCTTGGGTGATTTCAATACGAACTTCTGCGTGCAGTACTGCTGCCCACAGCATTAAGAAACTTAAAGCTACTCGAAATGCCTGCTTCATCATATCTCCCTTATCTGGACCCAAAGCCCACGATAATTTAGCAGAATGTTAACAAACTCAAATACACAAAACTACCAAAACCCTGTGACACAGCCTGGTTAGTTTTCCTCACTTTCGCGAGGAAAATTTTACTGTGGCTTAAAGTCGATAGGTGCGTTTTTGAAAACTTCATAAACGTCCTGGCTAGGCGGCTTCGGAATCTTCGCCAGACGCGCTGCCGCGATGGCAGCCTGACAAAGAGCCGGGTCGCCGCCTTCTGATTTGATATCAAGTAACAGGCCATCAGGAGCCAGTTTTATGCGCAATGAGCAGGTCTTGCCGCTAAAGGCAGGGTCCTGGTAAAACTTGCTCTCAATTGCGGCTTTTATCTGCCCTGCGTAACCATTGATTTCAGCACCAGAAGCGCCACTATTTTTATTATTCCCTTTCCCTGCGGCAGCTGCGCTATTACCTTTCGCCCCTGCCCCAGATTTCGGCGCATTCTTACCTGAGCTTAAATCGCCGAATAGATCGTCAACACCTGCAGCTGCTGCCTTATCGGCCGCGGCTTTATCAGCAGCAGCTTTTTTCTTAGCATCTGCAGCCGCTTTTTTATCAGCGGCAGCTTTTGCAGCGGCAGCCTTATCAGCTGCGGCTTTATCAGAAGCTGCTTTTTCTGCCGCAGCCTCTTTCGCAGCAGCAGCCTTTTCTGCGGCAGCTGCTTTTTTAGCAGCGTCAGCAGCCGCCTTCTTCTCAGCATCTTGCTGAGCTTTCTTAGCGGCTTCTTCCGCAGCTTTCTTCTCAGCTTCTTGCTGCGCTTTTTTAGCCGCAGCAAGAGCGACGGCTGCGGCTTTCTTCTCTGCATCAGCGGCCTGTTTAGCCGCCTCTTCAGTTGCTTTCTTCTGCGCATCCGCAGCAGCTTTCTTCGCGGCTTCCTCCGCAGCCTTCGCCTGGGCATCAGCTTGAGCTTTTGCGTCTGCTTTGGCTTTCGCCGCTGCGGCTTCTGCTTGTTTCTGTTGCTCTTGCGCTTCTTTAGCTGCTTCTTGCGCTTGTTTCTGCTGCTCCGCTTGTTGCTTCGCTTGTTCCTGCGCTTCGAGGCGTTCTTTCTCCAGCTGCTTCAGACGCTGTTGTTCAGCAGCCTGTTTTTCCTGAAGCT
This sequence comes from Buttiauxella selenatireducens, assembly GCF_031432975.1. Taxonomy (GTDB): domain Bacteria; phylum Pseudomonadota; class Gammaproteobacteria; order Enterobacterales; family Enterobacteriaceae; genus Buttiauxella; species Buttiauxella selenatireducens. The sequence goes on along the minus strand of NZ_CP133838.1, from coordinate 1,529,432 downwards.
CTTCAGCCTGTTGTTGCGCTTGTTTCTCGCGCTGCTCTGCCGCACGTTTGCTACTCGCCTGCTGTTGTTGCTCGCGATTGTACTGCTGAACAACAGCACCTGGGTCGACCATGACCGCGTCAATAGCCGAACCTCCACCGCCGCCAGCACTGGCGTCGATGTGCTCGTCAAACGAACTCCAAATCAGGACTGCAATCAAGAGGATATGCAGGATCACTGAGACGATTATCGCGCGCTTGAGCTTATCGTTTTCTATGGTTGCCTTTGACACTATCGGTTCCCAAATATAGCGAGATGGATCAGATTGGCTGCGTCATCAGACCGACGGATTTCACCCCTGCACTATGCAGTAGGTTAAGTGCCTTAATAATTTCCTCATAAGGAACATCTTTAGCACCACCGATCAAAAAGACCGTTTTTGGATTTGCCTGCAAACGACGCTGTGCTTCCGCAACAACCTGCTCAGACGGCAACTGGTCCATACGGTCTTTCTCAACCACCACGCTGTACTGCCCTACCCCGGACACTTCAATAATGACCGGCGGTTCATCGTTACTGCTCACCGTTTGCGAATCTGTCGCATCCGGTAAATCAACCTCAACGCTTTGCGTAATAATAGGAGCCGTTGCCATGAAAATTAGCAACAGCACCAACAGTACGTCTAGCAGAGGAACGATGTTAATTTCGGACTTTAATTCCCGACGACCACGCCCACGTCCACGTCTGGCCATGAATTACCCCTTACTGCTTATCGCTGCTGGTAAAAGCCTGACGGTGCAGGATAGCCGTGAACTCTTCCATGAAGTTGTCGTAATTCAATTCCAGTTTGTTCACACGTTGGTTCAGGCGGTTATACGCCATAACCGCAGGGATTGCAGCGAACAAACCAATTGCGGTTGCAATCAGTGCTTCTGCGATACCTGGCGCAACCATCTGTAGGGTTGCTTGTTTTACCGCACCCAGTGCGATAAAGGCATGCATGATCCCCCAAACCGTACCAAACAGACCGATATACGGGCTGATGGAACCGACCGTTCCGAGGAATGGAATATGTGTTTCCAGCGTTTCCAGCTCACGGCTCATGGAAATACGCATGGCACGAGATGCCCCTTCAACGACTGCTTCAGGTGCATGTGTATTAGCACGGTGCAGTCGGGCAAACTCTTTAAAGCCTGAATAGAAGATTTGTTCAGAGCCAGCAAGATTGTCACGGCGGCCCTGGCTTTCTTGATAGAGACGGGACAATTCAATGCCCGACCAGAACTTATCTTCAAACGCTTCTGCTTCACGAGTAGCAGCATTGAGGATTCGCGTTCGCTGAATAATGATTGCCCATGATGCAATGGAAAAACCAATCAAAATCAACATGATAAATTTGACCAGAAGGCTAGCCTTCAGGAACAAATCAAGGATATTCATGTCAGTCACTGCTTGAACTCCGCGACAATAGACTTGGGAAGCGCACGAGGCTTCATTAGATGTGGATCAACACAGACGATCAGAACCTCAGCTTCGTTGAGTGCCTGATTATCGGCATTGACGATTCGCTGTGTAAATACCATAGAGGTACCACGCATCGATGTAATTTCACTTTGGATTTCGAGTAAATCGTCAAGTCGGGCAGGCGCAAGGTAGTCGACTGTCATCCTGCGAACGACAAAAGCGACGCGATCCGCCAACAAATCTTGTTGATTAAAGTTGTGATGGCGCAGCATCTCAGTGCGTGCTCTTTCATAAAAAGCAACATAACTGGCGTGGTAAACCACACCACCGGCGTCAGTATCTTCGTAGTAGACACGAACCGGCCATCGAAACAGCGTTGTACTCACTTTACATCCCGGTAATGCAATTAAACGTTGCTACTATACGCAAGAGGATGGGGGTTGGGAATGGGTAGCACTAAACGTTAGGTAAATATTTTATGGGCTTGTTAAAGCCCATAAAATATGTGTAAAAACTTTGAGGTTAAAGAATCATCAGAAGAAAAAAATTGCCAGTCCAGCTAAGAGGACTAATTGCGCGGGCAACGGACTAAAAACGCCCTGCCACAGCACCTTACGAGGGCGGAAACCCACCCCATGTATCACACCGGCGCACACCGCCCACATCAGCAAAAAACCGTGCCAGATTGCCAGGTCACTGGTTTTCGCCGCAAAGCGGGACGGGTCCCAAAACATACACCCGGCCAGAATTAATGCCATGATCAAGGAAAGAGCCCTTAAAGGGCTCTTATCCATTACCGCATACAGCTTTGCGATAATTCCTTCCATCAAATTTCTTCTTTACCGGCTTTAGCAGCTTCTACGTGCTCAAGTGCCAGGGCGGTGATGATGCCGAAAGCACAGGCAAGAAGCGTCCCCAGAATCCATGCAAAGTACCACATAATCAGCTCCTTACTTAGTACAGAGAGTGGGTGTTGCTTTCGATATGTTCTTTGGTGATTCGACCGAACATTTTCCAGTAACACCAGATGGTGTAAGCAAGAACGATCGGCACAAAGACCGCAGCAACAAAGGTCATCACGTTCAGCGTCAGCTGACTGGATGTCGCATCCCACATTGTCAGGCTAGCGTTCAACATGGTGCTTGAAGGCATCACGAACGGGAACATCGCCACACCAGCAGTCAGGATGACACACGCCAGAGTCAGTGAAGAGAACACAAATGCCATCGCACCTTTTTCCATGCGGGACATCAGCACAGTCAACAGTGGCAGAACCACACCCAGAGCCGGGATGAGCCACAGAATCGGCATATTGTTGAAGTTCACCATCCAGGCACCCGCCTGACGTGCAACTTCTTTAGTCAGCGGATTCGATGCAGCGTGGTGGTTCAACTCTGAAGTCACAACGTAACCATCAATGCCGTACATCACCCAAACACCGGCTAGTGCGAAGCACACCATCATTACCAGCGCTGATATTTGTGTCGCAGCTTTGGCGCGCAGGTGCAATTCACCCACAGTACGCATTTGCAGGTAAGTCGCCCCCTGAGCCAGGATCATCGAGACACTCACGATACCTGCCAACAGGCCAAACGGATTCAGCAACTGGAAGAAGTTACCGGTGTAGTACAGACGCAGATATTCATCAACGTTGAACGGGACACCCTGCAACAGGTTACCGAAAGCAACACCAATGACTAACGGTGGAACGAAGCTACCGATGAAAATGCCCCAGTCCCACATGTTACGCCAGCGCATGTCTTCAATCTTCGAACGGTAGTCAAAACCTACCGGACGGAAGAACAATGAAGCCAGTACCAGAATCATCGCCACATAGAAGCCGGAGAACGCAGCCGCGTAAACCATCGGCCAGGCGGCGAATAATGCGCCACCTGCAGTGATAAGCCAGACCTGGTTACCATCCCAGTGAGGGGCGATGGAGTTAACCATAATGCGGCGTTCAACGTCTGTACGGCCAATGATACGGGACAGCATACCTACGCCCATATCAAAGCCATCAGTGACTGCAAAACCAATCAGCAGAACGCCAATCAGCAGCCACCATATAAAACGTAATACTTCATAATCGATCATTTGACGACTCCTGTCTTAGCGTGCCGGCTGAGAAGCCACATTAGACTGCTCAAAGTGATAGCGACCTGTTTTCAGACTGCTCGGCCCGAGGCGAGCAAATTTGAACATCAGGAACAGTTCCGCCACCATAAACAGCGTGTAAAGGCCGCAAATCAATACCATGGAGAAGATCAGATCGCCCACGGTCAGAGAGGAGTTAGCAACCGCAGTCGGCAATACCTCACCAACTGCCCATGGTTGACGACCGTATTCGGCAACAAACCAGCCGGATTCAATCGCAATCCACGGCAACGGGATGCCATAGAGCGCCGCACGCAGCAGCCATGTTTTCGTACCGATAGCGTTACGAGTCACAGTCCAGAACGAGGCCGCAATGATGAACAACATCAGGAAGCCACAACCCACCATGATACGGAATGCAAAGTACAGAGGAGCAACGCGAGGGATAGAGTCTTTCGTTGCTTTCTGAATCTGCTCTTCCGTCGCGTCGGAGACGTTCGGGGTATAGCGTTTCAGCAGCAGACCGTAACCCAGGTCTTTCTTGATGGCATTAAAGTCATCGCGAACTGCCTGGTCATTAGAACCTGCGCGTAACTGTTCCAGCAGGCTATAAGCCTTCATCCCGTTACGAATACGTTCTTCGTGTTGCACCATCAGGTCTTTCAGACCGATAACTGGCGTATCCACTGAACGGGTGGCAATGATGCCCAACGCGTAAGGAATTTGAATTGCGAAGTGGTTTTCTTGCTTGTCCTGGTCAGGAATACCAAACAGCGTAAAGGCTGCCGGAGCGGGTTGAGTTTCCCACTCGGCTTCAATTGCGGCCAGCTTGGTTTTCTGTACGTCACCCATCTCGTAACCGGATTCATCACCCAGCACGATCACAGACAGGATTGCCGCCATACCGAAGCTTGCAGCGATTGCGAAAGAACGCTTAGCGAATGCAACGTCGCGGCCTTTAAGCAAGTAGTAGGAGCTGACGCCAAGGATGAACATCGCACCGCACACATAGCCAGAAGCCACGGTGTGAACGAATTTAACCTGAGCAACCGGGTTCAATACCAGTTCGGAGAAGCTCACCATCTCCATACGCATGGTTTCGAAGTTGAAGTCAGAAGCAATTGGGTTTTGCATCCAACCGTTCGCGACCAGAATCCACAGAGCAGAGAGGTTGGAGCCAAGCGCTACCAGCCAGGTCACCGCCATGTGTTGAACTTTACCGAGGCGATCCCAACCAAAGAAGAATAAACCAACAAAAGTGGATTCAAGGAAGAACGCCATCAGGCCTTCGATGGCCAGAGGGGCACCAAAAATGTCACCCACGTAGTGTGAATAATAAGACCAGTTTGTACCAAACTGGAACTCCATGGTTAAACCAGTGGCCACACCCAGAGCAAAGTTGATACCAAACAACTTGCCCCAGAACTTGGTCATATCTTTATAAATTTGTTTACCTGATAAGACGTAAACCGTTTCCATAATGGCCAGCAAGAACGCCATACCGAGCGTTAGTGGCACAAACAGGAAGTGGTACATCGCGGTCAAGGCAAACTGTAAGCGCGACAGTTCGACAATATCCAACATCTTGACTCCTTGCTCTTCGCATGAAGACTTCGACCGTGGCTCACCCGGAGGGTGCGCCACAACGCATGCCCTAATACAAAAACATTAGCTTCCAGACTTCATCCCTTCGTTTACTTTATTTACATGTAACAAAGAAAGATGAAAGGTTACAAACACGTTAATAAAAACAAAAAATAATCCGCAAATATATTACCCTGCAATTTCCCTACAATAAACAGGTAATTGCTTAGAGTTATTTACGTTTCTCGACAGTGATCAATTTATAGCGAAAATGTCGCTATACCGCCATCTTGATCTGCAACAATTTACGCGGTTTCGCATACCATTTGCTAGTTTTAGATATTGATCTAGCGCAATTTATTCTCACAATGTTAATTTAGTTTCTCATTGAGATGAATGGTAAATTCGTTGTTAATGATATGTTTTACAAAACACATCATCGTTAATGAGAGGATGATATCTATAAAGAAAAGTTATTTATTTGAAGCGGCATTTGGAAATTAAATTTTCACGCCGTTGCGATGCGTTGTGTTAATCACCTCACGGTATTTTCTTCGGTCTGTTTCTTTCCTTTGTCATAATTAACAAATAATTTACTTTTAACGTCGGTATATTTAACAAATCATTATTTTTGATAAGGTTAGTCGCGACGAGCCCTGAGGTTAAAAACAAAAAGGCCACGTAAAAACGTGGCCTTATAAAGAGAGTGTAACCTTTAACTTATTCCTGAAAACAAGCTCTAACGTTCGATAGCCAGACTGAACGTTCGCGACTGGCAAGGACGAACCCGGACGAACTCCCCTGCCCTTTCCGTTTGTTGTTGCAAAGGATTTTCATCCATTCCTGTTTCCCACCAGCTCACAACAGGCAAGGTGCAAGCCACCATCCCTTCACCGTTCTGTTGCTCATCTGGGTTATAAATGCGGATGATCAACTCATCGTGATCTTCTGCCTTTTTAAGCGCGCTAAGCATACATCCCACTGAAGGCATCATAAGCAGGCTAAATGTCCCCGGTGTTTCAAATTTCTCCCGGTTGAGTTTCATCGCGTCATACGGAATTTTGTTGTAACACTGGACCGGCGTCAGCCAGGCACGGGCGTGTTGTGCAATCCCTGCAGTGGTTGGTGAACCACTAAATGCCATCAGGCTAAAGCGGCAGCACAGTTTTCCACGCAGCTGTGAATCTGGAGTCGGCAATTTGATACCTGAAGGTCGCCCTGGACGCAAAATCAACTCCTCTTTGCCCAAAACGCCTATCGAACGGAAGAGTGTCAGCGCAAACGTGTCTTTTTTCTCACCCACGATTTCAAATTCACGCAGCCCGTCGGTAAACAACGCCATTCCGTTTTTACCATCGTGCAAGGCGGCATAATTCAGCAGATTCCATACCGGGATCGGCGCTTCTTTCCAGCCTTCTTCTTGCCAGTTTTCCATCGCTGCATCCTCTACAGGACGCGTAATGGTGCCAAATTGGTTATCTGCCAGTACAGTTTTTGAGGCAAAAGGCGTGGGTATTAACACGCGCACACGATGATCGTCAGCCTGATTATTGAGATCCATTTCGATATCGATACGACGGCTGTGATGTGCCAGTTTGATGCGGCATTCGACATCCAGATAGCCACTCAACTTGCGTTGCGCACGTTGTTGCAGGTTTTCGGGCAGATCCATACGTAGTTTCAACGTTGCTGTGCTTTGCCAGGCCTCATGCTTCACCTCGCAAAGATGCGCGCTGGCGGTGGAGTAAATCAGCCATTCAGCTTTAGCCGGTGAGTAATCGTATTCGTCTCCATCATCCGATCCCTCTTCGAGTTGCAGAACCTGGTCATAGCTAAGACCGCTTTGTTTATCGGTAATATGCAGCGTACCGTTGTGATTAATATCAATACGATAGAAGGTATTTTCCAAAACAGATTCGCTGATTTCCGGCACATCGCGTTGCAGACCGGGCTTCTGTCCCTCTACATACAGGGTGCAATAGCCCATCGCGGGTAACACCTGGATGAGCTGGATATCGTATTCCATAAACGGTTCGTAATTGCCGTAATGTACGATCTGGCGGTCAACCAGACCGGGGTCAATTTCACGCGCTTCGCGGATGAAATATTCCACGTCATTACCCTGTTCATCTTTGAGGGAAAACTGACTCGCGCGAAGGCGAATAGTGGTGTTAATCACCTCTTCACGTGGGTAAGGCATCATATTGAAAAATGTCAGTTTATCCGCTTTTGTGGCGGGCATATTGTCGACAATTTTGCGCATATAAAAGCGAATCAGGTTTTCGGCCATATCGTCTGCCAGCACAAAACGAGTCATGATTTCCTGATGGACTTTATCGCTGCAACAACAGCCGATGCTGTCATGCGCATGGTTTTTCAGGATCTCTTTCCACATTTTCTCGAGCAAGCCATGGTGATATTCAAAACCAAGCGACCACGCGATAGAGGCCAACGGCTCAAGGAGATTAACGATTTTGTTCTCTATCTGCGCGTGGGCAATTTTGATGTCCATGCGAGTCGAACTTATCGTGCGATGCACACGCATGTATTTGCCGTCGATAAATTCACCTTTGAGCGTGGCAAGCTTCTCGCGTAATGCTTCAATTTTTTCGAATACATCCTCATAGCGACTCATGACAAATTCGCGCTGAGGATAAATTTCGCGCAGTTTATCGATAACCTCGAAGATATTCTGTTGCAATGGCATCTGGTCATGGCCGTTTGGCAGCAAAATTTCTTGTGTCGCCGACACGCCTTCCAACACGTCAAAATAGCTATCAAGACGTTTGCGTAACCCGGCTTCATCTTCCGGTAAATATTTACCAATCGCATAACCCAGAGGCAGCACCTGGGCGACGACTTCGCTACCGTCGTTGCTCTGCCAGAGGAATTCCGTTCTGTCAGTGCCGTGGCGTTCAGAGCACCCACGCCAGAACATTGCGCGTTTGATTCCAAAACCGTTAAAAATATGCGGCAGTTGCGCTGACATCCCAAATGAATCAGGCAAATAGCCAATTTTCATCGGCTCGCCAAAGGCCAGGCAATCGCGCATGCCATACATCAAGTTGCGCACAATGGATTCGCCAGAAACAACGGTGGTATCCGTCTGCGTATACCACGGGCCAATAATCAATTTCCCCGCTTCCACCAGCGCTTTTACACGCGGCTTATTTTCCGGTTTGATAGCAAAATAATCCTCCAGTACCGCCGTCTGCCCATCAAGCACGTAATACTTATATTCAGGGTCACACTCAAGGCGTTCCAGAATCTCTTCCATGTTATTAATCAATAGAATGCGTGATTCTTCGGTTGTGAAATACCATTCACGATCCCAATGCATATGGGGAGTAATATGAACACGAGATACAGCTTTCATTCTTATATGCCTTACTTCTGAGTGATTACGATAAAACGCTTTCGGTGGAGTATTTGCCTTGTTTAACGGCTTGTTTACGCCACAAAATCAGTACCAATGTTGAAATAGCTGTGCCGACTAAAGCCGCGCCAAGCCAGCTCGCTGCCGCGACCATACCGCTATGGTCACCTGGGTTAAGCAGGAACAACGAGAAAATGCCCGCGCCCGGCGTCGATAGCCCAATGTTCATCGCCCCAACCATGGCCCCTGTGACAACCGATCCCACCAGGAATGAGCCAATCACGCGGATCGGATCTTCAATCGCCATCGGGATAGCCCCTTCAGTGATCCCGGCAAGCCCTAATAGCCAGGTCGATTTTCCGGTTTCAATTTCAAAATCTTTGAATAGTTTTGGGGCGATTAGCGTCGATGCCGTAACCGTAAAAGCAGAAACCATTTTGACGGAGGCAAAAATGGCGTAAGGCCCATACACACCGTTCGCCATCGCCCCAAGGCAAAATGCATAGGAGGCTTTGTTCACTGGTCCACCGAGGTCGAACGAACACATAAAGCCCACGATAGCGCCCAGCAAGAGTGCGTTGCTGCCGGATAATCCATTGAGCCAATGAGTTAACGAGGAATTGATCAATGCCACCGGTTCGCCAATAACAAATAGCATCAGACTGCCCGCGACTAGCGTGCCAATCACTGGATAAAGGTAGAAGGTGAGAAAACCATTAAAGTTTGGGCTCAGACGGATGTGCTTTTTCACCCAACGCATCAGGTAACCGGCAATCAAACCGCCAACGACGCCACCGAGGAAACCAGAGCCAATCATGTTTGCCGCAAGTCCTGCCGCAAAACCGGGGCCGAGTGCAGGTTTATCGGCCAATGAGTAGGCGGTGTAAGCTGCCAAAACAGGCACCATCAGCGTTCCCAGCATCCCACCACCGAGTTTGCGGTACATCCACAACCATGAGTTTTCGAGTTCGAACAAATGCTGCAACCCGAAGATCTGCGCCAGCAGCACCGCTACGGCCAGCACTGTGCCACCTGCCACAATCAGCGGAACGGCAAAAGAAATCCCGCTGAGCAGTGCCTGTTTTAGTTCCGTTTTAAACCCAGGTTTAGATTGCACTTTATCCTGTTGCTGTTCACGTTCATCCGCAACAGGCTTCAATTCCAGCGCCTGCTGTAATAGACGTTCAGCGTGCCTGATAGGTTCAGCGACCGGAGTGGTAATGGATGGAATGCCTTTGAAACGCTCAGCTTCTTTTATTGCCACTTCGGTGGCGAAAACACACGCTTGTGCCTGATTAATCTGATGCGCGGTTAATCGCCCTTCGACGCCATTTGCTCCCTGCTTTTCGACATAAACATTGATACCAAGTTTGCGGCCCGCTTTTTCCAGATACTCAGCCGCCATATAGGTATGCGCAATACCTGCCGGGCAGGCCGTCACACAAACAATCGTGGGCCGCGATTCATCTTCCCGCACCACCACACTTTCTGGCTCGCGATTTAACAGTGACATAAATCCATCAACGCTTTTGGCAAGCATGACTTTTTTACGCACGTCGTCATCCACGAGCGCAGAAGTCAGCGCCGTCAGCAGTTGCATATGTGTGGAACCCGCCTCCCCTTCCGGGATCGCCAGCAAGAAGATCATCTCCACGGATTCCGGTCCGTCGATCCCTTCCCAGTCGATAGGTGTTTTAAGCGTCGCCGCAGCAAATGCCGCCTTTTTTACCGCGTTGGTTTTACCGTGAGGGACTGCCAGCCCTTCTCCCAGAGCAGTTGGCCCCTGAGCTTCACGAGCAAATACCTCTAAGAGGAATTGTTCCCTGTTATGTAGCTTGCCATGCGCATCCAGTTGCTGCGCCATCATGTTTATTGCGTCATCACGACAGGTAAACGTCGTTTGGAGTGTTATCAGATCGGGGTGAGTTAGCGCAGTCAGGTTCATCATTCCCTCCCAGGAGTCGGTTCCAGTTGCGGGAAGTTTACACAACAAAATAATACCTTTATGTGATCAATTTAACTTTATTCATTATTTGTATTGTATTTGTATTAATACCTGTCTATTAACAGCCATGCTAAATGGCGCTATTATCCCCGGAGATTTCTAACGTTCTCAGGGGACTACGCAGTGGCTAAGAAACCGATGTACCGTCAAATTGCCGATGCTATCCGCCAGCAGATTGAAGACGGGGAGCTAAAACCGGGTGATGCACTGCCTACAGAATCTGCACTCCAGGCACAATTTGCCGTGAGTCGAGTGACTGTTCGTCAGGCGCTCAAGCAGCTCACCGACCAGCAAATTATTGAAAGCATTCAGGGCAGCGGTTCGTACGTCAAAGAAGAAAAGGTGAATTACGATATCTATCAGCTGACCAGCTTGTATGAAAAACTGACAGACCGTAATGTCGAAACACATAGCGAAGTGCAAATTTTTGAGGTCACGAAAGCGGATGAACTGCTCGCTGCTCGCCTTCAACTCGCGGTAGGTGACAAGGTATGGCATGTGAAGCGCGTACGTTTTATCAAGCAAAAGCCCGTCACGCTGGAAGATACCTGGATGCCACTCACGCTGTTCCCGGACCTCACCTGGGAAGTGATGGAAAACTCGAAATATCACTTCATCGAGAATGTGAAGAAAATGGTTATCGACCGCAGCGAGCAAGAGATTATTCCGGTGATGCCGTCAGAAGAAGTGGTCAAAGCGTTGGGAGTTGATGCCAGCAAACCTATTCTGGAAAAAGTCTCGTGTGGCTATTTGAAGGACGGACGCGTATTCGAATTCAGCCGCAATATCTTCAGAAGTGACGATTACAAATTTACCCTGGTGGCACGGCGTAAACATCAGCCATAAAAAAGGCCGCTCAAGAGCGGCCAACCATGTCGAACAATATTATTAGTTCTATACCCAATGGATTTCGAGTTGCATTGCGGCGGCGACGCAGTGAATCCCCAGAAACTTACACAAGTAAGTGACTGGGGTGAGCGAGGAAGCCAACAAAGATGCAGCTTGAAAGACGACGGGTGTATTTATTGAGGCAAAATCGCTTTCAGTGCTTCACCGATATCAGCCAGGCTGCGAACGGTTTTCACACCAGCGGCTTCCAGTGCTGCGAATTTCTCATCCGCTGTACCTTTACCACCTGCAATGATTGCGCCCGCGTGACCCATACGTTTGCCTTTCGGCGCAGTCACACCTGCGATGTAACCCACAACTGGCTTGGTCACATGCTCTTTGATGTAGGCTGCGGCTTCTTCTTCTGCGCTGCCGCCGATCTCACCGATCATCACGATAGCTTCAGTTTTCGGATCTTCCTGGAACATCTTCAGAATGTCGATGAAGTTAGAGCCAGGGATCGGATCACCACCGATGCCCACACAGGTGGACTGGCCCAGACCGATATCGGTAGTCTGTTTAACCGCTTCATACGTCAGCGTACCAGAGCGGGAAACGATACCCACTTTACCTGGCAGGTGAATATGACCTGGCATGATGCCGATTTTGCACTCGCCTGGGGTGATAACTCCTGGGCAGTTTGGCCCAATCATGCGCACGCCAGCTTCGTCCAGTTTCACTTTCACTGTCAGCATATCCAGCGTCGGGATGCCTTCGGTAATAGTGATAATCAGCTTAATGCCTGCATCAATAGCTTCCAGAATGGAGTCTTTGCAGAACGGTGCTGGAACGTAGATAACAGTCGCTGTTGCGCCCGTTGCTTCTACAGCTTCACGCACGGTATTGAACACTGGCAGACCCAAATGTTCGGTGCCGCCTTTGCCTGGCGTAACACCGCCAACCATTTGCGTACCGTATGCAATCGCCTGCTCGGAGTGGAAAGTCCCCTGGCTGCCGGTGAAACCCTGGCAAATCACCTTGGTGTTTTTATCGATCAAAATGGACATTATTTCCCCTCCACGGCAGCAACAACCTGCTGTGCTGCATCCGTCAGACTTTTCGCTGCAATAATATTCAGGCCACTATCTGCCAGTTTCTTCGCACCCAGTTCCGCGTTGTTACCTTCCAGACGGACAACCACTGGAACGTTAACACCCACTTCTGCCACTGCGCCGATAATACCGTCTGCAATCAGGTCGCAGCGCACGATACCACCGAAGATGTTAACCAGAACGGCTTTCACTTTGTCGTCAGACAGAATGATTTTGAAGGCTTCGGTTACGCGTTCTTTGGTTGCGCCACCGCCCACATCGAGGAAGTTAGCAGGTTCGCCGCCGTGCAGTTTAACGATGTCCATGGTGCCCATTGCCAGGCCCGCACCGTTAACCATGCAACCGATGTTGCCATCAAGTGCAACGTAGTTCAGTTCCCATTGTGCAGCCTGAGATTCACGCGCATCTTCCTGGCTTGGGTCACGCATTTCGCGCAGCTCTGGCTGGCGGAACAGTGCGTTGCCATCAGCACCCAGTTTGCCATCAAGGCACACCAGATCACCCTGCTTAGTGATGACCAGCGGGTTGATTTCGATAAGAGCAAGGTCACGCTCAAGGAAGATGTTCGCCAGACCCATAAAGATCTTAGTGAACTGCTGAACTTGTTTACCTTCCAGACCCAGTTTGAACGCCAGTTCACGACCCTGGTAAGGCATTGGGCCTGCCAGCGGATCCAGTGCAACTTTGTGGATCAGGTGCGGGGTTTCTTCCGCTACTTTTTCAATCTCTACGCCACCTTCGGTGGACGCCATGAACACAACGCGACGGGAACTACGATCAACCACCGCGCCAAGATACAGTTCTTTATCAATGTCAGTCGCAGCTTCAACCAGAATCTGGTGAACCGGCTGGCCATTGGCGTCAGTTTGGTAGGTCACCAGGCGTTTACCCAGCCAGTGTTCAGCAAAAGCACGGATGTCTTCTTTGCTGTTTACCACTTTCACGCCGCCCGCTTTACCGCGGCCACCAGCATGAACCTGACATTTTACCACCCACGGACCTGCGCCAATTTTGGACGCGGCTTCTTCCGCTTCACGCGGCGTGTTACAGGCATAACCGACGGGAGCCGGCAGGCCATATCGAGCAAACAACTGTTTCGCCTGATACTCGTGTAAGTTCATGAGTTCTATCCATCCTTCATAAAAACATGTAGGTCAGTTGTCGCAACTGTCGCCGCAAAGCCAACCTACAAGGCAGGTGATAATTGTAGGCCCGATAGCGTTAGCCACCGGGCGTAGGGTACTACACGTCCAGCAGCAGACGAGTTGGGTCTTCCAGCAGCTCTTTAATTGCTACCAGGTAGCCCACAGACTCGCGGCCATCGATCAGACGGTGATCGTAAGACAGCGCCAGATACATCATTGGCAAGATCTCAACTTTACCGTCGACCGCCATTGGTCGGTCTTTAATAGCGTGCATACCGAGGATCGCGCTCTGCGGCGGGTTAATGATCGGCGTAGACATCAGTGAACCAAACACACCACCGTTGGTGATGGTGAAGTTACCGCCGGTCAAGTCTTCCACGGTCAGCTTGCCGTCACGGCCTTTCACAGCCAGTTCTTTAATACGTTTTTCGATGTCAGCCATACCGAGGGTATCAACATCACGCAGTACTGGCGTTACCAGACCACGCGGAGTAGAAACCGCGATGCTAACGTCGAAGTAGTTGTGATAAACCACATCTTCGCCATCGATAGAAGCGTTCACTTCTGGATAGCGTTTCAGCGCTTCAACAACCGCTTTGATGTAGAAGGACATGAAGCCCAGACGCACACCGTGACGTTTCTCGAAGGATTCACCGTACTGCTTACGCAGTTCCATAATCGGCTTCATGTTCACTTCGTTAAACGTGGTGAGCATGGCGGTGGAGTTTTTCGCTTCCAGCAGACGCTCGGCAACACGCTTACGCAGACGTGTCATCGGAACGCGTTTTTCACTGCGACCAGCCAGTGGAGCAACCGGTGCTTTAGTCTCTGCCGCAGCTTTCGCTGTCGCAGGCTGAGCCGCTTTCGCCTGAGTCAGATGTTTATCAACATCTTCACGGGTGATACGACCACCCACACCGCTGCCTTTAATGGCATTAGCGTCCAAAGAATGTTCGGCAATCAGGCGGCGGATCGCCGGGCTGAGTGCATCATTGCTCTGCTCTTCCAAAGAAGCCTGCTGGCGCTGTGCCGGAGTAGACTCTTTGCTTTCTGCTTTCGCAGAAGTCTCTTTGCCAGAGCTATTGCCTTCACGCAGGCGGCCGAGGATTTGGCGAGATGTCACCGTTGTACCTTCATCTTCCAGTACAGCATCCAGAACACCATCTGCAGACGCCGGTACTTCCAGTACCACTTTGTCAGTTTCGATTTCCACCAGCACTTCGTCACGGGTTACGGTATCACCCGGTTTTTTATGCCAGGTAGCAACTGTCGCATCGGCAACGGACTCAGGCAGGTCAGGAACTAGAATATCTACGCTACTCATTTTTTATCCTTTAATTAATCGACGTTCAGCGCGTCATTAACCAGATCTTGCTGCTGTTTCTGGTGAACGGACAAGTACCCTACCGCAGGTGATGCGGAGGCTGGACGACCTGCATAACTCAGGCCAGATCCAAATGGAACCACTTCACGGAAGTGGTGCTGGCTGCAGTACCAGGCGCCCTGGTTAAGCGGCTCTTCCTGACACCACACAAAATCGTGTACGTGGGCAAATGGTTTCAATGCTTCCTGCACCGCCTGGTGCGGGAATGGATACAACTGTTCGATGCGCACAATCGCCACATCTTTTTGATCGTTCTTACGACGCTGTTCCAGCAAATCGTAATAAACCTTACCAGAACACATTACCACGCGTTTCACGCCTGCCGGATCTAGCTCATCAACTTCGCCAATCGCTGGCAGGAAGCTGCCGTTAGCCAGTTCATCAAGTGAAGAAACCGCCAGCGGATGACGCAGCAGGGATTTCGGTGACATGACGACCAGTGGGCGACGCATACCGCGCAGCGCCTGACGACGCAGCATGTGGTAAACCTGCGCTGGAGTAGAAGGTACGCAAACCTGCATGTTCTGCTCAGCACACAGTTGAAGATAACGTTCCAGACGTGCGGATGAGTGCTCTGGGCCCTGGCCTTCGTAGCCGTGCGGCAGCAACATCACCAGGCCACACATACGGCCCCATTTCTGCTCGCCGGAGCTGATGAACTGGTCGATAACAACCTGAGCACCGTTGGCGAAGTCGCCGAACTGAGCTTCCCAGATAGTCAGCGTACGAGGTTCCGCAGTGGCATAACCGTATTCAAACGCCAGAACCGCTTCTTCAGACAGTACGGAGTCCCAAACTTTGAACTCGCCCTGACTGTTATGAACGTGTTGCAGCGGGGTGTAAGTGGAACCGTTGGTTTGGTTGTGAATCACAGCGTGACGGTGGAAGAACGTACCACGGCCCACGTCTTCACCAGACAGACGCACAGAAACACCTTCATCAACCAGGGTTGCATACGCCAGGTTTTCTGCCGCGCCCCAGTCGAATTTCTTCGCGCCGTTCGCCATTTCCATGCGGTCGCTGTAGATTTTTGCTACGCGTGACTGCATTTCAACGGTTTCAGGTGCGCTGCTGATGCGTTTAGCCAGTTCCTGCAAACGCTTCATTTCTACCTTGTTCGGGTAACTCTCATCCCACTCGTGGTTGAGGTACGGCGACCAGGTAAAGGAATGCATGTTCATTGGGCGGTATTCTTTCACCACGCATTCACCAGCATCCAGCGCATCACGGTAGAGGTTTACCATTTCAGTGGCATCTTCTAGCGTGGCCAGCTTTTGCTGCTCCAGACGGTCGGCATAGATCTTACGCGGCGTCGGGTGTTTCTTAATTTTCTGGTACATCACTGGCTGAGTTGCACTTGGCTCATCAGCTTCGTTATGACCATGGCGACGGTAGCAAACCAGGTCGATAAACACGTCACGCTTAAAGGTGTTACGGAAGTCCAGCGCCAGGCGAGTCACAAACGCCACCGCTTCCGGGTCATCCGCATTAACGTGGAAAATCGGTGCCATCACCATCTTACCGATATCGGTACAGTACGGTGTAGAACGCGCATCCAGCGGGTTAGAAGTGGTGAAACCAATCTGGTTGTTGATAACGATGCGAACGGTACCGCCCACTTCGTAGCCACGTGCTTTGGACATGTTCAGGGTTTCCTGAACCACACCCTGACCAGCAACCGCTGCGTCACCGTGAATGGTAATTGGCAGAACTTGATTACTGCCTGGTTTATCCAGACGGTCTAAACGAGCACGCACAGAACCGATAACCACTGGGCTTACGATTTCGAGGTGCGACGGGTTAAACGCCAGCGCCAGGTGTACCAGGCCGCCTTCAGTTTCAACGTCAGATGAGAAGCCCATGTGGTACTTCACATCACCCGTGCCGAGGTGCTCTTTATGCTTACCGGCAAATTCGTCGAACAATTCCTGCGGTTTTTTACCCAGTACGTTGATCAGTACGTTCAGGCGGCCACGGTGTGCCATGCCCAGAACCACTTCACGTGTGCCGCTCTTGCCCGCATGGCGAATCATCTCTTTGAGCATTGGCACCAGTGCGTCACCGCCTTCCAGCGAGAAGCGTTTAGCGCCCGGGAATTTTGCCCCCAGATAACGCTCAAGCCCTTCAGCTGCGGTCAGTTCGCTCAGGAAGCGTTTTTTCTCTTCAACCGTAAATGTTGAGTGACCCACCACCGATTCAATGCGCTGCTGAATCCAGCGTTTTTCTTCGGTGCTGGTGATGTGCATATATTCCGCACCAATCGAGCCGCCGTAAGTCTGTTTGAGCGCTTCAATCAGGTCAGCAAGCTTCATGGTTTCTTTGCCGCTGGCAAACGAACCCACGTTGAAAGTTTCCTGAAGATCGGCATCAGTCAGATTGTGGAAAGCAGGGTCCAGATCGGGAACCGCGTCCTGTTTCCACAGGCCAAGCGGGTCAAGATTTGCAGCTTGATGACCACGGAAACGCCAGGCGTTGATCAGCTGCAGGACTTTGACTTGCTTAACGTCAGTGTCAGGGTCGGTAATTGCGGTGGAATAACGTGAGGCATCCTTCGCCAGACGACGGAAATAATCACGTGTTTTGGAATGGAATTGATCCGGTTTGGCCCCGGTTCCAGGTAATTGCTGGAACATTGAGCGCCAGTGCGCATCAACAGAGTCAGGATCGGTTAAGAAGTCTTCATAGAGCTGCTCTATCCAGGACTGGTTTGCACCTGCCAGGTAAGAGGAATCCAGCCAGGCTTTCATTTCGCCGTTCTGCATCGTGATCCCTTAGGCAATCTTATGCCTATATTCGCCGTGAATAACTATTGCGTACACGTCTGGTACGCATTACCGGGGTTCACAACTACGGGTACCTTTTCAGGTGGCCCGCGAAGGAACCTTTAAAAACTGTCGCTGTATCAAATTACGTAGGGCAGTTTTTAAAGATTTCCTGCTGTAAAACCCCCTCTCCTGGGGGAGAGGGTTAGGGTGAGGGCGTTAGATAAACAACCCTCATCCCAGCCTTCTCCCTGAGGGAGAAGGGGACAAAAAACTAGGCACTCTTTTGCAGCAACATCGACTTAATATGACCGATGGCTTTCGTCGGGTTTAGCCCCTTAGGACAAACACTGACGCAATTCATGATGCCATGGCAGCGGAATACACTGAAAGCATCACTGATACCGTCAAGACGACTGGCCGTTTCAGTATCGCGGCTGTCGATTAAGAAACGGTACGCAGCCAGTAACCCCGCAGGCCCGATGAACTTATCTGGGTTCCACCAGAAGGATGGACACGATGTCGAGCAGCAAGCGCAAAGAATACACTCATACAGGCCATCCAGTTTTTCACGCTGCTCAGGTGACTGTAAATGCTCACGAGCTGGCGGATTCTGTCCATTATTCAACAGGTAAGGCTTAATCTTCTCATATTGAGCATAGAATTGCCCCATGTCTACCACCAGATCCCGCACAACCGGTAATCCAGGTAGGGGACGGATCACAATCTTCTGTTTTCCATTGCCCAACGCAGAGATTGGCGTGATGCAAGCCAGACCATTTTTACCGTTCATGTTCACGCCATCGGAGCCACAAACCCCTTCACGGCACGAACGACGAAACGACAGCGTCGGATCTTTTTCTTTCAGTTGCATTAGCGCGTCAAGCAACATCATGTCGCGCCCTTCTTCCCCTTCCAGGGTGTACTCCTGCATACGCGGAGCATCGTCAACATCCGGGTTGTAGCGATAAATAGAGAATTCGAGTTTCATCACTTTGCTCCGCTATTAATAAGTACGCACTTTCGGCGGGAATGCCGGACGCAGTTTCGGCTGCATGTTCACCTCACGGCGAGTCATGCTTTCCGACTCAGGCAAATACAGGCTGTGACACAGCCAGTTTGCATCGTCACGTTCCGGATAGTCGAAGCGGCTATGCGCGCCACGGCTTTCGGTGCGGAAGTTAGCGGATACCGCGGTCGCGTAGGCGGTTTCCATCAGGTTATCCAGCTCCAGGCACTCAACGCGCTGGGTGTTGAATTCGCTTGAAGTGTCATCCAGACGGGCATTTTTCAGGCGCTCACGGATTTGTTTCAGCTGCTCAAGGCCTTTCGCCATGGCGTCACCTTCACGGAAGACCGAGAAGTTATGCTGCATACATTCCTGAAGGGCTTTGCGGATTTGTACTGGATCTTCACCATTACGGTTACCATTCCAGCGATTCAAACGCTCAAGTGCGGCATTGATTTCATCTTCAGTTGCATCGCGCAGTTCGCCTTGCTCAGCGATTGATTCCAGCAGATGCAGACCCGCAGCGCGGCCAAAGACCACCAGGTCAAGCAGTGAGTTACCACCCAGACGGTTAGCACCGTGAACCGATACACAGGCGATTTCGCCTACCGCAAACAGACCTGGAATCAGAACATCTTCACCCTGCTCATTCACCGTTAAAGCCTGACCGGTCACTTTGGTCGGAATGCCGCCCATCATGTAGTGGCAAGTTGGGATAACTGGAATGGGCTCTTTAACCGGGTCAACGTGCGCAAATGTGCGAGACAGCTCGAGAATGCCCGGCAGGCGGGATTCCAGAACGTCTTTGCCTAAATGGTCAAGTTTCAGCTTCGCATGTGGGCCCCATGGACCATCGCAGCCGCGACCTTCGCGGATTTCGATCATGATGGAACGAGCCACAACGTCACGACCTGCCAGGTCTTTGGCGTTTGGAGCGTAACGCTCCATGAAGCGCTCGCCGTGTTTGTTCAGCAGATAACCACCTTCACCACGGCAGCCTTCGGTGACGAGTACACCCGCACCCGCGATACCCGTTGGGTGGAACTGCCACATTTCCATATCTTGAACCGGAACACCGGCACGCAACGCCATGCCAACACCGTCGCCGGTATTGATGTGCGCATTGGTCGTGGATTGATAAATACGACCCGCGCCGCCCGTTGCCAGTACAGTCGCTTTCGCTTTGAAGTACACCACTTCACCGGTTTCGATACACAGCGCGGTCGTACCGACCACTGCGCCATCAGCGTTTTTCACCAGATCCAGCGCGTACCATTCAGAGAAAATGGTGGTTTTGTTTTTCAGGTTTTGCTGATAAAGGGTGTGCAGCAATGCGTGACCCGTACGGTCGGCCGCAGCCGCAGTACGTGCCGCTTGTTCGCCGCCAAAGTTCTTCGACTGGCCGCCAAACGGACGTTGATAAATGGAACCGTCTTCAAGACGGGAGAACGGCAGACCCATGTGTTCCAGTTCCAGAATCGCTTCCGGGCCGGTTTTACACATATATTCAATGGCGTCCTGGTCACCGATATAGTCGGAACCTTTTACCGTGTCATACATATGCCATTCCCAGTTGTCTTCGTGGGTGTTACCCAGCGCAACGGTAATCCCCCCCTGCGCAGACACGGTGTGGGAACGGGTTGGGAAAACTTTAGACAGCAAGGCACAAGTCTGGCCTGACTGGGAAATCTGAAGCGCGGCGCGCATACCTGCACCCCCCGCACCGATGACGACTGCATCAAACTCTCTGACTGGTAAGCTCATTACACACCCCACACCACAACGAATCCATAAATGACGTAAACCAGCAGGGCAACAACAATCACGAGTTGCAGACCAAGACGAATCGCCACTGGTTTAACGTAGTCGGTCAACACCTGCCACATGCCAATCCAGGCATGGATCAAAATTGAGAACAATGTCAGCAGGGTGAACACTTTGGTGAAGGCGGAGGCAAAGAACCCACTCCAGACCTCGTAGGTTAAATCGCCTGTAACAGCGAAGAACCCGATCATATAGATGATGTACAGGGTGATTACGATGGCGGAGGCACGGACTAAAATATAGTCATGCACACCATTGCGACCTAATGCGGAGGCATTGCTTACCATACGAGGACTCCTGCGAGAAGTGAAAGCACGACAGTGATAACAAAAGAGATCATCGCGGATCGTTTGCCCGCTATTAGGGTTTCTTCCAACAAACCGGTGTCCATCATGATGTGGCGAATACCCACAACAACGTGATAAGCCAGCGCGGTGAGGATGCCCCACATAATGAATTTAACAAAGAAGCTGCCCATTATTGCTGATGCAACAAGGAAGCCTTCTGGGGATGAGAGTGACTGACCCAATAACCAAAGTAGGATGCCGACAGCCACAAAGGTGATCACGCCGGATACACGATGGAGGATGGAAGCGATTGCAGTGACGGGGAACCTCATCGTTGTGAGATCGAGGTTTACAGGTCTTTGTTTTTTCGCATTTTTTATCATGAATAGCGCCCACATGCTGTTCTTATAGTTTCCTTCCTCCGGATCTGTAGGCGGGGTCAGACAGCGTGAACTTTCTATAACTGTGCGTCATGCAAAAACAGCTACATCCAGATGCCAAAAAACTGGCTACAACGCTGGGTGGCGCCCGGTGGCAGGGTATTCCGGAGACCTGGCGGCAGTATAGGCGCTTCACAAATTCATTACAATTAACCTACATATAGTTTGAAGGGTTTTAGTCGGAACAGTGAGCAGGATCACGATAACAACATTATTTTAAATTTTAATCATCTGATTTGACAAAAGTTAAACATTCTTGTTACAACCTGAGCCAGAAAAGCCGTATAATTCGCAAAAGTTATAGGGTCAGCCTTTCACCTGAGAATAAGTTATGTAACAGTGTGTCGGTATTGACCCGGTCGATTAGGACAGTTATTAGTGGTAAACAGGTTTGAATGATATGGACTGCTAACACCTTGATTTGCTGATTTTTTCGCCTGCGTGGAATATGTTACCTGCAAGCGCCCATCGCTCTGTACCCTGGCTGTACACAATCAAAACAGAGCCACGAGCAAATAAAAAACGGGTAACGAACACGGTTGTGTTTGAATGCAAATCAGGTATCCCGCAGTCTTATGAAATGAGGCGCTAAGGAGACCGTAAATGGCTGATAAAAAAGCAACTCTCACCTATAACGGTGATGATGCTCTGGAACTGGATGTGCTTAAAGGCACACTCGGTCAGGATGTAATTGATATCCGTAGTCTTGGTTCTAAAGGTGTGTTTACTTTTGACCCAGGTTTCACATCTACTGCATCATGTGAATCAAAAATTACCTTTATCGATGGTGATGAAGGCATCTTGTTGCACCGTGGTTTCCCAATCGATCAACTGGCAACCCACTCCAGCTATCTTGAAGTCTGCTATATCCTGCTGAACGGCGAAAAACCGACTCAGGAACAATACGAAGAGTTTAAAACCATCGTCACCCGTCACACCATGATCCACGAACAAATTACCCGTTTGTTCCATGGTTTCCGTCGTGACTCACACCCAATGGCAGTCATGTGTGGTGTGACTGGCGCACTGGCGGCGTTTTACCACGACGCAATGGACGTCAATAATCCGCGCCACCGCGAAATCGCAGCATTCCGCCTGCTGTCGAAAATGCCGACCGTGGCAGCAATGAGCTACAAATATTCCATTGGTCAGCCGTTCGTTTACCCGCGCAACGACCTGTCCTACGCCGGTAACTTCCTGAACATGATGTTCTCCACACCGTGTGAGAAATACGAAGTTAACCCGATTCTTGAACGCGCAATGGACCGAATTCTGATCCTGCACGCTGACCACGAGCAAAACGCCTCTACCTCTACCGTTCGTACCGCAGGCTCTTCCGGCGCTAACCCGTTCGCCTGTATTGCTGCCGGTATCGCATCCCTGTGGGGACCCGCACACGGTGGCGCAAACGAAGCCGCTCTGAAGATGCTCGAAGAAATCAGCAGCGTTGAACACATTCCGGAATTCATCCGTCGTGCGAAAGACAAGAATGACTCTTTCCGCCTGATGGGCTTTGGCCACCGCGTGTACAAAAACTACGACCCGCGTGCCACTGTGATGCGTGAAACTTGCCATGAAGTTCTGAAAGAGCTGAATCTGAAAGATAACAGCCTGCTGGAAGTGGCGATGGAACTTGAGCATATCGCGCTTAACGACCCGTACTTCATCGAGAAGAAACTCTACCCGAACGTGGACTTCTATTCCGGTATCATCCTGAAAGCGATGGGGATTCCATCTTCCATGTTTACCGTTATCTTCGCGATGGCGCGTACGGTTGGTTGGATTGCTCACTGGAACGAAATGCACGACGACGGCATTAAAATTGCCCGTCCACGCCAGTTGTATACCGGTTATGCACAGCGCGATTTCAAATCTGATTTGAAGAAATAATCTTTAAGCCCTCTCCTTTCGAAGAGGGCTTAATGCCGCTGACGAACCTCGCGTTTTCGCGGGGTTTTGTTTTTTCAGACCAGAGCCAACTTATGCCTGAGGGCTGTCCGTCAGATGAGTGATGTTCACGCCCTGCGGTGTCGTGGTTTGCGTTTCAATCGGCGCTTCAGTGGTTGGCGTCAGCTCGGTAACTTTCGGCGCCTGTGTTTCCTGCGTCGCGGCAGGTGTTGCAGGCTGCGTCTGTTCGACCGTAGCGGGCTCTTCAATTTGGTTTGGCATCGCCGGGACAGGCTCTGCAGGAATCGATTCTGACTTCGGTTTTGGAACCGGGGTTGATGCGCGGACGATAAAGGTCGGTTTGCCCTTTGCAACAGAATAGGTCACATGGCTGACAACATCGCTTGATGTCGACACTTCAACAGGCGATATATTCACGCGGCCAATGAGCGAACGGGCATAGCCGCCGACTTTATGTTTACCCTCTGGCAGTTGAACCTCAAGGCTCTCACCCGTCCCCAGCGCGCCGGCATCTTTGTCATCAACGGTCACATAGATTTTGGTGCCATCGTCGGTTTTCGTCGGGATATGCGTTACGGTCACCCGCGAGGAGCCGAAATCGAAAGCCGGTGCCTGGTCGGCATTTTTTGATTTTGCGCATCCGGTCAGGGCTAAAACAGCTGCTACGGCAGCCAGGGTGAAACGATAACTCATAATGCGAGGTCTTCCTTTAAGGGATTTTTGCTTTCTGTGGCGCAATATACTCGATCTCCTGTGAGAGATGAATGCGCTGTCAGCGGACTCAGAGGAGTCTGTTATCCACTTTTATCCATTTTTCGATAAAACCCCTGATTGCCCCCCGCCCTATGAGACAAACGTTATCCTCGAGATTATTTAATGCTGACAACCCGGACACCAGTAAAATGGCCTTGATGAGAGCATCGTTTTCTCAATCACACCACCGCAACGCTCGCACTTTTCACCTGCCCGATGAAACACCTTGAAGCTAAAAATCGCCCCATGATGTTTATTTTCATCCACATTGCCACGCGTGTTATACGAAAACCGTGGAATATCCAGCAGCGCGTGTGACAGTTTATCGAGCTGTGTCGCCGTTAAATCCTGCGCTTTATGATGACCAGGTAATTGAACCGCCCAGAGGATCTCAACGCGCAGATAGTTACCCAGCCCCGCAAGAAATGCCTGATCGAGCAGCAAGCCGCTGAACTGACGCTTGCGAAACCTGGCTGACAATAAACGTTCTTTAACCTGTTGCGCCGTCAACGTCATATCCAGCACATCCGGCCCCACTCGCTTTAAAAATGGATGCTCCGCCAGTTTCTCCGAATCGAGCATCTCAATATCTGACGCGCTATAGAGCAGAATCGATTTGTCAGCCGTTTGCAGTTTTACACGCAGTATCCGTGTTGTTTGCGGGAGTTCGCCGCTATTAACCACCCGCCACACACCATAAAGTTGGTTGTGGCTATACAGGATTTTCCCGTTGGAGAAATGCGTCAGCAAGGCTTTGCCACGAGTTTCTATACGCACGACTTTTTGCCCGACCAACGTGGGTTCAAACGGTTTCAGCTCAGTAAAAGCAAACCAGACATCGGTTAACGTTTTATCTAAAACGGCGGCTTCAAGCTTATCCGCCGCTCGCCTAATTTCAGGGCCTTCAGGCATCACATCATCCCTAAAAAATCAGTCTTCGTTGTTCAATTGCCAGGCCAACTGCTCAAGATAGATTTGCTGATCGCGTCGCGCTTTAAGCGCCTCTTCCAGAGTGCAGTGTACGAAATGGATCGGTTCACCTAACCGTAACTGCGCCAGATGAAACATATCCGCTTCAATAACGCAGGCAATCCGAGGATACCCGCCTGTGGTCTGCGCATCATTCATCAGCACGATAGGCTGACCATTATGTGGCACCTGCACAACACCCGGCAGCAATCCATGCGAGAGTAACTCGCGGTCAGTTGTGCGCTCCAGGCGTTGTCCCTGCAAGCGATAACCCATCCGGTTACTTTGCGGACTCAACTGCCACGGCAAACGCCAGAACGCATCCTGAGCGTGTTGAGTAAACTCGTGATACTCCGGTCCCTCCAGGGCACGAATGCGGTTTCCCCATAAAAGTTGCTTCACACCACGCGCTTCGCGGAAATGTCGCGTAGCAGGCAGTTGAGCAATTTCATCGCCATCTTTGAGCAACCGCCCTTCGATACCACCGACTTGCGCTTTCACATCGGTGCTGTAAGAACCCAGGACTTTAGGAACATCCAACCCGCCTGCAACAGCAAGATAGCTGCGCATCCCACGCTCAGGCACTTTCAGGCGTAATTGCTGACCCGCTTTAACCGGCAATCGCCAGCCCGTCCATACGGCATGGCCATCCAGCTCCGCATGACAGCCCGCTCCCGTTAACGCAAACCACCCTTCTTGCGTGAACTCGACAACACAATTTCCCAATGTGATTTCTAGCGCAGCGCTTTCTGGCGCATTACCTACCAGCAAATTCGCCATTTGCAGTGCCGGTGCATCAAGCGCACCGCAACGGCTCACGCCTAACTGCCGGTATCCATAACGCCCGGTGTCCTGCACCGACATGTGCATTCCTGCACGAATAATTTTCAGCACACGCCCTCCTTTTGAGGCACGAAACGGACGGTATCACCCGGAGTCAATAATGTTGGTATTTCATCTGCCGGATTGAATAACCGTACGGAAGTCTGGCCGATAATTTGCCAGCCTCCAGGGGTCGAAAGCGGATAAATCCCCGTTTGGCTGCCACCAATCCCCACAGAACCGGCAGGCACGATTAAACGCGGTTCAGCCCGTCGTGGCGTCTCAAGAGACGGTGCCAGCCCGCCGAGATAGGCGAAACCAGGCTGGAAACCGAGGAAATAGACGATGTACTCAACTGATGAGTGCTGCTCCACCACCTGCGCGGGTGATAGCCCGCAATGTTTGGCGACATCCTGGAGATCAGGGCCGCAACTTCCGCCATAAATAACCGGAATCTCAATGCGTCGGGATTCAGGCACTATCGCCTCACTCTCTTCCCACCAGCGTTGAATACGTTCAATGCCATCCAGCGCCAGGCTTTGTGGCTCGCGTAGTACCACGGTGATGTTATTCATCCCAGGAATCACGTCCAAAACACCAGGCGCTTCCATCAGTCGTTGCGTTAATCCCCAGATGCGTTGCTGACTTTCTAGCGATACAGGCGGTTCCAGCTCAAGAACCACTGCACTTTCGCCTAACAGATAACACCGTGCTCTTTGCACTTTTGCTCCTTGGTTTTGCGCTATGCCGGGTTTGGAATATCTATAAACGTCACGTCCAAATCAGTTTCGCTGTTCAGCCAGTCACTCAGTGCCTGGATGCCGCCGCGTTCAGTGGCATGATGCCCAGCCGCATAAAAATGCAGCCCCTGTTCACGCGCAGAATGAATAGTTTGCTCTGAAACCTCGCCAGTAATGAACGCATCGACACCAAAACGTGCCGCGCTATCTATAAAGCTCTGCCCACCGCCAGTACACCAGGCGACGCGGCGAATTTGATCAGGGCCAGTATCGCCACACCACAGCGGCGTGCGGCCAAGGCGCATCTCAATCCATGACGCTAACTCCACGCCAGAAAGCGGCGTTGAAAACTCGCCCCAAGGCACCAGCGGCTCGATTTCACCTTTGGTTTCAATCCCCAGTAGCGCCCCGAGTTGCGCGTTATTGCCCAACTGAGGATGCGCATCAAGCGGTAAATGCCAGCCGTAGAGATTGATGTCGTTACTGAGCAAGGCTTTCAGGCGATTGCGTTTCATGCCACGAATTACCGGTGATTCACCTTTCCAGAAGTAACCATGGTGAACGATGACGGCGTCGGCTTGCTGGCGAATGGCTTCGTCAATGAGCGCCTGGCTTGCCGTCACGCCCGTGACGATTTTGCGGACTTCTTCGCGCCCCTCGACCTGCAAACCATTTGGCGCGTAATCGCTGATGGCGGCGCTGTTGAGTTTCTCGTTAATCAGGCGTTCCAGTTCGCTATTTTTCATGTTCTTTCTCTTCAGGTTTACGGGCCACTTCATAAGCGGCGAGTGTCGCTATACGTGCCTGTTTATGTTCAACAATGGGATGCGGATAGTCCAGCGTCAGTTGCTGTTTTTCGGCCCAAATCCATGGGGTATGAATATATTGATCAGGCACAATACCCAGTTCTGGCAACCACTGGCGTATAAATTCACCTTTCTTATCAAATCGCTCGCCTTGGGTGGTCGGGTTAAAGATACGAAAATAAGGTGCGGCGTCAGTCCCTGTCGAGGCTGCCCACTGCCAGCCGCCGTTGTTTGCAGCCAGATCACCATCAATCAGTTGTGACATAAAGTAGCGTTCACCCTGCCGCCAGTCGATCAATAAATCCTTGACCAGAAAACTCGCCACCACCATTCGTAAGCGGTTGTGCATCCAACCCGTTGTGTTTAGCTGACGCATTGCCGCATCCACTATCGGATAACCCGTCTGCCCTTGCTGCCAGGCAATGAACTGCTGTTCATCTTGCTGCCAGCTGACGTTATCCGTCCATGGGATAAACGGCTGATGACGGCAGAGTTTGGGGTATGCCACCAGCAAGTGTCGATAGAACTCACGCCAGATGAGCTCATTTAACCAGATTGCCCCGGCGTCACCATCCAGCGCCTGCGGGTGTTCTTTCAGTAAACGGTGTAAGCACTGGCGCGGTGACAGTACACCAATGGCAAGATAGGCCGATAAGCGGCTGGTTCCGTCAACAGACGGGAAATCGCGCTGCTCGCCATAATCCGCCACCGGCTGGCGGCAGAATTGACGTAACTGGTTTATCGCTTGCTGCTCACCAATAGGAAATAGATTTGCGTCTACAGGCTGACGAGGGTAATCAAACGGGGTGAGTTTTTCGTTATCAGGCAAGGCGGCGCTACGTGCCTTTGGTGGCGCGACGCACTCAGGTAAACCTTCATGCAGTCGCTTGATAAATGCCCGACTAAACGGCGTGAACACTTTGTACATTTCGTGATTACCGGTGGTCACGCTACCGGGCGGTAATAAAACGCTGTCATCAAAACCCTGGCACACCACATCAACATCCAGCGTTTTTTCAACGACAGCATCCCGCTTTCGTTCATTCAGTTCGTATTGGTAGTTATAAAATAGCGCATCCACTTTCTGCGTTTCGCAGAAGCTTTTCAGGTATTCAACACAATCCGCAAAGTCATTAAGCTGATGGATGTGCAGTTCAATACCGCGCGCAGCAAGGGCGGCATGCAGGCATTGCAAATGCTGCCATATGAACTCCGCCTGGCGGGGCGACATATCGTGTTGCTGCCATTGTTCAGGCGTGGCGAGAAAAATCCCCACCACGCGAGCATGAGGATCGCGGCACGCCGCAGCCAGCGCCAGGTTGTCATTCACTCGTAAATCATTGCGAAACCAGACCAGATGGGTGGCCATACAACTCCATATTTAATTTCCGTAGCGCAAACGTAACGCTTCGGGATAAGGCTCAAAATAGCGCTGCTGCGCCAGATAAGCGTCAGGATATTCTGCCATATAGTGTTTTAACAAGGTGATGGGAGCCAGTAAAGGTTGGGTCCCCTGGCGATAGCGGTCGATAAGCCCTGAGAGCTCCTGTCGCTGGCGAGAATTTAACTGGCGACGGAAGTATCCTTGTACATGCATTAGCACGTTAGTGTGGTTACGGCGCGTCGCCTGGTGCTCGAGCAAAGCCATAAGACGCGTACGGTACTCAACGAAAAAGTCATCCAGCGAATCCCAGCTTTCGATATCCGCCACAAACCGCCCCAGTTCCCGATACTGCGGCTGGGAATGTGCCAGCAGCAGTAATTTATAACGGCTGTGAAAACCGATAAGTCCACCGCGCGTCAGGCCAAATTTGTGTAATTTATTAAGCTCATAAAGCGTATAAATGCGCTCGACAAAGTTCTCGCGAATAGCAGGGTCATATAAACGCCCGTCCTCTTCGACCGGCAACCACGGTAGCTGTCGTTTCAACTCGGCAGTAAAAATCCCGGTGCCACTTTTACGATTATTATTCCCTTCAGTTTCGTAAACCCTCACCCGCTCCAGGCCACAGCTTGGGGATTTCGCACAAACGATATAACCGCAAAGATGGTCCAGCCCGGCAACCCGCCGCGAGGAAAATTGCTGCATCGCCTGCGTTAAATCCCCTTCACTGTGGTTGCTAAAGCGCAACGCGATTTCGCCATCATCCTGTTTTACCAGTCGTAAAGCAGGCCGGGGCGTAGGTAAACCAATCGCCATTTCAGGGCAAACAGGCTCAAAATGCACCCACGGAGCCAGTTCATTGACGGCAAAGGCCAGCCGTTTATGCCCGCCGTCAAACCGGACATTTTCCCCGAGTAAGCAAGCGCTGATGCCAATATTAATTTTGTCGCTCATGACTTACCCCTTTAAGCGTGTACACATCTAAGTGTAGCAAGCGTGTAAAACAAAAAAGGCTACCCGATTGGGTAGCCTTCGTCTGCAGCAGAAATCATTTACATCATCGGTGTTGCCAAACGCACCAGGCTGATCAGCGGTTGCGGGTAAACACCCAGCAGCAGCACCAGCACAGCGGAGATCAGAACCACAACACCGCCTGCGGTGAATGCCCAGTTTCCTGGGGTATCACGGGTAAGCTGTTGCGGCGCATTCAGGTACAAACTCACCGTCACACGCAGGTAGTAGTACAAACCAATCGCACTACCCAACACCACAGCACCGGTCAACCACCACAGGTGAGACTGAACGCCGACGGCAATGATGTAGAACTTACCGATGAAGCCTAATGTCATTGGGATACCGGCCAGTGACAGCATCATCACGGTCATCACCGCAGACAGAATCGGTTTATGCCAGAACAGACCACGGTAGGAGTACAGAGAATCTGCATCCGGGCCACGGTATGGGCTGGACATCAGGCTGACCACACCGAACGCGCCGAGGCTGCTGAACAGGTAACCGGCCAGATAAACACCCACCGATTCCATCGACATATCGCCACTTTGCAGGGCAATCAGTGCCACCATCAAATAGCCGAGGTGAGAGATGGACGAGTAACCCAACAGACGTTTGATGTTGGTCTGGCTCAACGCCATCACGTTACCGAACAGGATGGAGATGAAGGCAATAATCCCGAGCACCACGCGAACCGCTTCGCTATCACCGACTGGCGCATAGAGGAACAGACGCATCACCACACCAAAGATGGCGATTTTGCTGGCAGTTGCCAGGAAAGTGGATACCGGAGCCGGAGCGCCCTGGTAAACATCTGGCGTCCACAGGTGGAACGGAACCAGAGACAGTTTAAAGCCAAGGCCAACAATCATCAGGCCCAGACCAGCAAGCAGCAGCGGTTCGTGCAACATGTTGTCTGCCAGGCTCTTACCGAGAGCCACAAACGACAGGTCGCCCGATTCCGCGTACACCAGCGCCATACCAAACAGCAGGAATGAAGATGCTGCAGCAGACAGAATGGTGTACTTGATGCTGGCTTCCAGCGAGCGTTTTTGTCGGAAGGCATAACCAATCAGACCGAACAGCGGCAGTGAGATCAATTCAATGCCGAGGAACAACGCCGCCAGGTGGTTGGCGTTTGCCAGAAGAATACCGCCCAGTGCCGCAATCAGCACCAGCAGGTAAAACTCTTCGCGGTTGTCGGTGTAACCCTGCAACCACGGATAAGCAAACGTACAGGTTGCCAGACTTGCCAGCAAAACCAGCCCGGTGTAGAGCATCGCATAGCCATCAACACGCATCAGCGGCGTGACGTCCATGGCTCCAGCCTGCCCTACAAACCACAGCGAAACTAACGCAGCGTTAAGGCCGATAACAGCGAGTGTTGCATTGACAAAATGGTCGCGTCGCCACGCTATGGAGAGCATCACAACCACCACCGTCAATCCGACGACGAGCAGCGGTAGCAGCGCGATCAATTGTTGAGGAGTTATAGTCATGGCGAATTACGGCCTTGTAGTTGGAATTGAACTGGTAAACCACTGCTGAATATTGCTCATCGCAGCATGCGAAGTATCCAGAATTGGCTGCGGGTAGAAGCCCAACAGGACTAACAACACCACCAGCAACAGAATGATAAAGAACTCGCGCAGCGACATGCCTGGCAGTTGTTTATCACTGATTTCGCTTTTTGCTTTACCGAAGTAAGCACGATGCAGCATCGCCAGAGAATAAACCGAGGCAAACACCAGACCGAAGGTCGAGACAACCGTAATCACTGGCACAACATGGAAGCTGCCGAACAGAATCATGAATTCGCCAACGAAGTTACCCGTACCTGGCATCCCGAGGGTTGCCACTGCGAAGAACATCGACAAACCTGGCAGCCATTTGATTTTGTTCCACAGGCCGCCCATCAGGCGCATATCGCGAGTGTGCAAACGCTCGTAAAGCTGACCACAGATGATGAACATACCCGCCGCAGACAAACCATGCGCAATCATCATGATAATCGCCCCCTGGTAGGCCAACTGGCTGCCGGTATAAATAGCAATCAACACGAAGCCCATGTGGGAAACGGAGGTGTAAGCGATAAGACGTTTGATATCTGTTTGTGCGAAGGCCATCCACGCGCCGTAGAAGATGCCGATAACACCCAGCCACATGGCGATTGGCGCAAATTCAGCAGACGCTTCAGGGAACAGGGGAAGTGCGAAACGCAGCAGGCCGTAGGCCGCGGTTTTCAGCAAGATACCTGCGAGGTCAACAGAACCCGCTGTTGGTGCCTGGGAGTGCGCGTCTGGCAACCAACCGTGCAATGGAACGACAGGCATTTTCACCGCAAATGCAATGAAGAAGCCCAGCATCAACAGCCACTGTACGCTGTGGGACATTTCGGTATGCAGCAGTTGTTCGTAGTTAAAGGTCCAAACGCCGGTCGCGTTGTAGTGCACAAACACCAGCCCAAGGATCGCAATCAACATCACCAGGCCGCTTGCCTGGGTGTAGATGAAGAACTTGGTTGCAGCGGTGATACGTGTCTTCCCGTCAGAGGCTTTGTGGCCCCACAGTGCAATCAGGAAGTACATCGGTACCAGCATCATTTCCCAGAAGAAGAAGAACAGGAACATATCGATGGCAAGGAACACGCCGATAACGCCACCGAGGATCCACATCAGGTTGAGGTGGAAGAAGCCCTGATATTTTTCGATTTCATTCCAGGAACAAAGTACCGCCAGCACACCGAGCAGGCCGGTAAGCACGACCATCAGCAATGACAAGCCATCAATTGCTAAATGGATCTCAATCCCAAAACGCGGGATCCACGGCAGGATAAATTCAGACTGCCACTGCGGCAAACCTGCGGATTGCGTCAGCGAGTAACCGCCGGATAGCCACAGTTGCAGTGAAAGAGCCAGTGTCAGTCCCATCGTTACCAGCGCAATCCAACGCGGCACTTTTACGCCGAAGCGTTCAGTCTGCCAGCAGAAGAAGCCGCCAATAAAGGGGATGAGTATCAGCCAGGGTAATAGCATGGCATTTGTGTCCCTAAGTCAAAATAAACCAAAACATCACTCACTTTCCCTTAGCCAGGAGAAGGAATTACCCCTCACCCAGCCCTCTCCCGGAAGGAGAGGGGGAAATGTACGGAGTTAGCGCAAGACCAGCAGCAAGCCCAGAATCACGACCGCACCGATACTCATTGAGGCCACATACCAGCGTAAATAACCATTCTCACTCACCAACAGGCCGCGGCCTGCCAGGCGTGAAAGAACTGCCGGAATGTTCATCATTGAATTCAGCGGATCGCTCTTAAGCAACCAGGCGATGCCCATGAATGGCTTAACAAAGATTTTGTCGTACAGCCAATCGAAGCCCCAGGCATGGAACCACCAGGTACCGAAGAAGCGGCCCGGCGCGCTGTTTGCAATGGCGGTGACCAAAGTGCGTTTGCCTAACCACAGCCACGCAGCAATTAAGATACCGGCAATAGCCACAACGCCTGAGGTAATCTCAAGGGTCAGCACGCTACCGTGTGGCAGCTCAGTGGTGGCAGGCAGAACACCGTGCAATGGCGGAACAATCATTGCGCCAACGAACGTGGACAGCACCAGCAACACAATCAGCGGCAAGTGGTGAGTAATGCCTTTAACCGCGTGAGCGTGAATCTGCTCTTTACCGTGGAAGACGATGAAGATCATACGGAAGGTATACAGCGAGGTCATAAACGCACCGACCAGACCTGCAACCATCAGGTTGATATGACCATTCGCCATCGCACCGGCCAGAATCTCATCTTTACTGAAGAAGCCTGCGGTAATGAGAGGTAATGCAGACAAGGCCGCACCACCGACCAGGAAGCAGACATACACCAGCGGAATGGACTTACGCAGGCCACCCATTTTGAAGATGTTTTGTTCGTGGTGGCAGGCAAGGATCACCGAACCGGATGACAGGAACAACAACGCTTTAAAGAAAGCGTGCGTCATCAGGTGGAAAATCGCCGCATCCCACGCTTGTACACCCAGCGCCAGGAACATGTAGCCAATCTGGCTCATGGTCGAGTACGCCAGCACACGTTTGATATCGGTTTGCACCAGGGCAGCAAAACCTGCCATCACCAGCGTAACGGCACCCACGATGCCAACCAAATGCAGTACTTCAGGCGTCAGCAAGAACAAGCCATGAGTACGCGCAATCAGGTAGACACCCGCGGTGACCATGGTGGCCGCGTGGATCAGCGCTGAAACTGGCGTTGGGCCTGCCATCGCATCCGCAAGCCATGTTTGCAGTGGAAGCTGTGCAGATTTACCCACCGCACCGCCTAACAGCATCAGCGTTGCCCAGGTCAGCATTTGGTTACCTTGCGCAAAGTGCTGCGGCGCCAGTTCAACCATTTCGCGGAAGTTTAGCGTGCCCAGTTCGTTGTAAAGAATGAACAACGCGAACGCGAGGAATACGTCACCGACACGGGTCACAACGAATGCTTTCATGGCGGCAGCGCCGTTCTTCGGATCGGTGTAGTAGAAACCAATCAGCAGATACGAGCACAGACCTACCCCTTCCCAACCGAGGTACATCAGCAGCAGGTTGTCACCAAGAACCAGAACCACCATGCTGGCGATAAACAGGTTGGTGTAGGCGAAGAAGCGAGAATACCCCTCTTCTCCGCGCATATACCAGGATGCGTACATGTGGATCAGGAAGCCGACGCCTGTCACCACTGACAGCATCGTCAGTGACAAACCGTCGAGGATCAGATTGAAGCCGATATTGAAATCGCCGACTGACATCCAGGTCCACAACGGCTGGGTAAAGGCTTGTTGCCCGTTGTTAAAGAAGTCAAACCCGACAATCGCAGTGACTAACGCCGCAAGACCAATCGAGCCGACCCCAACCGTGGCAGAAAGATTTTCTGACCAACGACCACGAGAGAACGCCAACAATAAAAAACCAATAAATGGCAAAAGAATGGTTAACCAGAGAAGGTTCATCCACGCATCTCACTTACTGAATCGATATTCAGGTTCTGGCGACGACGATGGAGCTGCAATAACAGTGCGAGGCCAATACTGGCTTCGGCGGCAGCTAAGCTAATCGCGAGTATATACATCACCTGGCCGTCAGCCTGGCCCCAATAACTCCCGACGACCACAAACGCGAGTGCTGCCGCGTTAATCATCACTTCCAGGCTAATCAGCATGAAAAGTAAGTTGCGACGAATCACAAGCCCAGTCAGCCCAAGTACGAACAAGATAGCCGCGAGGATTAGTCCATGTTGCAGCGGAATCATACGTGCTCCTCCGTTTTTCTTTTCGCCGCCGCGTCAGCCTGGCGATTACTCAGCACTTCACCCGGACGGTCTTCGCGACCGAGGTGGAATGCAACAACCAGACCCGCCAGCAGCAGCATTGAGGCTAATTCCACTGCCAGAACGTACGGTCCAAATAACGCGATACCGACCTCTTTAGCACTGACAGATGTCCCGTCGATTCCCTGGTCATTCAGACTGAGGATCGCGTACACCAACACCGACAGCAGGATGGCTGACAAAACGCCGGGGCCAATCCACAACTGCGGCTTGAGCCAGTTACGCTCTTGTTCAACGACGGCACCACCGAGGTTTAGCATCATTACCACAAAGACGAACAACACCATGATGGCGCCGGCGTAGACGATAATCTCAAGCGCTGCGGCAAAGTAGGCCCCCAGGGAGAAGAACACCCCGGAGATAGCCAGCAATGAGATGATCAGATACAGCAAGGCATGCACCGGGTTGGTATGCGTGATAACACGCAAGGTGGTTCCAACCGCGATGATTGCGCAAATATAAAAAGCGAATTCCATTGCCTTGCTCCTTTAAGGTAATAGGCCTTTGACGTCGATAGGCTTAGCTTCGTTTTCCGCTTCGCCTTTATCTTTGCCGTCGATTGCCATACCTGCCATCCGGTAGAAGTTATATTCCGGGTATTTACCCGGACCGGAAATCAGCAGGTCCTCTTTTTCGTACACCAAATCCTGACGCTTAAACTCGCCCAGCTCGAAGTCTGGAGTAAGCTGAATTGCCGTTGTTGGGCACGCTTCTTCGCACAAGCCGCAGAAAATGCAGCGCGAGAAGTTGATACGGAAAAACTCTGGATACCAGCGGCCATCTTTAGTTTCTGCTTTCTGCAAAGAGATACAGGCGACCGGACAAGCTACCGCACACAGGTTACAGGCAACACAACGCTCTTCGCCGTCCGGATCGCGCGTCAGCACGATGCGGCCACGGTAGCGTGGTGGTAAATACACTGGCTCTTCCGGATACATCTGCGTTTCGCGTTTGGCAAACGCGTGCAGACCGATCATCCAGATACTGCGTACCTGGGTGCCGAAACCAACCACTAACTCTTTCAATGTCATGGTTTTTTCACCCCTTATGGTGCCTGATAGAGAATGACCGCAGCGGTCACCAGCAAATTGACCAGTGTCAACGGCAGGCAGATTTTCCAGCCAAACGACATCACCTGGTCATAACGCGGACGAGGTAATGATGCACGGATCAAAATGAACATCATCATGAAGAACGCGGTTTTCAGCGCGAACCAGATGAACGGTGGTAACCACGGGCCATGCCAGCCACCAAAGAACAGGGTCACGATCAAGGCTGAAACAGTCACAATGCCGATGTATTCACCCACGAAGAACAGGCCAAACTTCATGCCGGAATATTCGATGTGGTAACCATCTGCCAGTTCTTGCTCTGCTTCAGGTTGGTCAAATGGGTGACGGTGACAAACTGCCACGCCTGCGATAGCGAAGGTGACGAAGCCAAAGAACTGCGGAATCACGTTCCACAAGTTGGCCTGGTTATCCACGATATCGCCCATATTGAACGAACCGGCCTGAGCAACAACCCCCATCAGGGACAGACCCAGGAACACTTCGTAGCTGAGCGTTTGCGCAGAAGCACGCATCGCGCCTAACAGCGAGTATTTGTTGTTGCTCGACCAGCCAGCAAACAGGACGGCGTAAACCGCAAGACCTGCCAGCATCAGGAAGAACAAAATACCAATGTTCAGGTCAGCAACGACCCAGCTTGGGCTGACAGGCACAATAGCAAAGGCCAGCAACAGCGAGGTGAAGGCAATCATTGGTGCCAGGGTAAAGATGACGCGGTCCGCAAAGCGCGGAGTCCAGTCTTCTTTAAAGAACATTTTGATCATGTCCGCGACGAGCTGGAGCGAGCCGCCCCAGCCAACACGGTTAGGTCCGTAACGGTTCTGGAACAGACCCAGCAAGCGGCGCTCACCAAAACTCATGAACGCACCGCATGTCACCACGACCAACAGGATAACGACCGCTTTGAGAATGCTCAGCAGAATGTCGATAACATCCGGTGTTAACCAACTCATTGGCCAGCCTCCTGGAGATTTTCAAGACGCGCACCCGCCAGTACCGGAGCAATGCCAGGCATACCCATCGGTAAACCAACCTGCCCTGCTGCCAGCCCTTCGGAAAGTTGCAGCGGCAGACTCAGTGTTTGGCCTTCATAGCTAAACGAAATCAGGCTTCCTGCATTCACGCCCAGTTTTGCAGCATCTGCCGGATTGAGCTTGATGTAAGGCTCAGCCATTCGGCTCTGGAAAATCGGAGAACGCTGGGACATTTCGTCGCTGCCAAACAGATGATAGTAAGGCGCAATACGCCATTTACCTTCTTCTGCCTGGAAGATTTCCGGCACGGAGTCAAAGTAATCAATGCCCGTTTCAGACGCTTCAATCAGTCGCACGCCCGGATCGCCATGACGCAGTTTGCCGCCCACTTCGGCCTGGAACTTGTTCCATGCTTGCGGTGAGTTCCAGCCTGGTGCCCATGCAAATGGGATCTGCTGACGATTGGCAGACGGACTGTTGTTCCCTTCCATAGAGAAGGAGAACATGGTGTCTTTATCCTGTGGCTGACGCGGTTCATGCACACTGATATTGGCGCGCATTGCAGTACGTCCACTGGAGCGGATAGGTGAACGTGACAGTTTCTGACCACGGATACGGAAGCTGGCATCAGGTGCCGCATCTTTAATCCCAGCCAATTGTGGCAACGCTTTCACGCAGGCATCAATAACATCATCAAGCTGCGTCCAGTCCACTTCACGGCTTTCAACCGTGCTGTGCAGGGAGTGCAACCAACGCCAGCTTTCGAGCATGACAATCGAATGGTCATAGTAAGACGGGTCATAAACCTGGAAGAAACGCTGTGCGCGGCCTTCGTTGTTAATCACCGTTCCGTCGCTTTCAGCAAAGCTTGCGGTAGAAAGCACCAGATGGGCTTTGTCCATAATCGCTGTACGCTGATGGTCAATAACCATCACCAGCGGAGCTTTGCTCAGTGCCGCGTCAACGCGAGCCGCAGAAGCATGGCGATGCAGATCGTTTTCCAGCACCACAACCGCATCGGCTGCACCGCTTTCCAGCTCACTCAGCGCTTCTTCAAGCGAACCGCCGCCAATCAGACCGAGGCCTACGCTGTTCACCGCACGAGCGACCATCGTGATACCGACATCAGCTCCACGGCCTTTCAGCGCTTTAGCAACGTTTGCTGCTGCCTGCATAACCGCTTCGCTACCGGCGTTAGTCCCGGAAACGATCAGCGGTTTTTTGGCACCCGCCAGTGCCTGAACAATGACATCGACTTTGTTTTTGAGGTCACGATCCAGTTCAACGGCTGGGGAGTTGCTGTCCAGCGCATGGGCAATGGCAAAACCTAAACGCGCCTGATCTTCAACCGGCGCACGATAAGTCCACGCGGCGATGTCATCCAGACGAGTGCTGTCGATATTAGTAACGAACAGCGGATGTTTAGCGTGCTGGCCAATGTTCAGGATGGCCGCAATCTGCCAGTCAGCCACTTTCTGTGCTGCTGCCATTTCGCGCGCTTTACCTTTCACAGCCTGACGCACAGCCAGCGCAACGCGCGCACCGGTTTGTGTAATGTCTTCGCCGAGTACCAGAACGGCATCGTAGGATTCGATTTCACGCAACGCCGGAGTATGAACGCCACTTTCTTGCAGCACTTTGAGCATCAATTGCAGGCGCGCTTGCTCACCGGTTGCGATACCGGTGTAGAAGTTGGCTGCCCCCACCAGTTCACGCAGAGCAAAGTTGCTTTCTACGCTGGCACGCGGGGAACCGATACCGATCACTTTCTTCGACTGACGCAGAATATCTGCCGCACCTTGCATCGCCTGTTCAGCATTCAGGGTGATGAGATCGTCACCACGACGCTGGATCGGCTGACGCGGCCTGTCTTTCAGGTTCACGTAGCCATAACCAAAGCGGCCACGGTCGCACAGGAAGTAGTGGTTCAAGGTGCCGTTGTAACGGTTTTCGATACGACGCAATTCACCGTAGCGCTCACCAGGGCTGGTGTTACAGCCGATGCTGCACTGCTGGCAGATGCTTGGTGCAAACTGCATGTCCCATTTACGGTTGTATCGCTCGGAGTGCGTTTTGTCCGTGAACACGCCGGTCGGGCAGATTTCTACCAGGTTACCGGAGAATTCGCTCTCAAGCGTACCGTCTTCAGGACGACCGAAGTAGACGTTGTCATGTGCGCCATAAACGCCCAGGTCTTTGCCATCGGCATAATCTTTGTAGTAACGCACACAGCGGTAGCAGGCGATACAGCGGTTCATTTCGTGAGAGATGAACGGGCCGAGATCCTGGTTACGGTGAGTACGTTTAGTGAAGCGGTAGCGACGGAAGCTATGGCCGGTCATAACCGTCATATCTTGCAGGTGGCAGTTGCCGCCCTCTTCACAGACCGGACAGTCGTGCGGGTGGTTAGTCATCAACCATTCCACAACGCTTTCACGGAATTCTTTCGCTTCGCTATCGTCAATGGAGATAAACGTCCCGTCAGAGGCAGGTGTCATACAAGACATCACCAGACGACCACGATTATCTTCTGCGTTTTGATATTGCTTCACCGCGCACTGGCGGCAAGCACCGACGCTTCCGAGCGCCGGGTGCCAGCAAAAATAAGGAATATCGAGACCGAGCGACAGACAAGCTTGCAGCAAGTTGTCAGACCCGTTTACCTCATATTCTTTGCCGTCTACATGAATCGTAGCCATAGTCAGCATGCTTCCAGTTGGCCTGAATAAGCTCAGGCGTTAATCAAAAATTCTTGTGCGAATAACTATCGCCCTCACCCCGGCCCTCTCCCCCAGGAGAGGGGGAAAACCGGACAATCCCGCCCCCCAAGAGAAGGGGAAACCGGACAATCCCGTCCCCCAAGAGAAGGGGGAAACCGGACAATCCCGCCCCCCCAATAGAAGGGGAACCGGATAATTCCCTCTCCCTCAGGGAGAGGGCTAGGGTGAGGGTGAAAAGTTGTCTATCACCAGCGCGTTTTTAACAAGTTCGGTTGAATGCCCTGAATGGCACGAGTGTTACCGAAATCTTGTTTGGCAATGCCTGCTTCGAATTCTTCGCGGAAATATTTAATCGCACTCTGCAACGGTTCAACCGCACCTGGCGCATGCGCACAGAAGGTTTTACCCGGCCCAAGGAAACGACACAGTTGCTCAAGTGTCTCGATATCCCCAGGTTGGCCTTCGCCACGCTCCAGTGCGCGCAGAATTTTTACGCTCCACGGTAAACCGTCACGGCAAGGTGTACACCAGCCACAAGATTCACGGGCAAAAAACTCTTCCAGATTGCGAACCAGCGGCACCATACCAATTTCATGGTCAACGGCCATCGCCAGCGCCGTACCCAGACGGCTACCCGCTTTGCCAATGCTTTCAAATTCCATCGGCAGATCAAGATGCGATTCGGTCAGGAAGTCAGTCCCTGCCCCGCCCGGCTGCCAGGCTTTGAATTTCAGGCCATCGCGCATGCCACCCGCGTAATCTTCAAGAATTTCGCGTGCGGTAGTGCCGAACGGTAATTCCCAAACGCCAGGATTCTTAACGCGACCCGAGAAGCCCATCAGCTTGGTGCCAGCATCTTTACTGGTAGAAATACCCTGGTACCACTCCACGCCATCAGCCAGAATCGCCGGTACGTTACACAGCGTTTCGACGTTGTTTACGCAGGTCGGTTTACCCCATACGCCGCTTGATGCCGGGAATGGTGGTTTAGAACGTGGGTTCGCACGGCGGCCTTCCAGGGAGTTAATCAGTGCGGTTTCTTCACCACAGATATAACGCCCGGCACCGGTGTGCACGATCAGCTCGAAATCAAAACCCGAACCGAGGATGTTTTTGCCAAGCAGACCCGCTTCGGTGGCTTCAGCAATCGCACGGCGCAGATGCACAGCCGCTTCGATATACTCGCCACGCAGGAAGATGTAACCGCGGTACGCTTTCAGTGCGAACGCAGAAATCAGCATGCCTTCCACCAGCAGGTGCGGCAGTTGCTCCATCAGCAAGCGGTCTTTATAAGTGCCCGGCTCCATTTCATCGGCGTTACACAGCAGGTAACGAATGTTCATGGATTCGTCTTTCGGCATCAGGCTCCACTTCAAACCAGTGGAGAAGCCCGCACCGCCGCGCCCTTTCAGGCCGGCGTCTTTAACCCGATTAACGACTTCATCTGGCGCGAGACCCGTCAACGCAAGACGAGCACCTTCGTAGCCGTTTTTGCTGCGATATTCATCCAACCACACAGGCTGTTTGTCATCGCGCAACCGCCAGGTCAGCGGATGGGTTTCGGCAGTACGAATAATGGTTTTCATTTGTACTGCTCCAGCAAATCAGGGATCGCTTCCGGCGTCAGATGGCTGTGAGTATCCTCATCAATCATCATGGTCGGCCCTTTGTCGCAGTTGCCCAGACAGCAAGTTGGCAGCAGGGTAAAGCGACCATCAAACGTGGTTTGACCCGGTTTGATGTTCAGTTTTGCTTCGATAGCCGACTGAATGCCCTGGTAACCGGTAATATGGCAAACCACGCTATCGCAATAGCGAATAACGTGGCGACCGACCGGTTGGCGGAAAATCTGGCTGTAGAATGTGGCAACACCTTCTACGTCGCTGGCAGGGATGTCCAGAACCTCGGCAATGGCGTAAATAGCGCCGTCAGGCACCCATCCACGCTGTTTCTGGACAATCTTCAGCGCTTCGATAGATGCCGCGCGAGCATCTTCGTAATGATGTTTTTCGTGCTCAATCGCATCACGCTCTGCCGCACTCAGCTCAAAAGCTTCAGCCTGGGGTTGTTGTTTATCGTGCATAGTTAGCGATCCACATCAGACATTACAAAATCGATACTACCCAGATAGACAATCAGGTCAGAAACCAGGCTGCCACGAATCGCCGCCGGGATTTGCTGCAAGTGCGCAAAGCTCGGGGTACGAATACGGGTGCGGTAGCTCATTGTGCTGCCGTCGCTGGTCAGGTAGTAACTGTTAATCCCTTTCGTCGCTTCAATCATCTGGAAGGATTCGTTAGCCGGCATGACCGGGCCCCACGAAACTTGCAGGAAGTGAGTGATCAGGGTTTCGATATGTTGCAGCGTACGCTCTTTCGGTGGCGGCGTTGTCAGCGGATGATCGGCTTTGAACGGGCCAGCAGGCATGTTTTTCAGACACTGCTCGAGAATGCGCAAGCTCTGGCGAAGTTCTTCAACTTTCAGCATCACGCGGGTGTAGCAGTCACTGACGCCACCGCCAACCGGGATTTCGAAGTCAAAGTTTTCATAACCAGAATATGGGCGCGCTTTACGGATATCGAAGTCGACACCGGTTGCACGCAGGCCAGCACCAGTGGTACCCCACTCCAGCGCTTCTTTCTTACCGTACGCGGCAACGCCCTGGGAACGACCTTTCAGGATGGTGTTGCGCAGCGCGGCTTTCTCGTAGGAATCCAGACGTTTTGGCATCCAGTCGAGGAACTCTTTCAGCAAGCGCTCCCAACCGTTTGGCAAGTCGTGAGCGACACCGCCGATACGGAACCAGGCTGGGTGCATACGGAAACCGGTAATCGCTTCGACCAGGTCATAAATTTTCTGACGGTCGGTAAAGGCGAAGAACACCGGGGTCATCGCACCCACGTCCTGAATAAACGTGGAGATATACAGCAGGTGGCTGTTAATACGGAACAGTTCAGACAGCATGACGCGGATAACGTCAACACGCTCAGGAACCTTGATGCCCGCCAGTTTTTCAACCGCCAGCACGTATGGCATTTCGTTTACGCAGCCGCCGAGGTATTCGATACGGTCGGTGTACGGAATGTAGCTGTGCCAGGACTGACGCTCGCCCATTTTCTCAGCACCACGGTGGTGGTAACCGATGTCCGGAACGCAATCGACAATTTCTTCACCGTCGAGTTGCAGGACAATACGGAATGCACCGTGAGCCGATGGGTGGTTTGGACCCAGGTTCAGGAACATGAAGTCTTCATGCTCGCTGCTGCGCTTCATGCCCCACTCTTCAGGCTTGAAGGTCAGCGCTTCCATCTCGAGGTCTTCTTTCTGTTTGGTTAATTCAAACGGATCGAACTCTGTGGCACGCGCCGGATAATCTTTACGCAGCGGGTGGCCTTCCCACGTTGGTGGCATCATGATGCGCGTCAGGTGCGGGTGGCCAACAATGTTGATGCCAAACATTTCCCAGGTTTCACGCTCATACCAGTTCGCGTTCGGGAACAGTTTGGTGAAAGTAGGCACGTTCAGATCGTTTTCGGACAGCGCCACCTTGAGCATGATGTCGCGGTTGCGATCGATAGAAATCAGGTGGTAGAAAACGGAAAAATCCGCAGCCGGTAAACCGTTGCGGTGAGTACGGAGACGTTCGTCCATGCCGTGTAAGTCGAACAGCATGGAGTAGGGTTTCGGGAGTTTCTTTAAGAAATCGCCCACTTCCAGCAGTTGTTCACGCTTAACCCAGACGACTGGAACACCAGTGCGGGTTGGCTGAACAGTGAAGGCATCCGGCCCAAAACGGTTACGCAGTTCGCCAATTACCGGATCATCTAAATGGTCTCGGGTTTGCCAGGCTTGCTGGTTGGCATCATGCGCAGTTAAATCGGTCATAATTCTCACCATTGCAAATGGTACTGTGGTGACTGTCAGCAGTGGCTTCGCGCTAGTATTATTGATATGCGAAGTAAACTCACACTGCCCACAGGCGCATATTAAATCTCGTCTGGTGTCCGCAAGTTGGTGACAGCAATACGCTCGCCACGTTTACGTTCACGCTCTGATTGCATGTTGGCGCGATAAACACCTTGATCGCCAACCACCCAGGACAGTGGACGACGCTCTTTGCCAATGGACTCTTGCAGCAGCATCAGTGCTTGCATGTAAGCTTCCGGCCGCGGTGGGCAACCTGGGATGTAAACATCCACTGGCAGGAATTTATCCACACCTTGCACCACAGAGTAGATGTCGTACATGCCGCCTGAGTTGGCGCAAGCACCCATCGAGATCACCCATTTTGGCTCGAGCATTTGATCGTAAAGGCGCTGAATGACGGGAGCCATTTTGGTAAAGCAGGTTCCTGCGATAACCATCAGGTCGGCCTGACGCGGAGATGCACGCAGTACTTCGGCACCGAAACGTGCCACGTCATGTACGGCGGTAAACGAA
The DNA here is from genome assembly GCF_031432975.1 of Buttiauxella selenatireducens. Classification (GTDB taxonomy): domain Bacteria; phylum Pseudomonadota; class Gammaproteobacteria; order Enterobacterales; family Enterobacteriaceae; genus Buttiauxella; species Buttiauxella selenatireducens. Next base: position 1,485,171 of record NZ_CP133838.1, on the reverse strand, counting down.
GTCACCATCTCAACGTAGCAGCAAGAAAGGCCAAAGTTATAAGGCCAAATTGAGTTTTTACGACCCCAGTTCACCATATCGTGCATGGCATGCTCGAGCTTGCCCATGTACACACTACGGTTGATTTCTTGATCAAGAGGATCGCTTACGATCTCCTGTTTTTGCAGGGGGTAACGGTCATTCTCACCGTTGGGGTCTATGCGGGTGAGCGTATAGTCCATCTTATTGCCTCGCTTTATACTCGTCTTTCTTCAGGTTGTAGCTGTGTTGCCTGCGTTCTTAAATCCCAATCACTTACTCAAGTAAGCGCGTGGAAACTTACTCACTGATCGCCTTGCTACTTGCTGAAGGATTCAGAGCATCTTGGGTATGACGGTTAGTGAGACTGTCAGTTTCTGGGTTGATGTGGGTACGGCGCGAACGCGCAGGAGTCCAATCAAGCGCGCCAATGCGCACCAAATACACTAGGCCTGCCAGTAGCACAAAAATGAAAATTGCGGCCTCAACGAAACCTATCCATCCGCTTTCACGAACAGAAACCGACCACGCGTAGAGATACAAGGCTTCCACGTCAAAGATAACGAAGAACATGGCAACCAAGTAGAACTTAGCGGATAGACGTAAGCGCGCTGTACCAACTGAGTCGATACCTGACTCGAAGGGAGTGTTTTTGTGCCGACCCTTAGCTCTCCCGCCAAGGAACCAGGCCCCGAGAAGCATTACGCAACACAGGCCTACGGCAACAATAAGAAAGACTGCGAACGCCCAGTGATGAGCGATAACTTCAGTGGATGTTGACATACTCATTGCTTACTCATCAAAAGTGGCGCCAAAGTCTCTGCTCTTGCTGGCAGATGAACACCACATCGATTCATGGGGAGGAACAATTAACCTTACAATTAGTGCCAGAATCAGAACTTTACCAGCAAATTGATGGGGTTTTTTACTCCTTTCTATAACCTTTTGTCAACTTTAACAAAAGTATCCACACATTAATTTACATGACAGCAACTTCATTAACATTTAATGCGTTAAAAGCTGGTAACGTCGCGTTACTAACTCGTTTTCAATGAAGGTGAATCGTGTCCGTTATGGAGGAAAAAAATAACTACTGCTCTATTTTGGCAGGAAATCTCAACTATTCATCCCCCCTATAGGGAGTATTTTCTTGATCTGAGACACGCTTCTGTTAATTCATATCAAAAACCAACAACATTGCAGCCTTTATTTTAACATTTGAAGCGATTTTGATTCCCAGGATGTATGGGGAAAGCAGGTAGGATGAGAGATGGAAAACAGATTGTTTTAAAAGACGTTTTTACAAAAAAGCAATAAACCCAAGGTACACTGATTAAAAAACAAGCCATTGAGGCAAAAATAGCACCCAATGACCTGTTTTTGAATTTCATAATTTGTTACTAACAAATCCGCTTTACCGCTATAGCGTTACTCGAAATCGCCTTCCAGTAACACCGTGTCACCATCTTCATCAGAAGAAGCCATGTAACGATATGGATTCGGGTTGATTTCCAGAGCGCTAAAAATAGCCTGCGCTAAATCATTGGTGGTTTGCAGATTACGGCACAGCATGTATTGCGTATCAGGCATGGCCGGCAAACCATCGGCGCTTCCCAGCACGCGTAGCTCTGGACTCATCATTTCTACCGGACGGGAGGTAATCCCAAGCCCTGCTTTAACCGCAGCGCGAACGGCAGAAAGCGTCGAAGCAACATAGGCAATACGCCACGGAATGCGGGCCGCATTCAATTGCTCAATCATCATATCCCGATATGGGCTCGGATTATCGAGCACAACCAAAGGCACCGTTTCACCTTTCAGGAAGACGTAATCAGCAGCGCAGTACCATAATGTTGGCGAAGTTCGTAAAACAATGGATTCAAAATGCGCAGGTTTCGACGTGGTGACAACTAAATCCACTTCCTGCTGATCGAGCATTTCAACCATAAACGGATTACGTTTAACACGCACATCCAACGCCAATTTTGGGTAAACCGAGCTTATCCGATTGAGCAGAAACGGCAGAATGGTATCCGCGGTTTCATCAGATGCCCCAATCGTTAATACGCCCTGCAAATTGCTGAACATTAGCGAAGTACAAGCTTCATCATTAAAACGCAAAATCTTTCGCGCATAACCAAGGAGCTGAATACCGTGCTCGGTCAGCAATTTATTACGTCCATGACGGGCAAAAAGTTCCTTTCCTACCAATTGTTCAAGACGCTGCATCTGCTGGCTTACAGCCGATTGAGTACGGCATACCGCAACAGCAGCAGCGGCAAAAGTATTCAGATCCGCTACGGCAACAAAAGTCCTGAGCAGATCGAGGTCGAGATTAAGTATCGGACGATTTGCGTTAATCATAATTTTTTCACTAGTAGGTTGCTCTTACGAGTCTGCCTTAGTTTTATTGCTGTGATTTATCAAAAAGATAAAGCAATTCCCTTTTACAGAACGCCTCCCGATGGGGAGCACCGTCATCCTGACAGTCGTTCTGACTTATTTATTTTCATGCCCTCAGGCGAATGCGAATCAATAATGCGACACACTTAACCCTGGGGATATTATACTGACATTTACAACATACAAACTTTCGTCTTAACGCACTAGCTACTGAAATTAAAACTGCGTAATTATTGTAAATCAACTTCAGCGCTGAGTTTTATTTATTCAACTCACAACAGACATCCGTGTAAACACCATGAAAATTTCCTTTAAGGCACTTCGTTTCACTGGCAATTGACACAGTACAAAGACGACAAGGCAACCCACAATAAAACATAAGGTTGCGTTATTTCCAGCAAAAATTACCTACCAATTTCAGCACTGCATCTTACCGTAAAACGAAGTAACTCATAACTTTTGTTGCGAATTATCTGATCTCATTCTCTTTTTTAATTCACACACCAATGCATTATTCACAGAAGTGTCCAAAATTCTACAAGCTAAATGAGAAGCAATATAACTCTATTCTTTGTTTATATTAATCACATACATGTTTATTTTTATACACATATTATTAACTCACACTCACTACTCCATTTAAGTTGAGCATGAATATTCAATTTTCCTTAACTATTACTCAGTTCAATTCATATTACGGTTAGCAGCACCTACTACACCCATCACATCAAGGCAGTTAATATTGTTGCGTTTTTATTGATAGCATATATTTTTAATCGGCATTAATATACTTTACAGCATATAATGCTGATAAATAATTTCCAAACCGATTTTACTTCCCCCTCTAAAAATTGAAGATTTATTACTATTTGGCGCTTCGACAACCTTCAAATCTGGGCGTTGCAGGAGTACATTGTTGCCTGGTCGCTTCCACGGCAGGAAGTGGCGCTAACATTTAAGGTCAGGTTCATGTCCCCAATCGAAAAATCCAGCAAACTTGATAACGTCTGTTATGACATCCGTGGCCCAGTACTCAAAGAGGCGAAACGTCTTGAGGAAGAAGGGAATAAAGTCCTAAAGCTGAATATTGGCAACCCAGCGCCATTTGGCTTTGATGCCCCGGATGAGATCCTTGTCGATGTGATTCGTAACCTGCCTACGGCGCAGGGCTATTGCGACTCGAAAGGGCTCTACTCCGCACGTAAAGCCATCATGCAGCATTATCAAGCACGAGAAATGCGGGATGTGACGGTTGAAGACATCTACATCGGTAACGGTGTTTCTGAGCTGATTGTTCAATCTATGCAAGCATTGCTGAACAGCGGTGATGAGATGTTGGTTCCTGCTCCAGATTATCCGTTATGGACCGCAGCCGTCTCGCTTTCCAGTGGCAAAGCCGTTCATTACTTATGTGATGAGTCCGCCGACTGGTTCCCTGACCTTGATGACATTCGCGCTAAAATCACGCCACGTACCCGCGGTATCGTGATTATCAACCCCAATAACCCAACCGGTGCGGTCTACTCGAAAGAACTGCTGCTGGAAATTGTTGAAATCGCGCGTCAGCATAATTTGATTATTTTTGCTGATGAAATTTATGACAAGATTCTGTACGACGAGGCGCAGCACCATTCGATTGCTGCACTTGCCCCGGATCTGCTGACGGTAACCTTTAACGGTTTGTCCAAAACCTACCGTGTTGCGGGCTTCCGTCAGGGCTGGATGGTACTGAGCGGGCCTAAGAAACATGCAAAAGGTTACATCGAAGGTCTGGAGATGCTGGCGTCAATGCGCCTGTGTGCCAACGTTCCTGCTCAGCACGCAATCCAGACAGCTTTAGGCGGCTATCAAAGTATCAGTGAGTTTATCGCGCCTGGTGGCCGCTTGTATGAGCAGCGTAATCGTGCGTGGGAACTGATTAACGAGATTCCAGGTGTGTCATGCGTGAAACCACGGGGAGCGTTGTATATGTTCCCTAAAATTGACGCGAAACGTTTTAACATCCATGACGACCAAAAAATGGTGCTAGACTTCTTACTACAGGAAAAAGTGCTGTTGGTTCAAGGGACTGCGTTTAACTGGCCGTGGCCTGATCATGTCCGTATTGTCACCTTACCTCGCGTTGATGAACTGGATATGGCTATCCATAAATTTGGACGTTTCCTCGGTCATTACCACCAGTAATTTTTAGCCTCAAAGGGTGGATAAGCGTAAGCTGGTTCCACCACATTCTCGGCGGGTGACGCTCTGCTTACCCGCCCTATAGACCCCGAGTGTATCTATGAGCCAGAGCCATTTTTTTGCCCATCTTTCACGTCTGAAATTAATCAACCGTTGGCCATTAATGCGCAATGTGCGCACTGAAAATGTTTCGGAGCATAGTCTACAAGTCGCTATGGTCGCTCATGCCTTAGCTGTAATAAAGAACCGCAAATTTAACGGGCAGATTAATGCCGAACACGTGGCACTGCTGGCGATGTATCACGATGCCAGTGAAGTGTTAACAGGCGATTTGCCCACACCAGTGAAATATTTCAACTCGCAGATAGCCCACGAATACAAAGCTATCGAGAAAATCGCGCAGCAGAAATTGATCGATATGGTGCCGGAAGAGTTACGTGATATCTGGGCACCACTGATTGACGAACATCAGAGCAGCGATGAAGAAAGAGCCATCGTTAAACAAGCTGATGCGTTATGCGCTTATCTGAAATGCCTGGAAGAACTGTCTGCCGGAAATAAAGAGTTCGCACTGGCGAAATCCCGACTTGAGAAAACGCTGGCGGACAGACACAGCGAAGAGATGGACTACTTCATGAATGTGTTTGTACCGAGTTTCCAGCTTTCGCTTGATGAGATTAGCCAGGATTCGCCGCTTTAATTCCGGCCCCCTCACCCTGGCCCTCTCCCTGAGGGAGAGGGAATTGTCCTGTGCCCTCCTGTTTTCCCCTTCTCCCTTTGGGAGAAGGTTGGGATGAGGGCTGTTTACAAAGGTTAGAATGGGAAAAGCATCGGCACCATCACCACACTCACCACCATCACGATGAGAGTAAATGGCACGCCCATCTTCACAAAGTCACTGAACTTATACTCCCCCGGCCCAAGCACCAGCGTATTCACCGGGGAAGAGACTGGCGTCATAAACGCGGCAGAGGCCGCAAGAGCGACAATCATGGCGAACGGATAAGGCGAGACCCCCATGGACTTTGCGGCAGCCAAGGCAATCGGTGCCATCAAAACAGCCGTCGCCGTGTTAGAAATAAACAGGCCAATCGCGGCACACATGACGAACAGGCAAATCAGCATCAGGTGCGGGCCGTAACCGCCTCCCATCTTCATTAACCCATTCACGATCAAATCTACGCCACCGGTTTTTTGCAACGCAAGCGCAAAAGGCATCATCCCAACAATCAAGATAATGCTTGGCCAATGCACCGCTTTATAAGCACTCTCCATATCAATGCAGCGGAATTTCCCCATCAGCAGACAGGCGATAATCGCAGCAATCGTATTAGGAATTTCGTCAGTCAGCATCAGCGCAACCATCAGCGCCAGGCAGAAAATAGCATGTGGTGCCTGACTATGAGCAGGTGATGCCTCGCCCTCTTCCACCGGTAAGTTGAGCACCAGGAAATCGCGGCCTTTTTGCTGTAATTGGCTGATCAGTTTCCAGTCGCCCACCACCAGCAAAATATCGCCTAGCTGCAAGGATTCATCCACCAGCAAGCCGTCCATCACTTCGCCATTTCGGCGCAGCCCCACCACATTCAGGCCGTAGCGTGTACGAAAACCGATTTCACGAATTGTTTGGCCAAACAATTCTGAATCAGGGATTAATGAAACTTCAGCCATGCCAACGTCCAGCGCCTGATCCGAGAAATACTCGCCGCGCAGGACCATAGGCTCAAGCATCTGCTCCCGACAGAACTCACGCAGATCGACTTCGGACGCAGACATATCAATTAACAGGACATCACGTGCGCGAAATTCGGTTGTCCCCGTAACATTGACGATAACCCGGCGGAATTTACGCCACCGCTCAAGACCGATAACGTACGCGCCATAACGCTCACGCAATTTTAAGTCATCCAGACGGCGGCCAACCATGGGGGAACCGGGGCGGATCGCCAGGCGACGTGCGCGCCCGGTTAAACGGTACTCTTTAATCAGATCGCGAAAAGTACGACGTCGCCAGTTTTGTTTGCCCTCATCCTTTTTCTGCCCGTTTAAAGCAAAACGTGCGATGAGCATGTAACCGATACCCAGCAACAAAATCACCAGCCCAATCGGCGTGACGCTAAAGAAATGGAAGCCCTGCAAACCTTCACGTAGCAATTCGCTGTTCACCACCAGGTTTGGCGGCGTAGCAACCAGCGTCATCATGCCACTTATCAGGCCTGCAAAACTCAGCGGCATCATTAAGCGCGACGGAGACGTTTTCATGCGCATTGAAACGCTGAGGACCACGGGGATAAAGATGGCAACCACGCCTGTCGAGCTCATAAACGCGCCCAGGCCAGCAACGGTGAGCATCAACAAAATAAGCATTTTGGTTTCGCTGCTGCCCGCCACGTCCACCAGCCAGGAGCCCATTTTGGAAGCCACGCCGGTGCGCACCAGACCATCGCCAATAATAAAGAGTGCAGCGATCAAAATAACGTTGGGGTCGCTAAAGCCCGAGAAGGCTTCGCTAAGTGTGAGGGTGTCGCTGAGGACAAAGGCAATAATGACAAGCAGCGCGACGGCATCCATACGGACTTTACCCGTGGCGAACAATACCACTGCAATTGCCAGCAATGATAAAACCCAAATCAGTTCTGAGTTCAAAACAATTCCTTTTGTGATTGCTCAGGATGCGGAAATTTTGTCATAAAAAAGCCCCGCTATCGCGGGGCTACGTCATATGTTCAGTGTTTTCTAAACACTTCGACTGTGTTATCTGGCATTTTTTGAACCAGAAGCTCAGTCAGTGACTGCAATACATAATCGACATGCTCAAGGCGCGGTGTATCCGCAGGCGCATTGACTGCAATGACATGGCAGCCCGCCGCCAAACCCGACAACACGCCTGCAGGGGCATCTTCTACCACCACGCACTCTTCCGGCTCAAGACCGAGCAGTTGCGCACCAAGCAAGTAGGCATCTGGCTCCGGTTTACCGCGAGCAACACGTTCAGCGGTGACCAGGACTTCAGGCTTGGGCAAACCACCCGCTGCACGACGAGCTGACGCTACCGGTAATGAACCCGAGGTCACGATAGCCCACGGAATACCCGCTTCATTCAAATGCGTCAGCAGTTCAACGGCACCTGGCAACGCCACAATCCCGTCGGTATCTTCAGACTCGATTTTCTCGAGACGAAGAAACTCCTGCTGAATCTCCTCTTCAGACGCGCCCGCCATAAAGTGACGTAGCGAAGTGATCGCCTGTTTGCCGTGAATGAAGCCTAAAACTTCCTGTGGCGAAATATCGAAACGCTTAGCCCAGTTAATCCAGGCTCGCTCGACGGCTGGCAGAGAATCAACCAGCGTCCCATCCAAATCAAACAAGAAACCTTTGCACTTCACTACGCGTCTCCCCTCAGGCATTAATAATTTGCGCGATTTCGTTCACACTTAAATGGTACTGACGTGGGCAAGACTGCCAGACTTTCAACATGCGCTGATATTTTTCCCACATTGGAGTCTGGGCGTTGAAGCCATGAGTGCCCGCATCGAAATGAGTATAACGACCTTCAATGTTCACCATAAAGCGAACATATCCCAGGAAACGAGCTTCGGTAGCCGCATCAAAACCAAGGAAAGTCACACGACGTTCATCGATTTCCTGGTTGTCTTTCAGGTTGGTCCAGGAGACATGCAGAGCGTGATACATCTCCATAATGTCGATAACCGTGCGGCAGGTTTCTTCTGTCAGCTCACCGAATTCACGATCCAACTCGCGCATTTGCAGACCGTAGCCGCGCTCGATAACGGTTTGAAGGCGACGATAACGCTCGGCGTTGTCCGGGTCGAGCATGGTCATCATTTTGTACTGATTAGATAAAATCAGACGCTGGGCGTTAGTCATTTCCATTTCTTAGCTCCTGTTGCGCAGGAATGAACCTGCGAAAAAAATATCCTTCTTTATATGCGTAACGGCAGGGATTTTACAAATCATCCAGAAAAGTTTTATCCAACTGCTTGAACGCACGTTTCAGAACATCTGCCAGCGCCTGGTAGTCTGGCTTGCCTTCAATAGGCGCTAACGCCTGCCCTGCTTCCTGCAGTTTGCCGCGTACTTCGTAGAACCAACTGAGAATGGATGGCGGGAGTGGCGTCACAGAGCGTTTACCTAACCACCATAATCCCTGCATCGGAAGACTACAGGCGAATAAAGCCGTCGCAACGGCGGGGCCAAGTTGGCCGCCAAGTGCAATTTGCCAGGTCAGCGTAAACACAGCGAGTGGAGGCATAAAGCGGATGGCAAAACGCGTGGCGCGAATCACTCGATTTTCTACAAAGATAGGCGCGAGGCGTTTATCAACAGGCCAGGTCTTTGAATAGTGTTGCCCACGGCTGAACATACTGAACCAGCTTGCGTGGCTATTTTTGGGGATAGACATGGCTTTACCTCAACTTCACATATAAAAAATAAAATTTTTGTGCAAAACAACAACTCTAAATTACATGGTTCAAAATATTTTGTCTTTAACTACCGCAATCAGGTATCCTGTGCCGGCCTTGATGGCCGTAGATGGGAAACCGCAGGTTGTCAATTTTTTGCTCAGTTTGTTATTGCCGAAAAATCACGCAATATACCGAAAACTTTAGAGTATTTATTCGCTATGCCAAAAAAACACTTCTGGCATGACGTTAATCATAAATGTCAGGCTCATCATGCGCTACGCTGAGAGACTAAATGACGTTTTTTTAGCCACATATTAATAGTAGGTACTTCCATGTCGAATAAGTTAGTACTGGTTCTGAACTGCGGTAGCTCATCACTGAAATTCGCAATTATCGATGCTGTAAACGGTGACGAATACCTCTCTGGTTTAGCCGAGTGTTTCCATCTTCCAGAAGCGCGTATCAAGTGGAAAATGGATGGCAGTAAACAAGAAGCAGCTTTAGGTGCAGGCGCCGCTCACAGCGAAGCTCTTAACTTTATGGTTAATACCATTCTGGCACAAAAACCTGAATTGTCCGAGCAGCTGACTGCTATCGGCCACCGTGTTGTTCACGGCGGCGAGAAGTACACCGGCTCTGTCGTTATCGACGAGACTGTGATTCAGGGTATCAAAGATTCCGCATCTTTTGCACCGCTGCATAACCCAGCGCACCTGATCGGTATCGCGGAAGCACTGAAATCTTTCCCTAAACTGGCTGATAAAAACGTTGCTGTGTTTGACACTGCATTCCATCAGACCATGCCAGAAGAATCCTATCTCTATGCTCTGCCGTACAAACTGTACAAAGAGCACGGCGTTCGTCGCTACGGCGCACACGGCACCAGCCACTACTATGTGACTCAAGAAGCCGCGAAAATGCTGAACAAGCCAGTAGAAGAACTGAACGTGATCACTTGCCACCTGGGCAACGGTGGTTCCGTTTCTGCTATTCGTAACGGCAAGTGTGTTGACACCTCTATGGGTCTGACTCCACTGGAAGGTCTGGTCATGGGCACCCGTTCTGGTGACATCGATCCAGCGATTATCTTCCACCTGCACGACTCTCTGGGCATGAGCGTTGATGACATCAACAAAATGCTGACCAAAGAATCTGGCCTGTTGGGTCTGACTGAAGTCACCAGCGACTGCCGTTATGTTGAAGACAACTACACCACCAAAGAAGACGCTAAGCGTGCGATGGATGTGTTCTGTCACCGCCTGGCGAAATACATCGGTTCTTACACTGCACTGATGGACGGTCGTCTGGACGCAGTGGTGTTCACTGGTGGTATCGGCGAAAACGCAGCAATGGTACGTGAACTGTCTCTGGGCAAACTGGGTGTTCTGGGCTTTGAAGTTGACCACGAACGCAACCTGGCTGCGCGCTTTGGTAAATCAGGCTTCATCAACAAAGAGGGTACCCGTCTTGCGGTGGTCATTCCGACCAACGAAGAACTGGTTATCGCTCAGGATGCATCTCGCCTGACAGCTTGATTCTCCTTACCGCCAGCTTTCGCTGGCGGTGTTGTTTTCTAAGTCCTAACAGACTTATACCCTAAATAATTTGAGTTGCAGGTAGGCGGCAAGGGAGTGACAAATCTGTCTGGAACAGATTTGAACAGCGCTTGCGCTGGCCCGTAGGGTGAGACTCATGGATGAGGCTCATAAATCCCCAAGAGCTTACTTAAGTAAGTGACTGGGGTTTGTGAGTGCAGCCAACACCCCTGCAGCTCGAAGAATGACGGGTATATACGAAAGAGGTTATACCGTGTCCCGTACTATTATGTTGATCCCTACCGGAACTAGCGTCGGCCTGACCAGCGTCAGCCTGGGTGTTATCCGTGCTATGGAACAAAAAGGCGTTCGCCTTAGCGTTTTCAAACCTATCGCCCAACCGCGTTCCGGTGACGATACTCCAGATCAAACCACCAGCATCGTTCGTGCAAACTCCAGCATCCCTACCGCTGAACCGCTGCACATGAACCACGTTGAGTCGCTGCTGTCCAGCAACCAACAAGACGTGCTGATGGAAGAGATCATCGCCAACTTCCACGCCAGCAGCAAAGATGCTGAAGTGGTTCTGGTTGAAGGCCTGGTGCCTACTCGCAAGCATCAGTTTGCGCAGTCTCTGAACTATGAAATTGCTAAAACGCTGAACGCCGAAATCGTCTTCGTCATGTCTCTGGGTAACAACTCTCCAGAGCAGATGAAAGAGCGTATCGAACTGGCTCGTAGCAGCTTCGGTGGCAGCAAAAATACCAACATCACTGGCGTAATCATTAACAAACTGAATGCCCCAGTGGATGATCAAGGTCGTACTCGCCCTGATCTGTCCGAGATTTTCGATGACTCCACCAAAGCGAGCATCGCAAACATCGATCCTAAAGAACTGTTTGCTGACAGCCCGCTGCCAGTTCTGGGTTGTGTGCCGTGGAGTTTCGATCTGATCGCAACTCGCGCAATTGATATGGCGCGTCACCTGAACGCAACCATCATCAACGAAGGCGACATCAAAACTCGTCGCGTGAAGTCTGTTACCTTCTGTGCGCGCAGCATCCCGCACATGCTGGAACACTTCCGCCCAGGTTCTCTGCTGGTCACTTCTGCAGACCGTCCAGACGTGCTGGTTGCAGCGTGCCTGGCCGCAATGAACGGTGTCGACATCGGTGCAGTTCTGCTGACCGGTGGTTACGAAATGGACCCACGCGTGAGCAAACTGTGTGAGCGTGCATTCGCAACCGGCCTGCCGCTGTTCATGGTTGATACCAATACCTGGCAGACTTCTCTGAGCCTGCAAAGCTTCAACCTGGAAGTCCCAACAGACGACCATCAGCGTATCGAAAAAGTGCAGGAATATGTGGCAAGCCACATTGATGCAGAGTGGATCGAATCCCTGACTGCAACGTCCGAGCGCAGCCGTCGTCTGTCTCCTCCAGCATTCCGTTACCAGCTGACCGAGCTTGCTCGTAAAGCCGGAAAACGTGTTGTTCTGCCAGAAGGCGAAGAACCACGTACCGTGAAAGCAGCCTCTATCTGTGCTGAACGTGGTATCGCGACTTGCGTATTGTTGGGTAACCCGGATGAAATCACCCGTGTTGCTGCTGCACAAGGTGTTGAACTGAGTGCTGGCATCGAAATCGTCGACCCAGAAGTGGTTCGCGAAAGCTACGTTGCACGTCTGGTTGAGCTGCGTAAGAGCAAAGGCATGACCGAAGCCGTTGCGCGTGAGCAACTGGAAGACAACGTTGTGCTGGGTACTTTGATGCTTGAGCAAGACGAAGTTGACGGTCTGGTTTCCGGTGCGGTTCACACCACCGCGAACACCATTCGTCCTCCGTTGCAGCTTATCAAAACTGCACCAGGTAGCTCTTTGGTTTCTTCTGTGTTCTTCATGCTGCTGCCTGAACAAGTTTATGTTTACGGCGACTGCGCGATCAACCCAGATCCAACGGCTGAGCAACTGGCAGAAATCGCCATTCAGTCTGCGGATTCCGCTGCTGCATTCGGTATCGACCCACGCGTTGCGATGCTGTCCTACTCCACCGGTACTTCTGGTGCAGGTAGTGACGTTGAGAAAGTGCGTGAAGCGACTCGTATCGCTCAGGAAAAACGTCCTGACCTTGTTATCGATGGTCCGTTGCAGTATGACGCCGCAGTTATGGCTGATGTTGCTAAGTCCAAAGCACCAAACTCACCGGTTGCGGGTCGCGCTACCGTGTTCATCTTCCCAGACCTGAACACCGGTAACACCACTTATAAAGCGGTACAGCGTTCAGCTGACCTGATCTCTATCGGGCCAATGTTGCAAGGTATGCGTAAACCCGTTAACGACCTGTCTCGTGGCGCACTGGTAGACGATATCGTTTACACCATCGCTCTGACTGCGATTCAGTCTTCTCAACAAGACTAAGGTCTTCTGAGTAGCAAAAAGGCCGCATTGATATGCGGCCTTTTTTATTAGCGATGCCCCGGAGATTCACTACGAGACATTGAAAACCTGAACGAATTACTCCGCAGCTGCGTGCTGAGATTCATTTTTAGCGTTGCGGGTCATCCACAACGCCAGCGCTTTTAAAGAGTCTGGCGTGAAGTCATCACAACGAGCGGTAATCTCTTCTGGAGACATCCAGCAGACTTCGCTGACCTCTGCCTCTTGCAAAGCAAATGGGCCATGAGAAACGCAACTAAACAGGCTTCCCCACACCCGGCAATTGGCATCTTCGAAATAGAACTGACCATGCTCGGCAAAAGGTACCCCAGCGATACCCAGCTCTTCTTCAGCTTCGCGACGTGCAGAGTCGAGTAATTGCTCATCGGCCTGAACCACTCCGCCAGCGGTGGCATCCAACATGCCCGGCATAAAATCTTTCGTTTCAGTGCGGCGCTGCACCAAAATTTTACCCATTCCGTCATGCACAACAATATAAGTCGCACGATGTCGCAAACGCTGCGCGCGCATTTGTTCACGGCTTGCTTGCGCGATTACTTCATTGTCTTCATTGACAATGTCTATCCATTCCGTGCCAACAAAATGACTCTGTTCCACCATCGGGGAAACCTTATTCAGGGCGCTCTAATGGCGCGTTATGTTCAACAAGCGGTAAGTTACGGGGTAATCTCGACCTGTGCAATAACCCCATCGTTATTCAGTGCGTGAACGCTCAGAACACCATCGTTTAACATGCCGTAGCTCGGTTCGAATCCGCCTTTAGGTATACTCACCGAGCCAGGATTGAACAGATAAACCGTATCTTGTTTTTCAGCTAATGGTAGATGAGTGTGGCCAAAAACCAGCACGTCATTTTCTGCCAGCGGCGGCAGTTTGTCAGGATTATACAAATGACCATGCGTAACAAATAAACGCTGCTCAGCCATTAAAATCTGTTGCCAGGGAGCGGTAATCGGAAAATGTAGCAGCATCTGATCAACTTCGCTGTCACAGTTCCCGCGTACTGCAATAATTTTATCCGCAATGCTGTTAAACCGCTCCGCAACCGCTCCAGGATTATAGCCTGCCGGTAATGCATTCCGCGGTCCGTGATTCAACACGTCCCCCAATAATATCAGCCATTTGGCGCCGCTACGTTCAAAGTGCGACAGCACCTGCTCCGTAGCAGGTAGAGAACCATGAATATCCGAGGCAAACATCAGCTTCATAAAACCGCATTCCTGTTAATGGTAAGCGAAATGATCATACCGAATTATGCTGTTAGTCAGCCAGAATGCTTTGCGGAAAGTGCCAGAAAACGTTGAACTGAAGCACGCTGCCATTGAAAAGTTGCGTATTCTTGCAAACGCTCAGGCACCTCGTCCCCATTCAGGATCAAACGGTTGAGCATTAAGGCCAGGTCCGTATCTGCAATAGACCATTCACCAAATAAATTTTGCTGGCCGACGGGCAATAAACCGTCAACAGTGGCCAAAAGCTTTTGTGCTGTAGCCTGCGCTTTGTCACTCAGCGGCGGCTTCTTTACACCTGCGAAAACCACGTCGGTTGAACGCTCTTCACGAATAGGCATTAAATCACTACGGATCCACGCCTGAATTTGTCTGGCGCGCGCCCTTTTTTCTAAGTCATGTGGGTAGATTCGTTCCCATGTCGGCGGGGCAAAACGTTCTTCGAGATATTCAGTAATGGCGGAGGATTCGCTTAACAAAAAGTCGTCGACAGCAATCACAGGGACACGGCGTGTAAGGTCATACCCTTTCCAGCCAGGTTTCAGATTTTGTCCCGTATTCAGGTCTATTGTTTGCAACGTAAAGTTAAGGCCCTTCTCTTTCAGGGCGACATATACAGACATCACGTAAGGGCTAAAGTAGTTGCTATCGGACCAAAGCGTTATTGTCGGCTGGCTCATAATATCCCCATGATTCAAGCATCCAGGTTATTGAACATATAGCGGAAAATGGCAGTTGTCACTTGAGCAAAACTCATCTAACTAGCAAATTTATCAAAAAGTCTATACTCCATAGGTTTATGCAAAAAACTGATATCAGGATGGTAATGAGATGATCGACCTTTACTATGCACCCACACCAAACGGCCACAAAATCACGCTGTTTCTGGAAGAGGTGGGTCTGGATTACAGTATTCACCGTATTGATATTGGCAAAGGAGATCAGTTTCAGCCTGCCTTTTTGGCGATTTCCCCCAACAATAAAATACCCGCGATTATCGACAATAACCCAGCCGATGGCGGCGGCCCGTTGAGCTTATTTGAATCGGGTGAAATCTTGCTTTATCTGGCTGAGAAGACCAACGAGCTATTAAGTAAAGATCTGCGTGAACGCGCCCACACCCTGCAATGGCTGTTCTGGCAAGTCGGTGGTTTTGGTCCGATGCTTGGGCAGAATCATCACTTTAACCACTTCGCGCCGCAACCGGTGCCGTATGCGATAGAACGCTATCAAGTGGAAACTCAGCGTTTGTATGGCGTGTTAAACAAACAATTAGAGAAAACCCCGTGGTTGGGCGGCAATGAGTACAGCATTGCTGATATTGCGACTTACCCGTGGACGGTATCGCATGAACGCCAGCGCATTAATCTGGCGAATTTCCCGGCCGTCGAGAACTGGTTTGAACGTATCCGCTCGCGCCCGGCGACAGAACGCGCATATCAGCAAGCGCAAAAAAGTTAATCCCAATGCGCCCGCTATGGGCGCAATGTTTTTCCTCATGTATTCTGTGGCTGAAAACTAATACAAGGAAGAAACCTGCAATGTCATCCGCAATTATTCGAATCAAAAACTTACGCCTGCGCACCTTCATTGGCATCAAAGAAGAAGAAATTGCCAATCGCCAGGATATCGTCGTTAACGTTGCGATTCATTATCCGGCGGACAAAGCTCGCGCCAGTGAAGACATCAACGATGCGCTGAACTATCGCACGATAACTAAACAAATCATCCAGTTGGTTGAGAATAATCGTTTCTCATTGCTGGAAAAATTAACTCAGGATGTGCTCGATATCGCATGCGACCATCCGTGGGTGTCTTATGCTGAAGTAGAAATAGATAAACTTCACGCGCTGCGTTATGCCGATTCCGTTTCCATGACGATGAGTTGGCGGAGCCCGGCGTAAAAAGCGGGAGACGGCCATGCAGATACTGATTACCGGCGGAACAGGATTGATTGGTAGCCATCTGGTGCCACGATTGCTGGAGTTAGGGCACGATGTCACCGTCGTCACCCGAAGCCCCGAGAAAGCTCGGGCGAAACTCAGCCCAAAAGTCACACTATGGAAAGGGTTGAGCGATCATCCCAATCTTGATGGATTTGATGCTGTCATCAATCTGGCAGGTGAACCGATTGCCGATAAACGCTGGACCGAGACGCAAAAGCAACGGCTGTGCACCAGCCGCTGGCAAATCACCGAACGTCTGGTCGAGATGTTTAAAGCAAGCCAAACACCGCCCTCCGTGCTTATCTCTGGCTCCGCTGCGGGCTATTACGGCGACCTAGGCGAAGTGGTCGTCAACGAAGATGAGCCACCCCACAATGAATTTACCCATAAACTGTGCGCCCGCTGGGAGCAAATCGCCTGTGGCGCGCAGAGCGAGCAGACGCGCGTCTGCCTGCTGCGTACCGGCGTGGTCCTGGCGCCGAAGGGCGGAATTCTGGCAAAGTTACTGCCGATATTTCGCTTAGGCCTGGGTGGCCCTATGGGCGATGGTCGGCAGTATCTGGCATGGATTCATATCGACGATATGGTTAACGGTATTCTGTGGCTGCTCAATAACGATCTGAGTGGGCCATTCAATATGGTTTCGCCTTACCCGGTACGCAACGAACAGTTCTCTCACGCGCTGGGGCACGCGTTAAATCGCCCGGCCTTTATGCGCGCCCCGGCAACGGCAGTGAGAATGATGATGGGGGAATCTTCGGTATTGGTATTAGGCGGGCAACGAGCGCTACCAAAACGACTTGAAGAATCGGGATTTGGTTTCCGTTGGTATGACCTTGAAGAGGCACTGGGAGATGTGGTGCGGTAATTTGCGCCTTCATCCCAACCTTCTCCCCCAGGAGAAGGAGAAAGGCAGGGAGGGTGAACACCGGACTATCCCCTCTCCTTTGGGAGAGGGTTAGGGTGAGCGGGATTACTTCAGCGATCCAGAAAGGAACTGCTGTAAACGTGCACTTTTCGGGTTACCAAACAATTCGGCTGGCGTCCCCTCTTCTTCAATCAAGCCCTGGTGCAGGAAAATTACGTGGTTTGAAACGTGGCGCGCAAAGTCCATTTCATGCGTGACCACCACCATGGTTTTCCCTTCTTCGGCGAGTTTTTGCATGATACGCAACACTTCACCCACCAGCTCAGGATCTAATGCAGAAGTCGGTTCATCAAACAGCAATACTTCTGGCTCCATTGCCAGTGCACGCGCGATAGAAACACGCTGCTGTTGACCACCAGAAAGATGCACCGGATATTTCGCCTGCTGGCGCTCATCAATGCCAACTTTCGCCAGATATTTTATGGCACGCTCTTTCGCATCTTGCTTACTCAACCCCAACACCTGAATCGGCGCTTCCATGACGTTTTCCAACACCGTCATGTGGCTCCACAAGTTAAAATGCTGGAACACCATCGTCAGACGTGTGCGCAGTAAGCGGAGCTGATTTTTGTCAGCAACTTTGAGCTGCCCGTCAGTGTCACGCACCAGATTGATATTCTGGTTGCTTACCACAATTGACCCTTCGCTCGGTTTTTCGAGGAAGTTAATGCAGCGCAGGAAGGTACTTTTCCCCGAGCCGGACGAGCCGATAATGCTAATCACATCTCCCGCGTCTGCGCGTAGAGAAACCCCTTTAAGCACTTCATGTTTGCCGTAGCGTTTGTGCAGATCAGTAACGTTTAGTTTATTTTCAGCCATGGGAATTACTCAGTGCGAAGAACTGGGTTTAACGTGCTGCATAAAACGCTGCTCGGCTCTGCGGAACAGGCTTATCAGTACGTAAGAAATAATCAGATATAACACCGCCGCAATACCAAACGCCGTAAACGGCTGGTAAGTCGCAGAGTTGATATCTCGGGCGATTTTCAGTAAGTCCGGCACCGTGGCAGTAAACGCCAGCGCCGTGGAGTGCAGCATTAAAATGACTTCGTTGCTGTACGCAGGCAGGGCAATACGTAACGCCGAAGGCAAAATAATGCAGCGGTACAATTTGAAAGGTGAGAAACCATAAGCACGAGCGGCTTCAATTTCACCATGCGGCACCGATCGAATCGCCCCGGCAAAAATTTCTGTCGTATAGGCACAGGTATTTAACGTCAGCGCCAGCACCGTACAGTTCAGGCCGCTACGGAAAAACTCATTGAGTAATACGGTGCCTTTCACCACTTCCAGCGTGTACATTCCGGAGTAGAACACCAGAAGTTGCACGTACAACGGCGTGCCACGGAAGATGTAGGTGAATAGCCAGATTGGGAATGCAATAAACTTGTTGCTCGATACCCGTCCAATAGCCAGGAACAGAGCCAGAATACCGCCCATTACCACCGAAGAAATCAGCAACCACAGCGTAATGGCAACCCCAGTAAAGCGGTAACCATCAGTCCACAGCAGCGCTTTCCAGTATTCCTGAATAATTTCGATCATAGCTCAGCCCTCTTCACACCAACCGAGTAGCGGCGTTCAAGCCAGAGCAATACACCGTTAGATATCGTAGTGAATATCAGGTAAATGATCCCGGCAACAATCGCAAAGTAGAATGGCTGCCAGGTACTTTTCCCCGCGAGTTGCGTGGCTTTCACCACATCTTCCAGTCCTAACAAAGAGACCAGTGCGGTGGCTTTCAAAATGACCTGCCAGTTGTTACCTATCCCCGGAAGTGCGAAGCGCATCATGGCCGGGAACAAAATACGGCGGAATGTTTGGGAACCGGTAAAACCAAAAGCGGTTGCGGCTTCGATATGGCCGCGTGGAACAGCGAGGAAAGCACCGCGGAAAGTCTCAGTAAAATAGGCACCGTAGATAAAGCCGAGTGTAATGATACCCGCCACCATAGGGTCAATATCAAACTGAGCGACTCCCAGCGAGTCGGTTAACACATTGAGTGCCATTTGCAGGCCATAGAAAATCAGCAGCATCAACACCAGATCAGGCACACCGCGAATCAGCGTCGTGTAACCTTCAAACAGCAAGGCTAACGGGCGGTTTTTGGATAACTTAGCACCAGCTCCAGCCAGACCTATAATAACGGCGAGGATAACGGAGCTTAGCGCCAGTTCCAGCGTGACGATGGCCCCTTTAAAGATTACTTCAGAAAAACCGTACAACATGGTGCGTATCCTGTCGTCAGTGTCTGCACAAACCTAACCTGCCCTTTCAGGGCAGGTTGAACCACTGGTGACTGTTAACCACCGTAAACATCGAAGTCGAAGTATTTCTTCGCCAACTTCTCGTAAGTTCCATCTTTACGCATTTCAGCAAATGCTTTGTTCAGCGCCTGGCGCAACTCAGTATCGTCTTTACGCAGACCCATACCGGTGCCTACACCAAACAATTTGTCGTCTTTAATGGACGGCCCACCAAACTGGTAATCCTTACCAACAGGTTGTTTCAGGAAGCCTTCGCTCGCAGCGACTTCATCCTGGAATGCGGCGTCAATACGGCCTGCGGTCAGGTCAGCGTAAATGGAATCCTGCCCCTGGTAAGAGACAATTTCGATGCCTTTAGGCGCCCAATGCTCATTACCGTAGGTTTCTTGTGTCGTGCCTTGCAGAACACCAATGCGCTTGCCCTTCAGAGCCTCAAGCGTTGGCTGAACTGGGGAGCCTTTTGCGACGACTAAACGCGAATCTGCCGCGTACAGTTTGTCGGTGAAGGCAATTTCTTGTTGGCGTTTTTCAGTGATAGAAAGGGACGACATAATCGCGTCGATTTTTTTCGCTTTCAACGAGGGGATCAGCGCATCCAGTGGGTTTTCCACGAAGGTGCAGTTCGTTTCGATGCGTTTACAGAGTTCTTTTGCCAGATCGATATCAAAACCCACCAATTCCCCTTGGGCATTTTTCGATTCAAATGGGGCGTAAGTAGGGTCTGTACCAATGCGTAAATTCTTAGGAATTGCGGCGAAAGCGGTGGAAACACTGGAAAATGCCAGTACCAACGAAAGAGCGATGATCTGCTTGTTCATAATTATCCTCGAATAGACTGTTTTTATACGCGATTGCTTTTTAACCGGATAAAATTGCACGTTCCATGCCAATTTATGCATCTTAATATAGTGTTTTTTTGTTAGTCTGGCGCGCCAGAACGACACGTCACAACAACTCGAAAAACCCACTGCACCAACAAGATGCAATCGATACACCATTTTGGTGCACCGCTAAATATTTGCACCTTAAGAGTGCAATCGGCTCTGATTATTTGCAATTCTATTCAGCCCGGCTGCATCAAAGCATAACCGGGCTACAGACTACGGGATAAACTTATTCACCGTAAACATTAAAATCGAAGTACTTCTTAGCAAATTTGTCGTAAGTACCGTCTTTACGCATATCTGCCAGCGCTTTGTTAAAGGCTTCTTTCAGCTCAACATCGTCTTTACGCAAGCCAATACCGGTACCGTCACCAAAGTACTGTTTGTTTTTCACAGACGGGCCAGCAAACGCATAGTCTTTACCCGCAGGCAGTTTCAGGAAGCCTTCGCTAGCCGCAGTTTCATCCTGGAATGCGGCATCCAGTCGGCCAGCCGCCAGATCTGAATAAATCAGGTCCTGGTTGGCGTAAGCGACGACATCAATGCCTTTTGCACGCCATTCAGCATTGGCAAACGCTTCCTGGGTTGAACCCTGCAACACACCTACGTGCTTGCCATTAAGTGACTCAAGCGTAGGTTTAATTGGAGAACCTTTTACAGCGATTAAGCGGGAATCAGCGGCATAGAGTTTGTCTGAAAAGGCAATCTCTTGCTGGCGCTTTTCGGTGATAGACAGTGAGGAAATGATACCGTCGATTTTCTTCGCTTTAAGCGATGGAATCAGCGCATCAAAGTCGCTTGCGACCCACGTACATTTGGTATTGATGCGCTTACAGAGCTCATTGCCGAGATCAATATCGAAACCAACAAAATCCCCTTTTGCATCTTTAGAAGAAAACGGTGCGTATGTCGTGTCCGTACCAAGACGAAGGCTCTGTGGAATGGCTGCAAAGACGCTTGCGGTGGTGCTCAAGCCAAGCAGTAAGGACAGAGCGAGAACTTGCTTTTTCATACGTAACCCTCAATTTTGACTGATCTTATTATGTGTAATGTCGTGTTGTGTTTGTTCTGTGCTGCTGATTCAGAGTTGCAGTTCTCATGCCACTTTTTTTTGCGTGAAAGAAAGCGTGAAGTTTCATGTTAAAAAATAGTTACAACTCTGTCATAGAAATGAAAGATAGCAGGTCTGGTCTGATGGAAAAGCATTAACGGTGGAAAATAGCGGATAAATGTTCTGGAAGTGATCGGGGTTACAAAAACGCCCCATTATGAGGCATTGGGTTTTGTGATGCACCACACTGGCACTGCGCTTATGCACCAGTCCAGCGGGTGAACAGGTCTTGCGGAAGCTCAATATCAAACTGGTCGAGTACCCGATTAACTGTCTGATCGACAATATCCTGCACGCTTTGCGGGCGATGATAGAACGCAGGCATCGGCGGCATAATCACGGCTCCCAGCTCAGCTGCTTGCGTCATTAAGCGCAGATGGCCCAGGTGCAACGGGGTTTCGCGTACGCAAAGAACCAAAGGGCGACGCTCTTTTAGCACCACGTCTGCCGCCCGCGTGAGCAGGCCATCTGTATAGCTGTGAACAATGCCAGAAAGGGTTTTGATTGAGCAGGGCAATATGACCATGCCATGGGTCTTAAAAGAGCCTGAAGAAAGGCTGGCGGCGATATCACGGGCATCATGCACCACATCAGCCAACGCCTGGACTTCGCGCAGGGACATATCGGTTTCTAGCGCAAGGGTTTGGCGAGCGGCATTGCTCATAATGAGGTGTGTTTCCACATCCGGTAATTGTTGTAGTACCTGAAGGAGTCGCACACCATATGTTGCGCCACTGGCACCTGAAATCCCAACAATTAACCGTTTCATAATCTGCATTCGCCCGAGAAGTTTATCTGGGCTGACTTTGCCGTAAGATGGGCGGGGATGCAAGAAGTGCTGCCCTCACCCCACCCCTCTCCCCCAGGAGAGGGAGAAAACCGTTCTATCCTTCAGAAGAGGAAGAACACCGGGCTATTCCCTGTCTCAAGGAGAAGAAGAACACGGGCTATCCCCTCTCCTTCAAGGAGAGGGTTAGGGTGAGGATGGTTTCACCCTTCGTTATGCATCTCTAAGTTTTCCACTTCATTTTGACGCTGAATGGCTTTCGAATCGTCATTACGCAGTGACTCAAGATACTCAAGATACTCGTGATCAACATCTTTGGTAACGTAGATGCCGTTGAACACGGAGCACTCAAACTGAGTGATATCCGGGTTCTCAACGCGAACCGCTTCAATCAGATCGTCCAGATCCTGGAAAATCAAACCGTCGGCACCGATGAGCTGACGAATTTCATCCACTTCGCGGCCATGAGCAATCAGTTCGTTAGCGCTTGGCATATCAATGCCATACACGTTCGGGAAGCGAATTTCTGGCGCCGCTGATGCGAGGTATACTTTTTTCGCACCCGCTTCGCGAGCCATCTCGATAATCTGCTCAGAAGTGGTACCACGAACGATAGAGTCATCCACCAGCAGCACATTCTTATCGCGGAACTCAGCACGGTTAGCATTGAGTTTACGACGCACAGATTTACGACGCAGCTGCTGGCCCGGCATGATAAAGGTACGGCCAACGTAGCGGTTTTTCACGAACCCCTGGCGATACGGCTTATCGAGAATACGGGCGATCTCCAGTGCGATATCACAGGAAGTTTCTGGAATCGGGATAACCACATCAATATCCAAATCTTCCCACTCGCGAGCAATTTTCTCACCGAGCTTTTTACCCATCTCAACACGTGCGCTATACACGGAAATCTTGTCGATGAACGAGTCCGGACGGGCAAAGTAGACGTACTCGAACAAGCAAGGATTGCTGGTCGGGTTGTCGGCACACTGGCGTGTGAACAACTGGCCTTTCTCAGTGATATACACCGCTTCGCCAGGGGCAATATCACGCAGGAATTCGAAGCCCAGCGTATCAAGCGCCACACTTTCGGAAGCCACCATATATTCGGTACGTCCATCGCCCAAATCGCGTTTACCCATCACCAGTGGACGGATGCCATTTGGATCGCGGAACGCCACCATTCCATGGCCAATGATCATTGCAACACAGGCATAAGCGCCACGGATCTGGCGGTTAGTCGCAGCGATGGCGGCAAAAATGTTGTCGGCTTCCAACGGATAGTTGCGGAAGTTATCCAGCTCGCTGGCGAAAATATTGAGCAGAATTTCGGAATCAGAAGTGGTGTTAATGTGACGACGCTTTTCTTCGAACAGCTTTTGGCGCAGTTCGTGCGCGTTCGTCAGGTTACCGTTGTGTGCAAGGGTAATACCGTAAGGGGAGTTCACATAGAAAGGCTGGGCTTCAGAGGCACTTGAGCTACCCGCTGTAGGGTAACGCACATGGCCGATACCCATGTTTCCCTGCAAGCGTTGCATGTGAATGGCACCAAATACATCGCTCACCAGACCATTAGCTTTACGCAGACGAAAACAGTTTAAGGCATCAATGGTGACGATGCCTGCGGCATCCTGCCCACGGTGCTGAAGCACCGTTAACGCGTCATAAATCGACTGGTTGACCGGCATAAAACCGGCGATACCGACAATACCGCACATGTTGTCTTTTCCTCATTAAGCCACAACCCCCCGATACGATTACCGGGGTAAGAAACTTGACGAGCTTTGCAGATAGTCAAAGAACCATCTGATGATGAAACTGAATTGCGGGATAAGCTGCGACTTTTGCCAGTCGTCACTCTTCGAAAAACCAGTAAACGTATCAAGAAAGAACAGAATGGCGGCGACGATCAGCGCTCCACGTAAAGCACCGAAACAGATCCCCAACACCCTGTCTGTACCCGACAGGCCGGTTTTCTCAACCAGCGCGCTAATCACATAATTGACTATCGCACCGACGATGAGTGTCGCGATAAACAGTATCGCAATAGCTATTCCGTTTCGTACCAGTTCGTCTTCAAAGCCAGTGAACCAGACTGACAGGTAAGTGTAGTAATGACTGGCGACAAAGAAAGCACAACCCCAGGTTACAAGCGATAACGCTTCACGCACAAACCCACGAATAACGCTAATCAGAGCCGAGAAGCCGATAACTGCAATAATGGCGTAATCTATCCAGACCATGAACAAATCTCACGACAAATCGCCCTGACGTCCAGTTCGGGGCGCATTCTAACAGAAAAAGAAAACGTTTGCGTAGGGATTTCCTTCCCTCGCGTAAATAAATAATGGCGTTGAAAAAATGCTCAACGCCATTAAAAAAGTGCCTATTTTGGCGGGCTTTGGTGCTAAAACAACCCTCACCCTAACCCTCTCCCTGAGGGAGAGGGGACTGTACAGTTTTCGCCATCGCCTTTCCCCCTCTCCTGGGGGAGAGGGTCGGGGTGAGGGCGAAGAATACCGCACTACCGCGCCGTA
Organism: Buttiauxella selenatireducens; assembly: GCF_031432975.1. Lineage (GTDB taxonomy): Bacteria > Pseudomonadota > Gammaproteobacteria > Enterobacterales > Enterobacteriaceae > Buttiauxella > Buttiauxella selenatireducens. Next base: position 1,460,460 of record NZ_CP133838.1, on the reverse strand, counting down.
TAATTCATCACTACACCGTTTAGACCGGAAAGCGAATTCAGCTCACCTAATGAAGACTTGAGTTTGTCTTTCGAGACTTCCGGCCCGACCAGAATACGCGTGATTTTACCCTGTACTGGTGTTGACGGTGACGTGTAAACACGGAACCCTGCGCCGCGCAGTTTACCAACAATTTCATTAACTTTTTCGGCATTTTTCAATGCGCCGAGCTGTACGACATAGGCTTGCCCAGACGGTGCCTTCTCAGCAGTTTCTTGCTTCGCTGGCTTTTCCGCGACTGGAGGTTCTTCGTTCATCATCGCCAGACGTTCTGCCGTTTGATCCGCAGCGGCTTTGCTCTGTGGTTTTTCTACCGGTTTTGGCTTCTCAACCACGGGCTTGGGTTTAGGCTGTTCACGGGTGACGGGAACTTCATCAATACCTGCACCACTGTCTCCAGGTAGTGAGGCGATATCCAGCCCAGGAGCGGTCGCTGTACCCGCACGCACCTCTTCAGCCGCACCTTCCGGTGGTTGTGAAGGGAGTGCCTGAGTCGCAGCAGGCAGCATATCAGGCTCATCGGTATCACCCGGTTTTGGAACCAGAGGAATAGCGGCAAACTCATCCTGATAATGCTTTTTCTGACCATCAAGCAGCCCTGGCAGGATAATGACCCCCAGTGCGACCAGAATAATGGTTCCGACTAATCGATTTTGAAACTTACTCGCCACCTGCTTTCTCCGCGTCCAGCGCTTCCATTACGTGGGCTACTGTATGAAATGAACCACACACCAGCACGGTATCATTTTCCGTTGCTGCCTTCATTGCAGCATACCAGGCCTGAGCCACAGTGTCGTAGACTTCACCCTGACCGAGATGTTCAATCAGCTGTTCAGCACTTGCACCGCGCGGCCCTTCTAACGGAGCACAATACCAGCTATCGACTTGAGGGGACAAATTTGCCAGCGTACCGGCGATATCTTTATCGTGTAACATACCGATGACAGCCAGCACGCGGCCACGTTTTGGCAATTCTGCCAGCCGCCCGGCAAGATAAGCTGCCGCATGAGGATTGTGCGCCACATCCAGAATAACCAATGGCGCTTGCGAAATAATCTGGAATCGCCCAGGTAAAGTCGCCTCTTTAATCCCTTGAATGATAGCGCCAATACTCACATTCAGCTCGCTTGCACGCAGTGCTGCCAGTGCGGTTGCGGCATTCGGTTGAGGCACCAGTGGCAATGGTAATCCACTCAGTTCACCCAGCTTGTCTTTGAAGCTCCAGCTGTTCTCTTCAACGCGGTAAGACCAGTCCACGCCACGGCGCAGCAAGTGCGCGCCTTTTTCAATCGCCACATCAGCGATGGTCAACGGCATATCCGGCTCTCCTACCACTGCAGGTTTTCCTCCACGGAAGACACCTGCCTTCTCACGCCCGATACTTTCACGGTCTGGACCCAGCCAGTCGGTGTGATCAAGGGCAATGCTGGTGACGACAGCCACATCAGCATCGACAATATTGGTCGCATCCAGACGTCCGCCCAGACCCACTTCAAGAATGACCACATCAACCGCCATCTGCTTAAACAACAGCAACGCCGACAAGGTACTGAACTCGAAATAGGTCAGCGAAGTTTCACCGCGCGCGGCTTCAATCTGAGCAAATGCCGCGGTATGGAAGGCCTCGTCCAACTCTTCGCTTTGGATGCGCACCCGCTCGGTATAGCGCACAAGATGAGGTGAACTATAAACGCCGACGCTATAACCCGCCGCCATCAAGACTTTTTCCAGCGTACGACAGGTTGTCCCTTTCCCGTTGGTCCCCGCAACAGTAAACACTGTCGGCGCAGGTTTCAGTACATCGAGCGTCGCTGCAACTTTTTTAACACGGTCGAGGCCAAGCTCAATGGTTTTAGAATGGAGGTTTTCCAGATAACAAAGCCACGTGGCCAGGGGCGACGTGGCTTGAGGTGTTTGAGTTTTTTCCATGATGCCCGCTCTACGCTACGGTTCAAGAAAAAGGGCAGAACCTGTTCGGCCTGCCCTTATTTAACAATCAGGCCTAGTGACCTTCTGCCGGTGCTTCCGGAACCACTATCGGTTCAGGCGGAGCTTCCGGATTTGGCGCTGGCTGATTTGTCAGTTTTGCCAGAACGCTTGCCAGTTTCAGGCGCATTTCTGGACGACGAACGATCATGTCGATCGCCCCTTTTTCAATCAGGAACTCACTGCGCTGGAAACCTGGCGGCAGTTTTTCACGAACGGTTTGCTCGATAACACGCGGACCTGCAAAGCCGATCAGGGCTTTTGGCTCAGCAATGTTGAGATCGCCAAGCATCGCAAAACTTGCAGATACGCCACCCATCGTTGGGTCAGTCAGAACCGAAATATACGGCAGACCGCGTTCCTGCATTTTTGCCAGTGCTGCACTGGTTTTTGCCATCTGCATCAGCGACATCAGCGCTTCTTGCATACGTGCGCCACCAGAAGCGGAGAAACAGATCAGCGGGCAGTTGTCTTCCAGAGCCTGTTCAACGGCACGAACAAAGCGCGCGCCCACAACAGAACCCATAGAACCACCCATAAAGGCAAACTCAAATGCCACAGCAACAACAGGCATGTTATAGAGCGTACCTTTCATGACCACCAGCGCATCTTTCTCGCCAGTTTCTTTCTGGGCTGATGCCAGACGGTCTTTGTATTTTTTGGAGTCTTTAAACTTGAGAATATCTTTTGGCTCAAGTTCACTACCCAACTCAAACAGCGAACCTTCATCTAACAGGCTGTGCAAGCGATCGCGCGCGGACATGCGCATGTGATGATCACATTTTGGGCAGACTTCAAGATTGCGTTCCAGTTCTGCACGGTACAGAACCTGGCCACAGCTGTCGCATTTAGTCCACACCCCTTCAGGGATACTCGCCTTACGGGTAGGGGTAATATTGCTCTTATTGAGAATTCGTTCAATCCAGCTCATTGATGACCTTTCTGCTTGAACCTGGTCGATGCCAGTTTTTCTGTGGCAGTGTGACCTGCCCCAGACCATAAATGGTGCTCATTAAAACATAACGGCTCGCGACTTTGGATAAAAAAGTGGTCGAACCGCGCGATGGGGTTACTTTTGCAGGCGTTTGGCTGCACGTTTGTGGCGAATAATTTCAATTACGCCAGGCAAAATCGACAGCACGATAATCGCTACAATCAGTAATTTCAGGTTTTCCTGCACAATAGGCAAATCGCCAAACAGGTAACCTGCGTAGGTAAACAACAATACCCACAGCAACGCACCCGCTACGTTATACATCGCAAAATGACGGTAGGACATGTGCCCCATCCCTGCGACAAACGGTGCGAAGGTTCGCACAATCGGTACGAAGCGCGCGAGGATAATCGTTTTTCCGCCATGACGCTCGTAAAAAGCGTGGGTTTTATCAAGATAACTGCGGCGGAAGATTTTTGAATCCGGGTTGCTGAAGAGTTTTTCACCAAACAGCCGTCCGATAGTGTAGTTTACGGCGTCGCCCACAATAGCGGCAATCACCATTAAAATCACCATGGTATGCACGTTCAGATCGTTTGTTGGCAGTGCAGCCAGCGCACCCGCCACAAACAGCAAGGAATCGCCTGGCAAAAACGGCGTAACAACCAGACCGGTTTCGCAGAACAAAATTAAAAACAGAATGGCATAAACCCAGACACCGTACTGCGCAACCAACTCCGCCAAATGCACATCAATGTGCAGAATAAAATCAATAATGAAGCGGATAAATTCCATCGTTATTTACCTGTCTCGTCTGGCGTCAGTCTGCCAAAAATAGTGGCCCCATCGGGGGTTTAGGCAATGCAAAATGTTCAGGGTAATCAACAGAAACTAAGTACAAGCCTTCTGCTTTTCCGGTCGCGGCAGCCAATTTACGATCTTTCGCCGCCAGCAACTCTGCCATCCAGTTTTCGTCTTTATTACCACAACCGATTTCCATCAAGCTGCCAACAATGTTGCGCACCATATGATGCACAAACGCGTTCGCTTTGATGTCTACCACGACGTACGAGCCATAGCGGGTCACGGTAATGTGCATCAGGTAGCGCCAGGGCGTACGCGACTGGCACTGCACCGCACGGAACGAAGTAAAATCGTTCTCACCCAACAAACACTGTGCTGCACGGTGCATACGGTCGGCATCCAGAGGGTGATAGAAATGTGTCACCCCCTGCCCCATGACTGCAGGTCGCAGCCGCTCGTTATAGATGACATAACGGTAACGACGCGCCGTGGCGCTGAACCGGGCATGAAAATCGTCCGGTACAGCTTTCACCCAACGCACCGCGATGTCTCCAGGTAAATTCGCATTTGCCCCGAGCGTCCACGCTGCATCTTTACGCTGAACACGTGTTTCAAAGTGCACAACCTGGCCGGTCGCATGTACACCTGCGTCGGTACGACCGGCGCAGAACACACTAATTGGCTCATCCGCCACTTTAGAGAGCGCTTTTTCAAGCTTCTCCTGCACGCTGCGCACTTCGTTCTGGCGCTGCCAGCCGTAATATTTGCTGCCGTCGTACTCAATGCCGAGTGCAATCTTATGAAGCGGGGTCTCGATCAACTCGTCGGACATTAGTACATATACTCCTGCACTAATTTTTCAGCCGTTTTCACCGCCATCAGTGCGCCACCGAAACGGACGTTATCAGCCACAGACCAGAATTGGATCTGCTCCGGCATTCCGTAGTCATTGTGAATACAGCCAATGGAAAGATGCGCGCTACCCGAAGCATCAGAAACCTGAGTTGGATACAGCCCTTCTTCAGACACTTCAATGTCTTCAAACTGGCCAAACGCATCACGCGCTTCTTCAGCAGCCAGCGGACGCATCGCTTCGAAGTTCACCATTTGCGCGTGGCCGTAGAACACTGGTGCCTGAACCATGCTCGCAGAAATCATCACGCCTTCATCCTGCAGCACTTTACGCACTTCGTTCACCAGGCGACGTTCAGCACGAACGCTGCCTTCAGCGTCCGGGACTAATGGCAGCATGTTGAAGGCCAACTGGCGACCAAACAAATCTTCTTCTTCGATTGGCAAACCGTTTAGCAAGCGAGCGCTCTGCCCAGCCAACGCATCGACCGCACTTTTCCCACGACCAGAAGCCGCCAGTAAATTAGTCACCTGAATACGTGATAAGCCACCTTGTTCAATCAGCGGTTTCAGCGCGGTCAGCAACTGGCTGGTCAGGCTGTCGGCAACGGCAACCAGGTTACGATTGCGATATTCACCCAATACGAATGGGTTCACATCAGGCACCACCAACGGCACATCATGCTCCATGGCAAACAGACCGCTTGAGTCAATCACCAGGCAACCGGCGTTGGTGGCTTCTTCGGCGAAACGCGCCGAAGCTTCAACACCGGCGACGAAGAACGCAAGCTGAACCTGAGTCCAGTCAAATGATTCAGCATCCTGAACCATCACGGTTTTTCCTTCATAACGAATGTTTTCACCTGCGCTTTCACTACGCGCCAGGGCATACAATTCACCAACCGGGAACTGGCGTTCGGCAAGCAGTTCAATCACAGCTGCGCCTACGGCACCCGTGGCACCTAAAACGGCAATATTCCAGCCTTCAGACATGTTGGTTTACTCCAGACTTAATAAAACAGTATCCCACCGGATTTCAGCCCGGTGGGACAAAAGAATAGGGTTAGCGAGGAGTATGAACCGCGCTAAAACCGAGTTTTTGCAGTGTTTGTGCCGCAGTTTCATCATCACACTGAATATGTAGTGACGACCATTCACGGCGTTCCAGGTAGTTTTTGCGTAGCTTGTCAAACTCACCAGGAACCCCTGCGACTTTACGCAACGGGGCATCATCGCGGCGCACATCATACACCAGATGAACCAGTCTTTTGAGTGTCGGCTGATCGAGCGGACCATGCAGAGTAATAGCGCCAAATTCGGGAGCTGGCAGCAAAGTGTCTAAAGCCACTTTTTGTTTCTGACCAATAAACTCGCTGAATGCTTCAAAGACCTGAGTGGTGCCACGCGCTTTACCTTCCAGCGTGTAACCTGCGATGTGCGCAGTACCAATATCAACGTTATCGAGCAACGCCACATTGAGCTCAGGCTCTGGCTCCCAGACATCCAACACCACACTCAGAGCCAGCCCTTTCTCAAGGCATTTCAGCAACGCAGCGTTATCGACCACCGGGCCACGGCAGGCGTTAATCAGAATAGTGCCAGGCTTGAGGCTGGAGATCAGTTTTTCGTCGGCAAGATGCAGCGACTTGTACGGGCCGTCTTTGAACAATGGCGTATGGAACGTCAGCACATCCGCTTCACGCACCAGGGTTTCCAGCGACTGGAAATCACCTTCATCGCCGCGATCTGCGCGAGGAGGATCGCACAGCAGTGTCCGAACGCCGAAAGCTTCCAGACGTGCCTGCAAACGTGAACCGACGTTGCCGACGCCAACAATACCGACCGTGCGGTCTGTCAGGTGGAAGCCATCACGTTCAGCTAACATTAGCAGTGAAGAAAAGACGTACTCGACAACAGCGATAGCGTTACACCCTGGAGCTGCTGAAAAAGCAATGCCCGCGTGGGCAAGGTAGTTTTCGTCAACGTGGTCAGTACCTGCCGTTGCCGTACCTACAAACTTAATCCCCTTACCTTCGAGTAAATCAGCATTCACTTTGGTGACCGAACGCACCATTAACGCATCGGCATCCGCCAGTTCGGAGACTGGAATCGGGCGGCCTGGCACTGCAGTTACATCGCCCAGGCGACTAAACAATTCACGTGCATAGGGCATATTTTCGTCAACGAGGATTTTCACGTTACGCTACCTGTCTGTTAATCGTCGAGAATAAGCCTGATAGTGTGCCATAATCTGGCGTCCTGGCATACTTGAGCCGGGGATCGATAAAGGATTTTAGACTATGCAACCCATTCAGGGGGTGACAGCGCACCCTCCGGGGGAACCCCCCTCCACACCTTCAGCGGCCGGCGAACTTCCGCTTTCCACTCAGCAACGTACCGTACTGGAACGTCTGGTCACGCGCCTTGTTGCACTCAGTCAGCAACAAAGTGCCGAAGTGTGGGCGGGACTCAAGCATGATCTCGGGCTTAAAAGTGAAACACCTTTATTATCGCGTCACTTTCCGGCGGCTGAACAAAATCTCAATCAGCGTCTGGGCAATGCCCAGACCACTCACGCCAACCGCCAGGTCGTTCAGCAACTTAGCGAGCTTCTGCCCCAGGGCAATAATCGCCAGGCCGTTAGCGACTATATTCGCCAGCAATTTGGTCAGAGCGCACTGAGCCAACTCACGCCTGAGCAATTAAAAAGCGTCCTGACGCTGTTACAAAATAACCAGTTGGCGATTCCGCAACCGCAACAGCGCCAGGCGACCGATCGCCCGCTGCTTCCGGCTGAACATAACGCGTTAAATAAACAAGTTGCTAAGCTGGCTGCCGCGACGGGCGAGTCTGGAAAGCTAATCTGGCAGTCGATGCTTGAGCTGTCTGGGGTGAAAACGGGCGATCTGATCCCAGCAAAACACTTCACTTTGCTGACCACATGGCTCCAGGCGCGTCAAACATTGAGCCAGCAGCATACGCCGACACTGCATACTCTCCAGGCCGCGCTTAAACAGCCACTGGAACCTGCTGAATGGAAAGAAATTACCGATTATTCACTCCAGCGTTTTCAAGCGACGCCTCAGACATTACTGACCACCGCGCAGGTGCAGGATATCTTGAATCAGGTGTTTTTGAAGCGGGCGGAACGCCTGCCAGCTGCGCTTGAGGTTCATCATGTTCACCCCATCGCCAGCCCAATATTGTCGCCGTTTATCGAGCCGATGAAGTTGATCAGTGCTCACCCAGGGATGGCCTTTGTCGCATTGATTGTGGTGATGATTTTACTGTGGATAGTGATATAGCAGATTGCCACCCCGCAAAGGGTGGCAAAGATTACTTGCGAAAAGCGATCAGCGTAACAAAGATTCCCACTACCGCTGATATCGCCCCTGCCAAAAACACCGAAGGATAACCCATTGATGTCGCTAATAATCCCGTCAATGGGCCAGCGACACCGTAAGAGATATCCTGAAACGCAGCATAGCCGCCCAGTGCTGTACCACGCACTTGTGCCGGAACGCGTTTTACCACTTCAACCCCGAGCGCCGGGAATATCAGCGAACAACCGCAACCCGTGAGTGCCGCCCCCATTAACGCAATACCCGCCCCTGGCGCTTGCCATAACAACACTAACCCAACAGCTTCTATTACCAGTGAAACCAGTGCCACGCGCACGCCGCCAAATCGGTCAGGCATCCAGCCAAAAAACACACGCATCAGGACAAAAGCACCACCAAATGCGGTGAGTGTGAAACCGGCCCAGGCCCAGCCATTGACTGCAAAGTAGAGCGAAACAAACGTGCCAATAACGGCAAAACCCACGCCCTGCAACGCCAGACCCAATCCTGGTTTCCAGATAAGCCCAATGACCGCAAACAGCGACGGACGATCACCTTTATGCGCAGGAACAGCGCGAACACGGCCATTGAACGCCCAGGCTACCAATGGCAACGCAATAGTCGATACACCCAGCGCAACAAACCCCCAGTGGCTATTCAACAGCAACCCCAGAGGCGCGCCAGCCGCTAATGCGCCATAAATTGCCATCCCATTCCAGGACATCACTTTACCTGAACGCGCCGGGCCAACGAGCCCCATACCCCAGGTGAGATTGCCGGTAAGCAGTTGGCTTTCACCAAAACCAAGAATCAAACGACCGACAATCAGCAAACCGAATTTCGCCATCGCATCAACAGGCAACAACGCCGCCAGCAGATAAGCGACGCCCGCGAATGCGCAGGCGCACATTCCCTGCAAAGTCGAACGCTTCGCACCTTGCTGATCGGCCAATCGCCCTGCGTAACCACGCGTTAAAACCGTTGCGAGGAATTGAATCCCAACAGCAATCCCCACCATGGTGTTGCCATAGCCGAGTTGGTTGTGAACAAAAAGTGGGATAACGGGCAGCGGCAAGCCAACAGTCATATAAGTGAGAAACACCGCAAAGGTGATGTTAAATAAAGACTTATTTTCTGGTCGGCTATTTTTTAGTTGAGAATCAATCAATGCAGACATACTGCTTACTCCATTTATTGCAGAGTAAGGCGAGGAAACCACCACGCCCTTTCCCTCTGAACGTTCAGATTAAAGGTGCGTTGGTTGACGTTGAACGCTTACGCATTATCAAAATGATAATGTTGAGGCATGAATAGTGCCTTCGGTGATTGATACTGTCAATAATTGTAAACAGCAAAAAAAACGGGGCGCCATTGGCACCCCGTTAGGATCTATCACTTTCTGCGATAAATTAAGCAGTCACTTTACGCATCACCAAAGTGGCGTTAGTCCCACCGAAACCGAAGCTGTTAGACATCACAGTGTTCAGTTTACGCTCGGTCGTTTCAGTCACGATGTTCAGACCCGCAGCCTGCTCATCCAACACTTCGATGTTAATGCTTGGCGCGATGAAACCGTGCTCCAGCATCAGCAGAGAGTAGATAGCTTCCTGCACGCCTGCGGCACCCAGAGAGTGACCTGTCATCGCTTTGGTCGCGGACATTGCTGGTGAGTTATTACCGAAGACTTCCTTGATTGCGCCCAGTTCTTTCACATCGCCAACCGGCGTAGAAGTCCCGTGGGTATTCAGGTAGTCAATCGGCGTATCAACACCGTGCATTGCCATCTTCATGCAACGCACCGCGCCTTCACCTGACGGAGCAACCATATCTGCGCCATCGGACGTTGCGCCGTAGCCAACGATTTCAGCGTAGATGTGTGCGCCGCGAGCCAGAGCGTGCTCCAGTTCTTCAACCACAACCATACCGCCGCCGCCTGCGATAACGAAACCGTCACGGTTTGCATCGTAAGTACGGGAAGCTTTAGTCGGGTCTTCGTTGTATTTGGTAGACAGTGCGCCCATTGCATCGAACTCACAGGCCATTTCCCAGCACAGCTCTTCGCCGCCGCCAGCAAATACGATGTCCTGCTTGCCCAATTGAATCTGCTCAACAGCGTTACCGATACAGTGCGCAGAAGTCGCACAGGCGGAGCTGATGGAGTAGTTCACACCGTGAATTTTGAACGGAGTCGCGAGGCATGCGGAAACCGCAGAACCCATCGCTTTGGTCACAACGTAAGGACCCACCGCTTTCAGGCCGCGCGGGCTACGCATTGCGTCTGCACCGAACACCTGAGATTTAGAAGAACCACCGGAACCTGCAATCAAGCCAACACGCGGGTTGCTTTGATAAACTTCTTCTTTCAAACCAGCATCTTCAATAGCTTGCTGCATTGAAAGGTAAGCATAGACAGAGGCATCGTTCATGAAACGGACCACTTTACGGTCAATCAGGCCGGTGGTGTCCAGTTTAACGTTACCCCACACGTGGCTGCGCATTCCAGAATCTTTGAATTCTTGAGAGAAAGTGATCCCCGGGCGACCTTCACGCAGAGATGCCAGGACTTCCTGCTGGTTGTTACCGATGCTGGAAACAATGCCCAGACCAGTAATCACTGCACGTTTCATTCAATACCTCTTCTACTGCACGGTTTAGGATTTCGACAGGCACAATAGCGTACACTTGTACGCCGAACAAGTCCGATCAGACAAATCGGCCTGAAATTTGCGCCGCTTCGCACACATCGTTACTATCCTTTCACTGCCTGCCAGACGAGTAACTTACGTGAAACACGCCCCAATACAACCAGCCAATCTGGGCTTTAACGAAGAAGGTACACCTGTATCCCGAGAGTTCGACGATGTGTACTTCTCTAATGATAATGGACTGGAGGAAACTCGTTATGTCTTTCTCGGTGGAAACCGCCTGTTAGAACGATTTTCCACTCACGATCGCTCGCTGTTTATCGTTGGAGAAAGCGGTTTTGGTACGGGACTTAACTTCCTGACGTTATGGGAAGCTTTTGCTGATTTCGTCCTAAAAGAGCCAGATGCCCCCCTCCAGCGCCTGCACTTTATTAGTTTTGAAAAATTCCCGCTTACGGCGGATGATTTACGTGCCGCCCATGCCCATTGGCCTGAACTGGCACCATTTGCTGAGCAATTACAGCAACAATGGCCATTGCCGATAGCCGGTTGTCATCGTCTTTTGCTGGATGAAGGGCGCATTACATTAGACCTGTGGTTTGGGGATATTAACGAACTCATCCCCCAATTAGATGACACATTAAATCATCAGGTTGATGCCTGGTTCCTCGATGGCTTCGCCCCCTCGAAAAACCCAGATATGTGGACGCCGCAGCTATTTAACGCGATGGCAAAACTGGCTCGTACTGGCGGCACGCTGGCTACATTTACCTCCGCTGGATTTGTCCGTCGGGGTCTTATTGACGCCGGTTTCACGATGACTAAAAGCAAAGGCTTTGGTCGCAAGCGGGAAATGCTCACAGGTATTTTAGAAAATGCGCTGGAAACCGCTGCACGCACGCCGTGGTACGCCCGCCCTGCCGCGCAAAGTAAAGAGGTCGCCATCATTGGCGGAGGCGTTGCCAGCGCCCTGCTCTCTCTGGCGTTACTGCGCCGTGGATGGCAAGTCACCTTGTACTGCGAGGATGAAGCCCCGGCACTGGGTGCCTCCGGTAATCGTCAGGGCGCGCTTTATCCATTGCTGAATACACACGACGCCTCGCTGGCAACCTTTTTCAGTGCCGCTTTTACCTTTGCGCGTCGTTTGTATGACTCACTGCCCGTCGAATTTGACCATGACTGGTGTGGCGTCACGCAATTAGGTTGGGATGAAAAAAGTCAGCATAAAATTGAGCAAATGCTGAGTCTCGAATTACCGGATGCGCTTGCACACGCAGTCGATGCACAAAGCGTGGCTCAACAATGTGGTGTGGGAATCGGTTATAGCGGCGTAACTTACCCGCTCGGTGGCTGGTTATGCCCGGCTCAACTCACCGCAGGCGTGCTGTCACTCGCAGAAAAGATGGGGCTAAAAACGCATTACCAGCACCGCGTGGAAAACCTGACACTGACTGCGGATACATGGCAGTTGTCGTTTACAGAACACGCACCGCAGCAACATGCAGCAGTCGTGTTAGCCAACGGCTACAAAATCAATAAGTTCTCGCAAACCGAGAAAATGCCGATTTCTGCTGTAGGCGGCCAGGTCAGCCATATTCCGACGACGCCAACGCTCTCGGCATTACGCCAGGTATTGTGTTACGACGGCTATCTGACGCCACAAAATCCGAAGAATCAGCAGCATTGCATCGGTGCAAGCTATCATCGTGGCGTGGAAGATATGCGCTATAACGATGAAGATCAGCAACATAACCGTCAGCGTTTAATTAACTGCCTACCGGAAGGGCAATGGCCGCAAGAAGTGGATGTTTCCGCCGGAGAAGCACGTTGCGGTGTACGCTGTGCATCACGCGATCATATGCCAATGATTGGCTCCATTCCTGACTACAACGCCACACTTGAAGCGTATGCAACGCTTGTTGAAAGCCGTGAAAATGCCATAACTGCGCCGGTTTATCCGAATTTGTTTATGCTGGCGGCACTCGGTTCGAGGGGGCTTTGCAGCGCGCCACTGGCAGCAGAGATTCTGGCAGCACAAATGAGCGATGAGCCTGTCCCAATGGATAGCGAAACACTAGCGGCGTTAAATCCCAATCGATTTTGGGTGCGGAAGTTACTGAAGGGAAGAGAAGTGAAATAAGGGGTGTCGGATGTCGCTTACGCTAATCCGACCTACGATAAAACAGTTGTCGGGTGGATTAGCGTAAGCGACATCCACCACGGGCAACTAAAACTGCGCTTTCTGGTACAAATTATCCCACATCCCCAGCACTAAAGACTGGTCACGCGGCGAAAGCTCACCCGCTTGAATAGCTTTCTCCAGGCTATTTGACACCGCTGTGTGAAGCGCATCCGGGCTGTGGTCTTCACCGTGTTCCAGGTCCGCTACCGCCAGAGTCAGGTGGCCACGCAGATAACCGCTGGCAAACAGTTCGTCATCACTGGCTGTCTCAACCATCTCATCAATTAGCGCCAGAATGCGTGTCTCAAATTCCGCGATCATCGTACTTCCTCTTTTTTCTGCAGGTAATTAGTTTAAATCTTCCGGCCACGGAAACTGCTCCGCTGCCAGCGGCGGCGTTTTATAAAACGCTCGCAACGCTTCAATCAATTTTGCCGTGCGCGCTGGGATGCCCTCTTGCAGGTAAATCATTACCTGAGCATGAACCCGGCGTTGGAATGCAATCCTGTCCGGGTCAACATCCCCGCTCAGGTTGTCGCAACTCACATTGAACGGGAAATTTGCCGTCATGCACAGTAACCATTCCTGCGCCTGCGGTTTAACTTCCACATCTTCGAACTGACTCTGTGTTTCGGCATCACGCCCGTCCGGGCAATACCAATAACCAAAATCCACCTGTTCACGGCGAGCTTTACCCGCGATGAGCCAGTGAGAAATCTCATGCATTCCGCTGGCGTAATAGCCATGAGCGAACACCACGCGGTGATAAGGTATTTCCTCATCTGCTGGAAGATAGATCGGTTCGTCGTCGCCTTTAATCAGACGTGTATTAAATTCGTCTTTAAAGCAGTTATCGAAAATGTCGATAAGTTCCTGATAATGGTGTTCTGTCATCGTTGCTGTTGTCATCTTAAGCTACCCCCAACCACTGGAGGATCTCCGTTCCATGGCTATCAAATAAGAGTTTGGCACTCATCACCGCCGAGACAATAACAATCATCGGACGGATCAGTTTTTGCCCTTTACTCAGTACCAGACGCGATCCCATACGCGCCCCTAAAAACTGCCCGATCATCATCACGAAGCCGGTTCCCCAAATCACTTTCCCACCGATGATAAACAACAGCAGACCACCCAAATTGGACGTCGCGTTTAACACTTTGGCGTGAGCGGTAGATTTGGCAAGATTAAAACCGCAGAGCGTGACAAATGCCAGCGCATAGAACGAACCCGCACCAGGGCCGAAGAAACCGTCGTAAAAACCGACGCAACCACCCGCGACCAACGCAAATGGCAGGCCATATAAACGGCGCTGTCTGTCCTCTTCTCCGAGTTTTGGCATCAGCAAAAAATAGAGGCCGATACCGATAACCAACACGGGCAGGATTTGCCGTAGCACATCGGACTGCACATGCTGAACCAGTAATGCCCCACTGGTTGAACCGATGAAGGTCATCAGAATATTGAGTTTCTGATCCTTCAAATTCACCACTTTTTGACGAACAAAGTAGATAGACGCTGAAACCGAACCACCGCACGCCTGGAGCTTATTGGTTGCCAACGCCTGAGCGGGTGACATCCCTGTTGCCAATAACGCTGGGATAGTTAGCAAACCACCCCCACCCGCCAGTGCATCAATGAACCCCGCCAGTAGTGCAACAAAAAACAGCACCACCAGCATCAGTGGGGAAACCATAAACCATTCCATTAGCTCATCCGTTAGAGAACATGCTCATCAAGTAAAGCCTGACAAGAGGCCGGTATTGGGGGAGGTGTTTTTTTCTTCGATGGCGTGCTGCCCGGTGCTGGTGGTGCAAACCAACTTTGTAGTTCTGCACCACAACCGTCGCCAGGCGGCGGTAGCGGTTGATCTTCACACTCAAGGCTATCTGCCGGGCAACGCAGGCGGACATGCATATGTGCACGATGCGCAAACCACGGGCGGACTTTACGCAGCCAGTCACGATCTGCCCCGGCATCCAGACACAGTTGTTGTTTAATCGCCGGGTTGACGAAGATGCGCGTCACATCATTATCTTTCGCAGCAAGTTTAATCAGACTGCTGATTTCAGGCTGCCACAAACTCGGCACCACATGCTGATTGTCACTGCCGACTAAATCCAGTGCTTGTGGTTTAAGGAGCTGAGCTGAGGTCCAGCGCGCTTTAGGAAGCTGCAAGAAGATGTCCACGTCCAGCCCGCTTTGGTGGCTGGCATGACCGCTGTTAAAACGCCCACCCGCCGCCATGCCCATATCACCAATCAGCACGGTACCCAAACCAAGTTGTGTCGTCTGATTGCTGAGGCGCTGAATAAACGACACTAAATCAGGATGCCCGAAATAGCGACGTTGGTCCTGTCTCATCACCTGGTAACGGGGATCATTGAGCGGTAACTCGTGGGCTCCAACGATACAACCGTTAGAAAAAGCACCGATAGATTGCGGGCTACCCGCAATCGGATGACTAATTTTCTGCCACGGTGTCGCAGCAAAAGTAGCGGCGCTGACCAGTAATGCCAGCAGCCCCACGAGCGTTTTTTTCATCGCATTACCAGCGCGGTAAAGGGAAAGTAACATCAGCATTTTGAGCACGCTGACGCAGCATATGGTCCATCAAAACAATCGCCAGCATCGCTTCGGCAATCGGCACGGCACGAATACCCACACAAGGATCGTGGCGGCCACGCGTTACCATCTCCACTTCTTCGCCTTCCCGATTGATGGTGCGGCCCGGAACCATGATGCTGGACGTTGGCTTCAGCGCCATATTCGCGACAATTTGCTGACCACTGCTGATGCCACCCAGAATGCCGCCAGCGTGATTGCTCTGGAAGCCTTCTTTGGTAATTTCATCGCGGTTCTGGCTGCCACGCAGGTTAACTACGCCAAAACCATCGCCGATTTCCACGCCTTTCACCGCGTTGATACTCATCAACGCATGGGCAATATCGGCATCCAGGCGGTCGAAAACGGGCTCGCCAAGACCTGGCGGCACATTATCTGCTACCACTGTGACTTTTGCACCGATAGAATCGCCGTCTTTTTTGAGCGCGCGCATCAGTTCGTCAAGAATTTCGATTTTATCGGGATCGGGACAGAAGAATGGGTTCTGCTCAACGAGTTCCCAGTCTTTAATTTCCAGCGGCACATCGCCCATCTGCGTCAGACAGCCACGAATAATAATGCCGTATTTATGCGCCAGATATTTTTTAGCGATAGCCCCAGCGGCCACACGCATTGCGGTTTCACGCGCGGAAGAGCGGCCACCGCCACGGTAATCGCGCAGGCCATATTTTTGTTCGTAGGTGTAATCAGCGTGCCCAGGACGGAACACATCTTTAATCGCACTGTAGTCCTGCGAGCGCTGATCGGTGTTTTCAATCAGCAAACCGATGCTCGTACCCGTGGTCACCCCTTCGAATACACCGGAAAGGATCTTCACCTGATCAGGTTCACGACGTTGCGTGGTATAGCGGGAAGTGCCTGGACGGCGGCGGTCGAGATCGTGTTGTAAATCGGCTTCGGTCAGCGGAATGCCTGGCGGCACACCATCCACGATACAACCCAACGCCACACCGTGAGATTCACCAAATGTCGTTACGCGAAATACTTGTCCAATAGAGTTGCCTGCCATCTGTCACGGCTCCTTACCGTTGTCATTTTCGTTGTGTTTAACAAAAGAAGACGGGCCTAACGGCCCGCCTGTACTGATCAATCTTTATAGATGCTGAAGTGTTCACGCGCGTCGATCAACTGCGCTTTGGTCAGCATAAATACGCCGTCGCCGCCGTTGTCGAACTCAAGCCAGGTGAACGGCACATCCGGGTACTGATCCATCAGATGTACCATGCTATTCCCGACTTCACAAATCAGGACGCCACCATCAGCGAGGTAGTCTGGAGCACATGCCAGAATACGACGCGCCAGTTTCAGACCATCGCTACCCGCAGCCAGACCCAACTCAGGCTCGAAGCGGAATTCACCTGGCAGATCAGACATATCTTCTGCATCCACATACGGCGGATTGGTCACGATAATGTCGTACTGAACTTTTGGCAGGTCGCGGAACAGGTCGGAACGAATTGGGGTTACTTGATTTTCCAGACCGTGCTCAGCAATGTTTTGCTCGGCAACAGCCAATGCATCAAGAGAAATATCGACCGCATCGACTTCTGCATTCTGGAATTCGTAAGCGCAAGCGATGGCAATACAGCCGCTGCCGGTACACATATCAAGAATATGCAGCGGTTCCTGATCGAACAGGCCCGCAAAGCGGTTAGTGATAAGCTCACCAATCGGGGAACGCGGCACCAGCACACGTTCATCGACATAAAATTCGTGACCGCAGAACCAGGCTTTGTTGGTGAGATAAGCTACCGGGATACGCTCATTTACACGGCGAATGACGCGTTCAACGATACGATGACGTTCGCTTGGCGTCAGGCGTGCCGTACGCATATCTTCAGGAATATCCAGCGGCAGATAGAGGCTTGGCAGCACTAACTGAACGGCTTCGTCCCACGGATTATCGGTGCCGTGTCCATACCAGATGTTGGCGGCGCTAAAACGACTTACTGCCCAGCGCAGCATATCCTGAATGGTGTGCAGTTCATTCACTGCCTCATCGGCGAAAATTTTATCCACGTTGCCCTCCGCAGGCCGTTCACGCTAATTCAATAATCGATTAGTTTGCCATGAAGACCGCGACAAATCAGCATTTCAATTACTGTCACTGCGGGGAAAGTTCCGTTTTATTTAGTGATGGACGGCAAACCAGGTAAACTGGCGACAAAACGAATGCGAGACAAGAAAAAGATGAAAAAGAAAACTCCGCTCAGCGTTGATGATCAGAACCTTTTCCGTGATTTGATGAGCGGCACGAAAAAATTGACTCAGGACACCATTGTTCATCGCCCGATGCGCAAGAAAGTCCAGGAAGTCCCGGTGAAACGGCTGTTACAAGAGCAAGCCGATGCCAGCCATTATTTTTCCGATGAATTCCAGCCACGGTTGGCAACGGAAGGTCCGACGCGATATGTGCGCGAGGACGTCAGCCATTTTGAGCTTAAAAAAATTCGTCGAGGTGATTATTCGCCAGAACTTTTCCTCGATTTGCATGGCCTGACGCAGCTGCAAGCGAAACAGGAATTAGGGGCGTTGATCGCAGCCTGTCGTCGTGAACATGTATTTTGTGCAAGCGTCATGCATGGGCATGGAAAACATATTTTGAAGCAGCAAACGCCGCTGTGGTTGGCGCAACATCCACATGTCATGGCATTTCACCAGGCGCCGAAAGAGTACGGCGGTGATTCTGCATTGTTGGTGTTGATTGAAATAGAAGAGTGGCTGCCGCCGGAGTTACCTTAGCACTGAGCTGCCTGATGCCCTCACCCCGACCCTCTCCCACAGGGAGAGGGAGAAAACATCAGATGCCTCGACCGTCGTCACAAACAGAAAGAGCCGCTTATCGCGGCTCTTTTTACTTCATGCTTACGGCTTTCAGATAGCTTTAGCTATCTTCAAATTGCACGGACTCATCTGCCAGTTGAACACACCTTTCCCGGTTTCGGGATCAAGTGTGACATTGGCAATAGCTGAGGTACTGAACATCGGAGGTGTCTCTTGTGGACAGAGCTCAGACACCAGGTAACCGACCAACGGCAAGTGGGAAATCACCAATGCCGACTCAACGCCTTCATTTGCCAGGGCTTGCAGGTAATCACCCACCAGTCCCACATCGCCGCACGGCGTCAATTCCGGCAGAATGTCTTCTTTACCTGGAAGAATCAGTGCTTCCCGCACAACATCCAGGGTTTGTTCGGCTCGCAGGTAAGGGCTCACCAGAACACGTTCGATATCCGCTACTTGACCTTTCAACCAAGTCGCCATTACTCGGGATTCATCACAACCACACTGGGTGAGTGGACGTACCGAGTCGCTGGCGGCATCGAGTGCTGCGTCGCCGTGACGCATGATAAAAACTTGCATATTGCACCGCTTTTGTTAACCAGGAATGCTTGAATTCCCCTGAAACTTGAGAGGAGAAATTCAGCAGCCGGGCATTGTGCCTTATCCGTACATCGAATGAAACGCTGTTTTTTACCTCAATGGTGCAAGTATAGTCAATCACTGGTTACCAAATGACCGACCAGCATCCATTCACCGAGCTCACTCCTCGCCCTAAGAGCGAGTTAAAACTCATGATTCTTTGACTACAGTTTCATCTTTGGGGTTCAGTTTCCCCAAAAATTTCGTTGTTCTTCCACCATTTGTAAAAGCCTGTCACAAGGAGCAAAACGCTCCCCATACCGACTTGCCAGGCGTTGCAATTGCGCGACGACTTCACCCGCCCCCTGTGAATCCATATAGCGGAACGGGCCACCGAGGAATGGTGGGAAACCAATACCGAATACGCCGCCGATGTCACCATCGCGAGCGCTGCGAACAACGCCCTCATCCAGACAGCGAGCTGCCTCATTAAGCATCATCATCACACAGCGTTGAGCTATCTCTTTTTCAGTAAGCTGCCCTTTCGGCGAAACGCCCAGCAGCGAATAGATTGCAGGATCAACCTGCTTTTTGCTTCTACTCCCTTTCCCAGGATAAAGATAGAAACCCCGCCCATTTTTTCTACCTTTGCGATCGTCGTTCAATATTGCTGCAATACTTTGCGGTGCGGCAAAACGATCGCCGTAAGCACGCTGAAGTATAGGACTAATTTTAGTCCCCACATCGATTCCCACCTCATCCAAAAGTTGGATTGGGCCGACCGGAAAACCAAACGCCACCAGCGCATTATCAATTTTATCGACAGGTTCCCCTTCTACCAGGCAACGCATCGCTTCGTTAACATAAGGCGCCAGAATTCGGTTGACGTAAAAGCCCGCGCTATCGCCCACCACAATCGGTGTTTTGCCCTGTTTTTTAGCCAGAGCGACCGTTGTGGAAATGGTTTCCGCACTGGTTCCGGCATGCGGGATAACCTCTACTAACGGCATTTTATCGACCGGGCTGAAGTAATGCAGACCGATAACCTGCTCAGGTCTTACGGCGTTTGCCGCAATATCAGCAATAGGCAACGAAGACGTGTTCGACGCAAAAATGGTATGAGGTGCCGCATGTTGTTCAATTTCCGCGACCATCTTTTGCTTGAGTGCGAGATCTTCAAAAACTGCTTCCACGACGATGTCACGATGATGGAAACCGCGGTAATCCGTACCACCGGAGATACGCGCCATTTCACGCTGGCGTTCGCCCGCTTTCATATGGCGGCGGCGCACTTTTTTATCCAGCAAGTCCCAGCTGTATTTCAACGCATGGTTAATGCCGTCGTTGTTAATATCTTTGATTCGCACGGGTAATTTGCCTTTGGTCGCCGTGACAAACGCAATACCTCCGCCCATCAACCCGCCACCCAGCACACCCACTGCGTTTATTGGACGCGGTTGTGCATCCGCACCATGTTCTTTTTTAAGCTCAGTACTGGCAAAGAATAACCCCCGCAAAGCGGCGGATTGTGGAGTCATCGCCAGTTCACCAAAGGCTTTCGCCTCTGATTCGTAACCGCTAAAACTCCCCTGTCCCAGACCCACTTTCATCACATCGATAATGCGCTGCGTGGCAGGATAATTACCGCGCGTTTTTTGCTCGGTTTTCTTACTTACAATGCTAAACAGTAAAGAACGTCCTAGCGGCCCCGCCAGAATGCGTTCCCGAACCGGCAGTATTCGGGATGGCTGGCGGCCTTTTGCCACCAGCTCTATGGCTGCTGCCAACAAGATCGAATGCGGCACCACTTCATCTACCAGCCCAAGTTTTAATGCCTGGCGCGGACGTAACTGTTTTCCCGTCAGGATCATATCCAGCGCATTGCTGACCCCAATCAAACGTGGCAAACGTTGTGTCCCACCCGATCCCGGCAGCAAACCCAGTTGCACTTCAGGCAAGCCGAGTTTGGTTTTTTCATCATCGGTACAAACACGCGCATGGCATGCCAGCGCCAATTCCAACCCACCACCAAGACATGCTCCGTGAATTGCCGCCACCACCGGAATGGGTAAAGCTGCAATTTCTGCCATGATTTGCTGGCCCTGGTGCGCAAGAGTTTGCGCCTCAAGTGCCGTCTGGCAGTTAGCGATCATGTTGATATCGGCACCCGCAATGAAGTTGTCCGGTTTGCCAGAGATAAATATCACCCCTTGCAGCACGGAGTTATCGCGAATTTGCTTGATGATGTTATGCACTTCCGGGCCGAAAGAGGCTTTCAGCGTATTCATCTTTTCGCCCGGAACATCAATAGTCACCACCGCGATATTGTCGAGGCGGATATGTAAATTGAAAGCAGAAGTCTGTTCCATTATTCGGCCTCCAGAACCATAGCAGCACCCAATCCACCCGCCGCGCAGGCGGTGACTAAACCCAATCCACCACCGCGACGACGCAGTTCATGCAGCGTTTGCGTGATCATTCGCGCACCGGTCGCAGCAAACGGGTGACCGTAAGCAATCGAGCCGCCTAATACGTTGAATTTCGAATCATCCACTTCACCCGTGGCATGGGCGCGGCCTAACACATCGCGAGCAAAACGTTCACTGGCGAGCATTTTCAGGTTAGCCAGCGTTTGCGCAGCAAATGCTTCATGCATATCGAATAAGGTCAGGTCATTCAATGTGATGCCTGCTCTTTCTAGCGCCAGAGGTGTCGCCCATGCCGGGCCAAGTAACATATCTTGCCAAACATCAACGGCGGTGAAAGCGTAGCTGCGCAAATATCCCAGTGGCTTCAAACCCAATTCTTTCGCACGGGATTCTGTCATTAAAATAACCGCAGCGGCCCCATCGGTTAACGGAGTGCTGTTGGCGGCAGTGACGGTGCCGTGTTTGCGGTCAAACGCAGGGCGCAGCTTCGCATAGTCGGCAATCGACGAGTTCTGGCGAACGTTATTATCTTCGCTGAAAGGTTGGCGGTAAGGGGGGATAAAGGCAGTCATTACTTCCTCGGCCAGTTTGCCTTCTTGCCAGGCAATCGCCGCTTTAGTGTGAGAGCGATACGCCAACGCATCTTGCTGTTCACGCGTGATACCGTGGGTTTTCGCCATTTGTTCCGCCGTATCACCCATCCGTAAACCGGTGGAGTATTCCGCTACGGCTGGCGGCACGGGCAATAAATCGCGCGGACGAAGTTGCGAGAAGAGCTTTAACTTTTGTCCAAGCGTACGGGCCTTATTCGCGTCGACAAGTACGCGCCCCAGCTTTTTACTTACGCCAATGGGCAAAACGGATGAGGAGTCTGCCCCTCCCGCTATCCCTGCGCGGATCGTCCCCGCCATTAAGCTTTCGGCAACGTTCGCCACCGCCTGGAAGCTGGTCGCACATGCACGGCTGACACTATAGGCGTCGGTGTGCACGCTCATCCCAGTGCCAAGTACAATTTCACGGGCAATATTGGGCGCTTCCGGCATCTGGACAACCTGGCCGAAAACCAATTGCTCAATGATTTCTGGGGAATTTCGCTACGGGCCAATAATTCGCTGACCACCATGTTGCCAAGATCGACGGCAGGTATACCGTGAAATGCCGTAGCCTGACGGGCAAACGGTGTGCGTAAACCACTGATGATGGCGATGCGGTCACCCTGACGGGTAACCAGCGGAAGTGCCTGACTCATAACGCTCCCCTGTTCTTCTCAGAATACTTCAAGTTGTGGGGGTGTTGGCTGCACTCACAAACTCCAGTCACTTACTTTAGTAAGCTCCTGAAGATTTGCTCCTTTGCCGCCTACCCACAACTCGAATTATTTTGGGAATAAATTTGTAAACGACCAGTAGTGGTCTGACCTGATCACAGTTTTAACTAAAAAGTTACAATCAGCCAACCAGGGGACGAAAGAATTGGGAGGGGGGACACGCTTTGAGTGAAGTAAATGGAAATAGATGCCCTCACCCCAACCCTCTCCCGCAGGAGAGGGAGAAGGCCAGGATAAGGGATAAAAATTAACGCAGGCCCAGCTGGAAGATCATGGTTTCAGCCTGGCAGCTGAAGATGAAATCAATATCCAGACGAACACCTTCAGCTTCTTCAGTAAACGTCGGAACGATTTGGCAAGGTTCATTTTCTACTTCACGAGCTTTTGCGCTCAACGCTGCCAGAGTTTCTTCAGCTTCTGCTTTGGTAGCGAATACGCGGCTGTAGGTCGCTGTGCAGTCAGTATTATCAATGATAGAACCGACATCAATACAGCAGCAAACCGGGGTTTCATCAGCAGTGTTTTTACTCATTTATGATTTCCTCTGTATTTTAATCTGAAGGGCCTTCCTCTAAATAATTCAAGTTGCAGGAAGGCGGTCAGAGAACTCATCCCGATGAGCTTACATAAGTAAGTGATTCGGGGGAGTGAACGCAGCCAACGCACATGCAGCTCGAAGTATGACGAGGAATAAAAAATTCTTGGTTATTTTACGCTCCTGCTTGAAACGACTCCAGTCGTTAATCTTGTCAAAATCTGCAAGTGACCCAAATCACACTTAAAAATGATCTAAAACAAGATTCACCCATTTTGCTTAGTGACGCTTTCCTCGATTTTGCCAGGCAGATCTCGTTTCGACGATCAAATTTGAAAATTCTTAGATACAAACTTGCAACATACCATCTGGTCAGACCTATACTCTCGCAACTGGTCTGCTTTCTCTGTAACAGATCAGCCCCTACTATTCGCGCTCCTGTTACGGTGTGTAACAATGTTTGTATAAAAATAAATCTATTATGAGGTTTTGGTCATGAGCCAGAAAAACCTGTTTACAAAGTCAGCCCTCGCGGTTGCAGTGGCAATAGTCTCATCGCAGGCGTACTCGGCCGGCTTTCAATTAAACGAGTTCTCTTCCTCAGGCCTAGGCCGAGCTTATTCCGGGGAAGGCGCAATCGCAGACGATGCGGGTAACGTCAGCCGTAACCCGGCGTTAATCACCATGTTTGACCGCCCAACCTTCTCTGGCGGTGCGGTGTTTATTGACCCGGATGTGAATATTGCTGGCACATCCCCAACGGGCCGTAGCACTGATGCTAACAACATCGCGCCGACCGCCTGGGTTCCAAACTTCCACTTTGTTGCACCCATTAATGAACAATTTGGTTGGGGAGCATCTGTTACATCTAACTACGGTTTAGCAACAGAATTTACTGACGATTACACCGCAGGCTCAATGGGCGGCAAAACCGACCTGACGACGATGAACCTGAACCTGAGCGGTGCATATCGTTTAAACAGCAACTGGAGCTTCGGTCTTGGCTTTGATGCTGTTTACGCTAAAGCGAAAATCGAGCGTTACGCAGGTGATCTTGGTCAAATTGTCGCAGGCTCTGGCGCATTGCCTCCTTCCCTGGCAGGCCCTGTTTCCCGCATTCCTTCCGACACTCAAATCGCGCATCTGAAAGGTGATGAGTGGGGTTACGGTTGGAACGCCGGTATCCTTTATGAAATCAATAAAGATAACCGCTACAGCTTAACCTACCGTTCCGAAATCAAAATCGACTTCGACGGCGACTATAAGAGCAATTTACCTTCCGCTTACAACCCGTTGTTGTCTAAATTTGGCTTACCTGCAGGCACCAATGGGCAAACCGTTCCAGGTTCTCTGACCCTGAACTTGCCAGAAATGTGGGAACTGTCCGGTTATAACAAAGTTGATCCACAGTGGGCGATTCACTACAGCATTGCTTACACCAGCTGGAGTCAGTTCCAGGAGCTGAAAGCCACTGGCAACAACGGCCAGACCCTGTTCTATAAAGATGAAAGCTTTAAAGATGCGTACCGTATTGCTTTAGGTACCACCTACTATATGGATAAGAACTGGACCTTCCGTACCGGTATCGCATTTGACGATAGCCCGGTTCCTGCGGATCACCGTTCTATCTCTATCCCGGATCAGGACCGCTTCTGGCTGAGTGCGGGTACCACTTACGCCTTTAACGAAGATGCGTCTGTCGATGTGGGTGTTTCCTACATGCACGGCCAGCATGTTGAGTTCAAAGAAGGTCCTTATACCTTCCAGTCTGATGGTAAAGCGTGGCTGTACGGCATGAACTTTAACTATGCATTCTGATAGTTAAACGCTCACAAAAAAGGCGAAACCGTGGTTTCGCCTTTTTTATGCCTGCCGTAAAACAAGTTCTGATTAACGCATCGAAACCGTCGTCACCTCATTAGAAAGCAACGTTTCCAGGGTGTACTGCGCCATTTGCCCGCTTTGTAAAAACACTTTGTGGCGAATAGAAAGACAAATCCGCCCTTCTTGCGTGCGCAGCAGCCAGGCTTCTTCCTGATTCAGTGCTTTTCCGGAAAGTGTTTTAACATCGTGGCTAATAGCTAACCCGCACGTCTGTTCAATATATTGCAGCACTGAATGGCTACAATCTTCGCGGGTAAATTCCGGGAAAAGTGAACTCGGCATCCAGGTTTCTTCGATAATCGCGGGTTGCTCATTAATGATGCGCATCCGACGGTAATGAATCAGCAAACTGCCCGGCGGCTGGGGAAAGTAGTCTGCCAACTCCCCTTCAGCCTGCTGAGTATCAAAAAGCAGCACCACGTTATCCAGTTTCTGGTCGCTTTGAATGCGTTCAGAAATCGATATCACGCTGTTGTCCTGGTAAAACTCAGGGGGATTCACAAAAATACCGGCCCCCTGCCGGGTATGCACAAAAGATTCACGCTTGAGTCTGGCAATCGCTTTTTGAATTGTCGGACGGCTAACCTGATAAACCTGTGCCAGAGCGTGTTCACCTTCCAGCGGCGCATAAGGAAGATAGCTGCCTTTAATTATCTTCTCTTTTAACAAATGATAAATATCGATGTATTTCATGCGCATTCCGGGGAATAAAGCTTGTAACGGAGCCTGAGAATAAGGCTCCGCCGTCGCCAGATTGACTTTCAGGCGACATCCATAACCGCGTGTTGACGGTTGCGCATCATTTTAAAACGTTTCAGGGCAATAGCAATCGTCGCGGTAGAAACCACACCGGCAGCCATTGCAACCAGCGCCAACAACGGCTTGTCGAATCCGCCCAGCAGGACAATGATTGGCCCACCATGTGCCACGTTACAATGCAGACTAAAGATGAAGCCCAGACAACAAGCTACCGCAGAGCCAATCATGTTTGCAGGGATCACGGCAAAGGGATCACGCGCGGCAAAAGGAATCGCGCCTTCAGAAATCCCTACCAACCCCATCGCGGCAGCGGCTTTGCCATTCTCATATTCTTCATCATCAAACAGCCCAAAGCGTCTGCCCATAAATGCAGCCAGCGCCATGCCTAAAGGTGCAACAGGAATCGCCACAGCCTGAGCCCCCATAAACTGCGTTTGCCCTTGGGCAATCAACCCCACGCTGAACATAAACACGACTTTACCGAAGGGTCCGCCCATGTCGAACCCCTGCATCAACCCCATCACAATACCGATAACGATAACGTTGCCAGTAGAGAGGTTCGCCAGCATGTGGTTAAGCGCCGTCATCAAATCAGCGATGGGTGCGCCAATGACAAACATAAAGATTGCAGCGATAAACAGCGTACCGGCGATGGGTGCAATCATAATGGGCACCAACGGCTGGACCATTTTTGAGTAGTTAAAATGCGTCAACCATTTCACGAAGTAGCCGACGAGCAGCCCCGCAACAATGGCACCAATAAATCCGGTGCCTGCGCTGGCATCGTAGAAAGAACCATTGTTCGCAATCCAGCCGCCAATCAATCCTGGCGCCAACCCCGGCCGGTCAGCAATAGCGTAGGCAATGTAACCAGAAAGAATCGGGATCATCAGCGTAAAGCCAACCACGCCAACGCTCAGTACTTTGTTCCACAAGCTACCAGCAGGAATACTTAGTCCCTGCTCGGTCGGTACCCCTCCCAATGCCAGGGATAACGCAATTAACAAACCGCCGACCACCACAAAGGGGATCATATATGACACCCCGTTCATCAGTGATTTATACAGCATTGAACCTGACGACGTTGTCGAAGCCGGTTTTGCCTTACTGCTGCTTGTCACCTGGTAGAGCGGTGCCGAAAGCGCTTGTTCAATTAAGCCTGTAGCGCCTTTAATCGCCGATTTCACGCCGCAGATAACCACTTTCTTTCCGGCAAAACGGTCGAGATCGACTTGTTTATCACAAGCCACCACCACCGCATCTGCCCGGGCAATCTCTTCGGCAGTGGGTGAATCCTTAACGCCAATGGAGCCGTTGGTCTCCACTTTCACTTCATAACCCATTTCTCTGGCGGCTTTAACAATAGCTTCCGCAGCCAGGTAAGTGTGCGCCACGCCAACCGGACAGCCGGTGACACCAAGAATCAACCCCTTATCCTGCCTGACCTCTCGGCTGTCATTTTCGGGCGTGGCTTGCGCCGTGAACAGCGCTAACACTTCCTCCTGTGAAGTTGCCTGTAATAGCGTTTCCATGAAGCCGTCTTCGATAAGACGTGAGGAGAGCTGGGCAAGGATCTCGATATGCAAATTGGACGCGTTATGCGGAGAAGCGATCATCAAGAAAACGTGCGAGGGCTTTCCATCTTCAGCGCCATATTCAATCCCTTGTGGACTGATCCCGACGACTACCGCGGCCTGTTTCACCACCGGGCTTTTAGCATGCGGGATAGCCACACCGCCTTCAAACCCGGTATTTCCCGTATCTTCACGATCCCAAACATCCGCGACAAATTGTGAAATATCAGTGATATGGCCCGCCTGCCACAGTAATTCAGCCATCTCGTGGAAGACCTGATGTTTTTCGCGGGCGTTCAGATTCAAGCAGATAAGCTCTTTGCTTAATAAGCCATTCATTTCTTTTCCCTCACAAATATGTAATTACAAGTTTGAAGAAAAATAGAAACAATCACGATCGCGGGTATTGATAAAAATCATATAAATCGTGTGATGAAGCCCCCTTCACCAAGAGGTGTGAAGGCAATCACAAAGGGATCCATGCGTAAATTACCGGGCATATGATGAAAGTAAGATCCCGATCCCAGTTTTAAATTTGTAATTACAACTTAATAATAGAAACCCAGAAATCAGTAAGGAAAAATTATGAGCGCTCCCGTTATCGCCGAGCAGGTCGACGTCAACAAGAAGATCCCCTGCGAGAAAACGCCTGTCGAACAACTTGCTGTTATGGAGGCCTACACTCTGGCGCATCGCAGCGAAAGCTCGCCGTTAATACGCGAAGTAAAATGCCTGCAAGCCTTGTATCCAAACCTCTTTCGCACTATTCAACCGGAAGACAAAATCATTGGTCGCCTGGACGTACTGCCGATTGGATTTGGTTGTGTCACGTCCGTTGGCGGTGTGGGGCATTACTGTAACTTCAGCAAACTGGCAGAATTTAAATCCTCGCTCCCTGAAGGTCTTCATCACCGAATTGATGCCCTGCTTGATTACTGGCACACCCATGACACGCGATCGATCTACTTCCGCCAAACGCTCAAAGACGACACGCTGGGCAAATTTGTCGATGTTAATTATCCGGCGATTGCCACAGCCCGCCTTAGCGGCATGTACCTTGACTACAATTTGCTGATTGATCTTGGGCTGACAGGCTTAAGAGAGAAAATCCAGCACAAGCTTGATGCGGCCATTGCGCGTGAGGATGAGCAGGCAATCACGCTTCATCAAGCGTTCCTCGGTATGTTGAGCATTGTCGTCACCGTGATTGACCGCCATATTCAGCTCGCGGCAAACGAACTGGAAACCATGCCAGACCTGGCACGCAAACAACATCTTTCCGCTTTAATTGATGCACTCATGCACATTCGCACGCAGAAACCAGAAACCTTCCTGCAAGGGATTCAACTGAGCTGGCTGTATAGCCTGTGTGCCGGTGTGGTGAACTACGGGCGCATGGATGACTATCTGGGTGCGCTATTGGTCCATGATTTAAACGCCGGGTTGCTAACTGAAAGGGAAGCGATTGATTATATTCGTTCCCATTACCGACTCATTGAAGCACGTAAAACCACGGTCAATGGTCGTGTCATTGTTGGTGGTCGCGGGCGTCGCCAACCTGAACATGCCGATGTTTACTGCCGCCTCGCCATTCAGGCTGTGCAGGAAAACCAGGATACAGAACCCCAGTTCACCCTGCGCATTTACCAGGGAATGAACCCAGCCATTTATCAGCAAGCGCTGGACGTGATTGGCACCGGCATCACCTACCCGATTTTGTATAACGACGATGTCAATATTCCGGCAGTCATGCACTCCATGCAGGTTAGCGAGGAAGATGCAGAGCAGTACGTGCCCTTTGGCTGCGGTGAGTTTGTGCTGTCAGGGCGCAGCGTGGGTACGCCAAATACCTGCATGAACGTGCTGAAAATTCTCAATATTGCGTTGACCGGTGGCATCGACTTTTGGGATGGGAAAAACAAAAGTGGCGGTGTAGTGCTGAAAACACCACAGCAAATCAGCCGCTTTGACGATGTGATGAGCAATTATAAAAACCTGCTCAACTACTACATCGCCATCACCGCAAAAGCCCAAGCCTCTTCGTATAGCGTAATGAATCAGCAGGTCGGTTTTCTGCTGACCAGTTTGCTCACCAGTGATTGCATTGAGCGGGAAAAAACATTGCTCAACGGTGGTGCTTATCGTCTTGGCGGCACCAACGAAACTTACGGTAATACCAACGCTTCAGACTCCCTTGCGGCGATTAAAAAAGTCATCTTTGAGCAGCAAAAGTACGATTACGCCACGCTGATTGAAGCGCTAAAAGTGGACTTTGTTGGCCATGAAAAAATGCGCAACGACCTGATTAACGCGCCAAAATTCGGTAACGATGACGGCTACGCTGACGAAATTGCCGTAGAGATGCACGAGTATATTTGCAATGGTGTACGTGATGCCGCGCAGCAGGTTGGGCTCGACAGCTACCTGGTGGTGATTATCAATAATCAGGTTAATACCGAGTGGGGCCGCGCCACCAGCGCGTCAGCAGACGGTCGTCAATGTGGCGTTTACATGAGTAATGCCAACAACCCGCAAAGTGGTGCCGATAAAAATGGCCCAACGGCCATGCTGAACTCATTGGTGAAACTGGACGCTAAGTATCACGCCGGTTCAGTGCAAAACATCAAGTTCAGCAAAACGTTGTTTAATACCCGTCGCCCGCTGGTCAATGCGTTAATGGAAGGCTACTTCGAGCAAGGTGGGCCGCAACTCATGGTAAGCGTGGTGGGCAAAGGCGAACTGGAAGCGGCTTATCAGCATCCGGAAAACTATCCCAACCTGATAGTTCGGGTCGGTGGGTTTAGTGCCCGCTTTGTGAACTTAGACCGTGATGTACAACTGGAGATCCTTAACCGCACGCTGAACGATTAATACCAAATACCAGGGAAATCATCATGAAAACAACAGGCATCGTCTTTGATATTCAGAAGTTTTGCATCAATGACGGCCCCGGCGTGCGAACCACCGTGTTTCTCAAAGGCTGCCAAATGCGCTGCCTTTGGTGCCACAACCCGGAATCGATGAGCCAGCGCAAGCAACTGTCGTTCAATGCAGATAAATGCCTGAACTGCCAGGCGTGCGCCCAGGTCTGTGCTCACCATCGCTTTGTCGATGGGATACACCAAATCGATTTCGCTGCTTGTGATGGCTGTGGAAAGTGCGTTGAGGTATGCCCGGCACAGGCGCTGAAAATCTACGGTGAAGAGGTCACTGCTGAGCAGATTGTTCAGGAAGTGCTGAAAGATAAAATCTATTTTGCTAAAACCGGTGGAGGGATAACCCTCTCCGGTGGCGAAGCGCTGCATCAGTTTACTTTCGCACTGGAACTTGCCCACCTTAGCAAGCAGGCAGGTTTGCATGTATGCCTGGAAACCAATGGCGCATCAAAAAGCGCGCATTATCAGCAAATCGCCCCTTTTGTGGATTGCTTCCTGGTGGATTACAAAGCCACAGGCGACAAACTGCACAAAACCCTGACCGGTTTAAGCCGCCGGTTGGTAGACGAAAATATGGCGCTGTTACATCAGCTCGGTTGTCCTGTGATCCTGCGATGCCCGTTAATCCCAGGCTATAACCTGAGTCTTGAACATTTTCAGGCAATAGGCGAAATGGTAGAGCGTTTTGACAACATCCTGCATGTCGAGATCCTGCCCTATCATAATTTTGGTGCCCGAAAAGCACGTGAAATTGGCGAGATTTATACGGTAGATAGTGAAATGCCAGATGAGGCGACGATTCAACTTTGGATTACGGCGCTGAGTCGCAACGGTAAAATCAAAGTGGTTCATGCCTGATTCGCTAAAAACAAAATGCCGTTCATTGAGGCTTCAATGAACGGCATTAAACTTTATACCCTAAATAATTCGAGTTGCTTGAAGGCGGCAAAGCCGTAAATCCCCAGGAGCTTACTCCAGTAAGTGACTGGGGTGAGCGGGTGCAGCCAACGCATAAGCAACTTGAAGAATGACGGGTATCGCTTACTGAGAGTCGATATCTTTCAAATCATCCTGAATAGACTCGGCATTCGGGTTCTCTGTTGGAGTGAGTTTCCCGCCGTTTGCCTGGAAATCATGACGTTGGAAGTAAGCTTCACGCACCAAAATATACGGGTCTGAAGATTGTTTCAGCAAGCCTTCAGAATCCAACAATTGCGCACGCGTTTCGATACCTTCAAGCGTCCATTTGCCCAGTGACATCCACCAGGTTAGCCAGGAAAGTGGGGCATACAAATCGTCTACCAACTCACCACCATCTTCACGAAGCGTGAAGCTACCGTAGGCAGGTAAATGCACATATGGACCATAGCCCACGCCATAATGCCCAAGTGTAGTACCAAAACGGTTTGGCTCAAGACGTTGTAATTTCTGATTTGCCATCCCTGCGACATCAATGAAACCACCCATACCCAATAAGCTATTCAGGAAGAAACGGGTGAAATGCACCATCCCCTGATACGGGTCGCCCTGGATAAAGTTGTTCACCATAGAAGCAGGTTCTTCGAGGTTACTGGTGAAGTTGCTCAGCCCATTACGTGCCGGTTGCGGTACGTAATCACGCCACACCACAGCAACCGGGCGCACAACATACGGATCCAACACATTGAAGTTGAAATCGTACATAGCGCGGTTGAACCCTTCCAGCGGGTCCGAACGCCCTTGCGGTTGTGTATCGGCCGAACTCGCACAGCCCACTAAAACAGTAGCGGCCAGTACTAACCCGGTCAGGCGGAAATTCATATATCTCTCCCTGTTATTTTTGCTCTACGCTCTCAGGTTTGGTGTTATTCATCCCAGCTTGCGCTGCCTTTGCCTGTTCGATGCTTCTTTGCACCACGGCCCGGCGCTGATCGTTTGCTGGTAGAACTTGCAACATGATTTGCCATGCACCAATCGCTTCGCGGTACTGTTGTTGTTCAAATGCATTAAATGCCAACAGGCTTAATACACGAACATTCGTATGGTCCGTTTTGAGGAGCTCTCTTAACAGATTACCACCCAGTTGGTTATCTTGCGGATCTCCACTGCGGGTCAATACTTCAGCATAGCCCAGCTTTACATTACTGTCGGAGGGCGACAGTTTAAACGCATGTGCAAAGGCTTGAGTAGCAATTGTTGCATTATTCAGAACCATACCTATTCGCCCGAGCATCATCCAGCCCTCAATATTGTCAGGTTCATATTGCAACTGAGTCCGTAAACCAAGGCCAAGATTGGCCATTTCCGGCATATCCAATGGTTTTGCTTGCGGATCTAATGCGCGTTTTAACAATTGAGGAGTCTGATTTGAGACTTTTTGCCAGGCTTGCACTTGCTTGATGTCCGAGGTTTTCAGATATACGCCCACGCTCACCACAATCAACACCACCGCCCCTGGGGCGAAAAACCAGAAGTGTGCCTTTTTGGTAATAACTGGAGACGCTTCACTTTCGGGCTCGTCAGTAAAATGTACGCGCCGTTTGCGGCTACGCATCACAATCACTCCCGCGCCACCAAGAATAAACAGCACCGGGAGCACCCACAAAATAAGGGTGGCAGGGGTCATCGGCGGTTCGTAAGTCACGAAATTACCGTAGCGGTCGACCATATAGTCGATAATTTGCTGTTTGGTTTTCCCCTGCTGTTGCAGCTCATAGACTTTCAGACGCATGTCAGAGGCAATCATCGCATTGGAATCTGCAATGCTGTTGTTCTGGCATTTCGGGCAGCGCAGTTGTTCAGTCAACTGCCGGAATTGCTGCTCCTGCGCTTCGTCTTTGAACTGAAAGGTATCTATTGCCGCCAGAACATTAAACGAGAACAGGAATGCGACGATCAGTAGCCATCCGCGTTTCATGCGCCAGCCTCCTTGTTGTACTTATCCCACAGCGGTTTGATTTCTTGCTGCCAGACGCGATCGTTAAGATCGCCCGCATGGCGGTAGCGAATGATCCCTTTACCGTCGATCAGGAAGGTTTCCGGTGCGCCGTACACACCCAGATCCAAGCCCAACATACCGTTGCCATCAAACAGGCTCAGCGCGTAAGGATTACCTAGCTCATTGAGCCAGTTAATCGCTTTCTGTCGATCATCTTTATAGTTCATGCCGACCACGCGAACGCCCTGCGCTTTCAGCCCGTTAAGATACTGATGCTCGGCCCGGCAGGTTGGGCACCAGGTCGCCCAGACGTTGAGCAACAACGGTTTGCCGTCGTTGAGCACAGCCTGGTCATAAATCTTGCCGGGGTTTTCCAGCGACTCAAGACGAAACACCGGAACCGGCTTCCCAACTAATGCCGATTCAAGATTAGTCGGGTCATCGCCCTGCGCATTACGCGCCAGTTGCCACAGCAGCATCGCCGCCAGCAATAAAAACAGAACTAGCGGGATAAATAAGACTTTGCGATTCATGCGGCCTCCGGCATGTGTTTACGCTGGCGGTAACGCGGGTCAAACAAACAGAACAGCCCACCGATGGTCATCAGGATGCCACCCATCCAAATCCAGCGAACAAAAGGTTTGTAATAGAGGCGCACCGCCCAACTTCCGTCATCTAATTCCTCACCCAGTGCCGCATAGAGGTCGCGCGTCACGCCACCATCTATAGCCGCTTCGGTCATCATCGCGCGGTTACTGTTGTAGAAACGCTTCTCAGCATGCAGCGTGGCTTCGTGTTTACCGTTGCGCGTGACGTCGATAATCCCCACGCCACCACGGTAGTTAGGGCCATTCAGATCGTGAACATCGCGGAACACAAAGTGATACTGGTGGATATCGATGCTATCGCCCGCTTTCATCCGCACGTCACGCTCAATGCTGTAATTCTGGCTAAAGGCGATGCCGACAACCGTCACGGCCAGTCCCAAATGCCCGAACACCATGCCCCAATGGCTGCGCGGCAATTTCCATAAGCCTTTAAGCAAACCGGAGCGATGCGTGGCGCGTTCGTAGACTTCCATAACTGCCAACACAAACACCCACACCGCCATCAGCAAACCGACCACCGTCATCGCTTCGATGCGATCTTGCATTAACCATGGCAACAACAGTGAAAGCGCAACGGTGATCGCCAGCGCAATCGCCAGGCGTTTCACTAATTTTCGCGACTCATCGCGACGCCAGCGCACTAATGGGCCAATCCCCATCAGTAAGGCAAAGGGTGCCATCAATGCGGTAAACATGGTGTTGAAGAACGGTTCACCAATAGAAATACTGCCCAACCCGAGTTGCTTGTGGACCAGCGGAAGTAACGTCCCCAGCAACACCACCAGCATCGCGGCAATCAACAGCACGTTATTACCGAGTAAAAATGATTCCCTGGACCACAAACTATTCCCGACGCGTGAGCGGACTTTGCTTCCTTTCACCGCATAAAGCAGCAGCGAACCGCCAATCACAATCACCAGGAAGGCAAGAATAAACATCCCACGTGCCGGGTCAGACGCAAATGAATGCACCGAAACCAACACGCCCGAGCGCACCAGGAAAGTCCCCAACAAGCACAGCGAGAATGCGGTGATTGCCAGCAACACCGTCCAGGCTTTAAAGCTGCCGCGCTTTTCTGTCACTGAAAGCGAGTGGATCAGCGCCGTTCCCGCAAGCCACGGCATAAACGAGGCGTTTTCTACCGGGTCCCAGAACCACCAGCCGCCCCAACCTAACTCGTAATAAGCCCAGGCCGATCCCAAAACGATACCGATGGTTAAAAATGACCAGGCGGCTAACGTCCACGGACGCGTCCAACGCGCCCAGGCAGAATCGAGTTTCCCGGCCATGAGTGCTGCGATAGAAAAAGCAAAGGCCACGGAAAAACCGACATACCCCATATACAGCAACGGCGGGTGGAAAATCAGCCCGATGTCTTGCAACAGAGGATTCAGATCGCGCCCTTCAATAGGGAAGTCAGGCAGCGTGCGGGTAAAAGGGTTGGAGGTGAAAATGATAAACAGCAGGAAGCCGAAATTAATCATCCCCATGACGGCCAGAACTCGCGCCACCGCATCTTGCGGCATACTACGGCTGAACAACGCCACCGCAAAAGTCCATGCGCTCAACAACAAAACCCACAGTAGCAAGGAGCCTTCGTGAGCCCCCCAGGTCGCCGCAACGCGATACCAGACTGGCAGCTCGGAGTTTGAGTTATTCGCCACATACAGTACGGTAAAATCGTTAACGACAAACGCATTCACCAGCACTAAGAAACTTGCACACAGCGTGATAAATAGCGCCCAGGCCAGCGGACGGGCAGAGGCCATTAATCGCGAGTCATTACGTTTCACGCCCCACAACGGATAGACACTGAGTAACAATGACCAGCCAAGCGCCAGACACAGCAAAAAACTGCCAATTTCAGGCATCATGAGGCGTTATCCTTATAAGCCTGCGGGGCACGTTGGTGATTTTTATCCATCGCTTCTTTAACTTCCGGCGGCGTGTAATTTTCATCATGCTTCGCCAGCACTTCTTTCGCTTCAACTCGGTTTCCCGAAGCGAAGACGCCTTGTGCTACGACACCCTGCCCTTCACGGAAAAGGTCCGGCAAAATGCCGACGTAACTGACATCAACCACACCGCTGGCATCATAAATTTTGAACGTGACTTTCAACGTTTGGTTATCACGTTTCACGCTGCCCGGCTGAACCATACCGCCCACCCGCAAACGTTGCCCTACTTCGGGTACCTGGTGGCTCTCACCTTTGCCATACAGGATTTCGCTCGGCGTATAGAACAGGTCGATATTGCTACGCAGCGCGTACAGTACCAACGTGATGGTCAGCCCCAACCCAACCAGCACCGCAAGTGCCAGGTAGAGCCGATTTTTACGACGAATGTTCATTCAGTTCCCTCTGCTCGTTGTGCTGCCTGAATACGCTTTTCCCGTGCTTGTTGGCGACTGACAGAATTCAAAATGGTGTGGCGCTGCATGCGGGTATGAACCACCAACAGCAGCAATGGAATGAACGTCAGCGCGACGGCAAGCCAGACGTAAAACGCATAGCCGCCCATAGCAAAAAAATCACCCCAGTTTAAAAATGCGCTTGTCATGCGTTTCTCCCTTTATTCACCAACGCCAAAACCCACGGACGGCGCTGTTCCTGAAGCAAAATGAGGTTACGCAAACGCATCAACGTCAAGGTCACAAACAACATCAGGAAACCGAAAATGGTCAGACGCAACGGCGTGCGCATGGATGGGTCGATGCTTTGCTGCATGTTTGTCGAGCCTTGATGCAGGGTGTTCCACCATTCAACCGAGAAGTGGATAATCGGTAAGTTCACCACACCGACCAGCACCAGAATCCCGGCGGCGCGCCCAGCCAGACGACGGTCGTCAAAAGCGTTATAAAGCGCAATCACGCCAATATAGAGAAACAGCAGCACCAGCTCGGATGTCAGGCGTGCATCCCACACCCACCAGGTTCCCCACATTGGTTTGCCCCATGCAGAACCGGTCACCAGCGCGATAAAAGTAAATACCGCGCCCACCGGAGCCATCGCCGCCACTGCGAGGTCTGACATTTTCATCTGCCACACCAGGCCAATAAACGCGGCAACCGCCATCGAGCCATAGATCCCCATCGACCAGATCGCCGCCGGGACATGAAGATACATAATGCGATAGCTCTGGCCTTGTTGATAATCTGCGGGTGCAAATCCAAATCCCCAGATACAACCGGCAACCAATAACACGGCACTGATGAGTGCGCACCACGGCACAAAATAACCGCATAGCTGATAAAGCCGCTCGGGTTTAGCGAGCTGATGTAACCATTTCCACATAATTTTTGCTCACAAAATCACGGACGTTTTTCAGTCCTCGGGTCGGATATGCAAAACGCCACCCGACAATTTTTAATTTTATTGAATACTTACGCGCAGTGCCGCCGCCGTAGCAAACGGGCTTAATGTAGCGCTTGCCGCAAGCATCGCCCCAAGAATTGCCATATAACCGTCAACCGGAAGATGCATGGAAGCGGCATCCATGGCGGCGGTGGCAAAAATTAACAACGGGATAGTCAGCGGCAACACCAGCAGACTCAACAACACGCCGCTGCGCCGCAGCCCCACCGTCAGCCCAACGCCTGGTGCGCCCAAAAAACTGAGTGTCGGCGTTCCCAGCAGCAGCGTCATTGCCATCACTTGCCAGCTGTAAAAATCCAACCCCAACAACAGTGCAGCCAGAGGTGAGAGGATCAGCAATGGTAATCCCGTAACCACCCAGTGAGCGGTCACTTTCGCTAACACCACCATCGGTAAAGGGATGGGTAGCAACATAAGTTGCTCAAGCGAACCGTCCTGAAAATCATCGCGGAACAATCTGTCCATCGCCAGCAGCGACGCCAGTAGTGCCGCCACCCAAATCACGCCCGGCGCAATGCGCGCCAGCAACTGTGGCTCTGGGCCAATTCCTAACGGAAACAGCGTGATAACGATAAGAAAGAACCACAAAGGATTGGCGATCTCTGCACCTTTGCGCAATACCACGCGTAATTCATGCAGGAAAATTCGGCGCATCATGTCCGTTTCTC
The DNA here is from genome assembly GCF_031432975.1 of Buttiauxella selenatireducens. Classification (GTDB taxonomy): domain Bacteria; phylum Pseudomonadota; class Gammaproteobacteria; order Enterobacterales; family Enterobacteriaceae; genus Buttiauxella; species Buttiauxella selenatireducens. The sequence continues at coordinate 1,422,678 of NZ_CP133838.1, read as the reverse complement.
CTGTAAATGAATTTGACGCACATTGTCGACTGCCAGTGGCTGATGCGTGGTGAGAACAACCATTCCGCCATTTTCGGTATGGTGCCTGAGTTGACGCGTGAGCTTTTCCACACCGGCTACGTCGATGGCAGTGAAAGGCTCATCCAGAATCCAGAGTTTATGTGTGCTTAACCACAAACGGGCCAGCGCCACACGCCGTTGCTGCCCGGCAGAAAGTTGGTTTACCGGAACATCTTCAAACCCCAGCAATCCCACTTCAGTAAGTGCTTGCCAACGTAGAGATTCCGCACCATGAGCATGATAAAAGCTGAGATTTTCAAAGGCCGTCAGCACCGTTTTGATACCCGGTTGATGCCCCAGCCACAGCAGGTTCTGGTGATACTGATAGCGTGCGCGGGATAACCCTTCCCCTTGCCACTTCACTTCGCCTTCCTCTGCCTGTGCAAGACCCGCCAAAATCCGCAACAGCGACGTTTTCCCGGCCCCATTTTTCCCGGCTATCTGCACCATTTCACCAGGACGAACGTTAAACGACAACTCGCTAAATAACACGCGATCATCACGTACGCAGGTCAAGTTAATCGCATCAAGCATTTGGGGGAGTCACTCCTTGTCTCGGGATGCAAAATCATAACACATCATAGGCTTTGCTCCAGATTGGCTACCGCAGTTGCGGTACTCCAAAAGAGGTAATCCGCGCACCCAAGATCAATATTAAGTCGAATTAACGCACGGCTCGGGGCTCGCAGCTAAAAACCGCTACGCTTAAGGGAACAGCAGACATGCGAGTAACCTGAAAAATGGATGAATTAAAAGAAGACAAAATCGATAAATCCACCGACGGAATCGAAGTTGAAAGTGATGAGAAAGACCACGGGGAAAAGATAGAGGTCGACGAGGAACGCCTGCCATCGCGGGCAATGGCTATCCACGAACACATCCGTCAGGACGGCGAAAAAGAGCTGGAACGTGATGCGATGGCGTTGTTATGGTCGGCGATTGCGGCGGGTTTATCGATGGGGGCATCGCTACTGGCAAAAGGGGTATTTCACGTCAATCTGGAAGGTGTGCCCGGCAGCTTTTTGCTGGAAAACCTCGGCTATACCTTCGGGTTTATTATCGTCATCATGGCGCGCCAACAGCTTTTCACCGAGAACACCGTGACAGCCGTTCTGCCCATCATGCATAAACCGACCGGGATAAACTTCCTGTTACTACTGCGTTTATGGGGTGTGGTTCTACTGGGTAACGTTATTGGCACCGGCCTCGCAGCCTATGCGTTTGAATACATGCCCATTTTCGATGAGCAAACCCGTGACGCATTTGTCAAAATTGGCATGGATGTGATGAAAAATACCCCGGGTGAGATGTTCGCCAACGCGATTATCTCTGGCTGGATCATCGCCACCATGGTGTGGATGTTCCCCGCTGCGGGTGCGGCAAAAATCGTGGTGATTATCATCATGACGTGGCTGGTCGCGCTGGGGGATTTAACCCATATCGTGGTCGGCTCCGTTGAAATCCTCTACCTGGTCTTTAACGGTACACTCCACTGGAGCGATTTCTTCTGGCCGTTCGCCCTGCCCACGCTTGCAGGCAACATTTGCGGCGGGACGTTTATCTTTGCGTTAATCAGCCACGCGCAAATCCGTAACGATATGAGCAATAAGAAAAAAGCCGAAGCAAAGGCGAAAACGAAGCAACCAAAGGAAAATGAAGAGGCTAAAAAGCGCTAACTATTTACATTTCATATAGCGACAAACTTAACAGGATCCGATTTTATTTCGGTTATCCCGCAAATGTGCGGTCTTTCAGCCGCAATTTGCCATCAATGAATTCGAAATCGAAAATGGCCTGGTGCTCGCACAATTCAGATAAACCCGGTAGCTGATGATTTGATCCGCTGCCTGCGTAGGCAATCAGACCAGTATCAGAGATTTCCACATTACTGATATCATCACAGGTTCCATTAACAAAATGCTTATCTCCTTTTTCAAGGTAATAATAAATATTTTCATTACCCACATCACCCGCTGAAATATACTTTCGACTTTGCTCTTCCGGTGCTAACGCGTTAACCCGAAACTCTGTCATAGTCATTTTATCAGGATCCAGTTTAATACCACTTAATAGACTCATATCCTCAACAATAGCTTTTGAATATTTATCAAAAAGTTCCACCGTCAGTTCCCCTGGGGGATTAGCTTTTCCTTCAGGCCAGAAATAGAAAACATCCCATACTGCTGGAAATATGATAAATGATTTTATGGTCGCGACATCCTTATCTTTTACCGCTTTCTGAAAGTGCTGAAACTGTATTAGCATCATGCGTTTTTGCTGGTCAGTGAACGGGGGGATGGCCTCAACCTGATTTATTTTTACATGATCTCCCTTTGCGACCCCGGATGCTTTTACCTCTTCACATCGCTGAGCCAAATCGGCAAATTGAGCCCCTTCCGTCATGGAATCCAGACCTTTATAGACACCACAAGGCATCGTCAACTCGGAATCTTTAAGGTACCAGTAAGGTGGTTCAGAGGCGCAGATGTTTATTTCTTTAATTTTCCACTGCCCGGTCGATTTATTCAGCACCGACCAGAGCATTTTATCTAAATCTTCGTTGCAATCCTTCGCTAATGACCAGTCGAGTGTACTCCCTTCGGGCGCAACAAGTTCCCCCATCAAAACCGCCCAGTCATCGCTGACATTAAGGCGTGAGACTTTGATCCGTACAGTTTGCCCCGCTAATTCCACAGCGACCTGGCGAACAGCATCAAGCACCGGCTTTCGTTCAATTCGCGCCCTGGCTTCCGAATCCGTATCAGACAGTTGCACTGACTCTAAAATCAAAGAGGTATGATCATGACCCGTTAGTGCATGGGTAAGTTTGCCGACGACGGTAATATGCTTCCCGACATATTGGTCTAAATTGGGTGCCCCAGGTGATTCATCCGTTTCTAACGTGACTTCAATTTGTTCTTTCTCCGCATCGCCATTATCACTTCTATTGGCACAGACTGGTTCATCGAGAAACAGGATATTCTTAATCTCTCTTCTGTCGGTTTTAGGATCCTCACCAAAACCTGGAGCACCGAAAAACACACTGACTTCTAAATAACCACTGAGTTTGACATTTTTCTCATAATCAAGACACGCTGCGGAAACAGTACTTGTAAAGAGCGTAATTAAAGAAAGAAAAACAAATGCTATTGTCCCTGGCATTATTAATTCCCTATTGTTAAAAGAGTGACGTACATTATCGGATCATACGCACGAGAAAATAATCCACAATTCTTTTATCAAATCGCCAGGAAAGAAAAACACTCATTCACTAAACCAATGAAATATGGAAATTACATTTCCAAATATTAGCAACGAAAAAGAGGTCACGGCCAAAACCAACGTTCTTGAGGCTGAAAGGCGTCAGAAAAATGTAGATGATGGCGATACTTTAAGCAGTCAGACGGCTACGTGCTTAACCTGCCTGTCAAATAACGCTATACTCGTGCCGCTTCGTCCTCTTAGTTAAATGGATATAACAAGCCCCTCCTAAGGGCTAGTTGCAGGTTCGATTCCTGCAGGGGACACCATGACCACTTTTAACTCCTTCCATTAAACCCCACAAAACCCGCACCAAACAAGGCTTAAAGCCACTTTTCAATTCAAGTCAATTACAACAAAAAGCACCTTAAGCCACGATCTAAAGTGCTCTCGCGCTGTTGGAACTTCACGAGGGACACATGGCCTTAACCAATATCGAAATTAAGAACGCTCCGCCCAAAGACAAAGAGTACGTAATGTCTGAAGGTTTGGGCTGATGGTGCTGATCAAACCTAATGGCTCAAAGCTGGGGCGATACAGATACTCACGCGATAGCAGGAACCAAAAGCTCTCTCTTGGATGATAGCCTGGGCTATCTCTTGCGCAAGCTCGGGTATCCAACCATTTCCAGAGAATAGCCCCCATAAACACTACTGACGCTACGTGAGTACAATGATCAGGTTACAGACTTTGGTCCATGGTGCGAGCACTGAATAAAATGACGAAGGCAGGCATACCAGGCAGTGCCTGTATTGCCTGAGAAACGTAGTCCGTTCCAGGGATGCCTGCCCCAAATCCGATTTATTCAACAAATCAGCTCTTATCCTTAAACTTAAAATCCCCACCACTACTGACTAGCAAATTGGCAATTTCAGTTAATTTTTCATCGAATGCAGCTGCATTTTGTAGCCCTGCATTACGAAGTAGTTCTAAATTCTCTCGTGATGCGTTATCCAACGCTGGATCGGCACCATATAATTCGGGCTGAATTCTGTAGTATTTAGAATTTTTTACCGTTGAAGCAATTTGTTGCAAGTAGTACGCAGACATCTGTGGCCCACCCTCGAGAGCAATATCGATGGCAGGTTTTGCCCAGCCAAAAGGTCCCCAATCCTTCACTTCGGAATAGGAATAACCCTGTAATTTTTTGCCGGTACCAAGCGAGACAATAATCATATCTTTGATGCCAGCAACATTACTGAATTTAATGGCTTCAGAGTAGGCACAGAGCGCAGGGTCGTTTGCCACCACACCGCCATCAACTAGGACAAATTTTTCTGATAAAGGAGGTAATGAGTAAATTCGCGCCGTCTCGAAGTACGTAGGGGCTGCAGAAGTGCCACGTAAAACATCCCTGACCAGAAAATCCCGATGACTCGCTACTGCCGAGTGTTGTTTGAAGATAACAGGAAGACGACTGCTTACGTCATAAGCAACAAAGCAGGTCGGTCTTAATAATTCACTAAGTTTTATTTCACCAAATGCCGCTTTTAATACTATTTCCAACTCTTTTGCTGAATATTTTTCATCAGTTGCGCCTCTTAATGAACCGATTTTTTTCCAGACGCTAACATCAAAAATATCATCACCATCATTAAGATAGAAATTAACGGCTTCCTGAGCAGAGAATTTTGGCTTTCTTTTTGCGTCAGGACAAACATAGGCGGAACAAAGAATGGCGCCAGTACTAGTGCCGGCAACCAAATCGAAATAATCAGCGATCCTTGCTTCTGAATCTCTAGATATTATTTGTAACTTTTTCTCCAGCTCGACTAATATCATACCAGGAAGGATGCCTCTGATCCCACCACCATCGATAGAAAGTATTCTCATCGCCATTTTTTCTTCCTCTCAAGAAATGCAGGGTAATACAGATTTAGCGTCTTTGATTCTACCCACGAACAATGGACATAAATTATTTAAATACTGGTCAATCATTAAAAGATAGTCAACATTTTGAGAAATACAGGATAGTTACTCGTAACATTGGCCAACATACAGATTAAAAATGTAATCCAACCGTTACTAATCACTACTGACGCTCCGGCCTATTAATGGTCGTAAACGTAATGGCTCAAAATTCTGGCGATTTCGCTCTCGCCGAGCAAACAAGTTACGACAGTTTTCGTTGGGTACTTAAGGGAATAACGTCGATGTGCTTGCATAAGAAACCATATTAAAACCAAGGGGTTTTAGCAATTCAACAAAGAAGATTCATTCCCAACCACCTCTAAGTACTACCATTTATGAACGTATAATCCATAGCCTTTAAGTACTATCAATAAATGTAACTTTCACCCAAAAGTCATTTTTTTCCTAAAAAGAGAGCACGAGCTTGAAAGCATCTTCATTTACGCTACTCTAATAAATATGGTTAGCATACAAACAATAAATTATATTCATCACTGCCAACTATCATAGCCATAATGCAAATAGGTATTTAATTCATACAATACTTAAGCATAAACGCACTTTAACTTAGACTCATAAAAACACTTCAAAATAATATCATACATCATTTTTATTATTAATTATTTTCACCGATTCCAACTCTAAATAAATAATATATAAGTGAGTAGCACGTAGGTATTATTATGGAATCAAGTTGATCATGAATTATCTGCATTAAGTAATATCCAATAAAAGCTGCGCACGCCCGCACGCACAAGAACCATCACAAAAGTAGGAGATCAACATGTACCTGATTCGTAGCATAGCCGCCTTCATGTCAATTATCGTGATCAGTTTTCCAGTCCATGCAGATTGCCAAACCTGTGCAGAGGAATTCGAACGCGACAACCAATTCTGCAACACTCTGCCAAGCATCTCACAAGAAAGCTGCTTTAAGCGTGCATCTGATCGAATGCAGTCGTGTGCGAACGGCTGCAAATAACTCAATTAAACTCTATTTTTAGTAGGAGAGGAAAATGGCAACTACACATGACCTCTTTGTTGGAATCCTGGCCTCCGCAACGCTTTCTGCAAGCGGGGAAACGGTTCAGTCAGACGTTGTTGAAGATATGCTAAATCGACTGGACAGCGATGGTGACCTAGACAGTCAAATTGAACGCTCTTTGCTGACAAAAAAGAAAAAAGCTGGAGACTTCGGTATGGAAATCGTCGGCTCTTTACTCATTCCAGTGCTCATAGAGGCCTCCAAGGGCCTTTGGGCGGCATATTTGAAAAAGATAAGCGAAAAAGCAGGTGCCCAGCTCGCTGAATTAACCTATGCCCAAGTGGCTAAGCTCGTCAATTGGCTCTGGACTGGGGAGGAACGAAGCCAAGCCGAGATTGATTTCGACAGGCTGCTAAGGGTCGCCGGGAGTCGGCACGGCTTATCTCCCGAGCAAGTAGAGGCACTCGTGATCGCTGTTCGCTCCCCTGAAATGAAAGCAGCCATTGATGCTCAAGTGGAGAAGTGAAAGTCATGGGAAGAATCTCAAACGATAAAGAAGCACTTCTGCTGAACTCCAGTATTGAGATCTGGGCACATCTACTGGTATTCGCGGCTATCTTCACGCCCCTAATTGCCTTAATTCTACCAGCGGTAGTGATCTCGTTTGCTACGTTTGTGGTCATTCAGCTCGCTGGAGACATATTTATCTTTATCAATACCTTATCGCTTACCCAGACGAGCTTTGGTGCGCTAATGTTTTTCAGTGCAATCATTCTCCTGGCACGTTTCACTTGTAGCTATCGAGAGTTCATTTACCTCAATAGGAAAGAGAATTCTGAACTAGCTGGTCGACTCCGTCAGCCCAAGGGTGCTGCGGGCCAAGTGCTTCGCGACACAATCACTAAAATATGGCTCTTAACACCGAACCATGCCAAGCCTGCACCGGAAGTTGACTGGTATAGTGGTTTTCAGGTCGAGGCGCAAGCTAGCTTCAAAGATGGGGTTGACCATATTTACGTTAGCAGCGCACTTTGGGATCGTGTGAATAAACAAGATCTCACTGCAGAGTTGATCCTGGCACATGAGATGGGCCACGTCGTATACAACGATTGGCGCACTTTCAGACGCTTATCTTTTTTACTGCACGGAATTCGTTCGATCCTAAGATTCAGCAAGGTGTTCACTATTTGTGCCACAGTGGTATTACTTTTCTTGATAATTATTAAGATGTTACTTATTGGGGAAGAGATGTGGCCGGTCGCTAGGCTCGAATTTGCGATTATTGCGATCGCTATTCTGTGCTTCCTTCTGTTAACCCTGTTGGATTTGTTCCTTCGGCGCTATGCGAGTTTCATTGTGGCAATGATGGAGGTTCGAGCTGACTTAAGTGCCGCATTGTGGACTACCGGACTAGATAGCTTTACCAAGCAGCTTGAGTCTGATAAAACCCTTCATCACTCGACTGTGGCAGACCTAAGTCGTTCGTTTTTCTCACCAGACATGACGCATCTTTCAGAAAGTGAACGACTTACATTGATCCGGACACCTGACCGTCTTTTTACTCCGAAACTACGCTACTTTGCTTACTCAGTTATACTCGCGCTTCTTCTACCGATTAATCCAATAACCCCCTTACTTCTCAATGGTTCGATTGATCACATAATCATTGTGCTCTTGGTCGCAGTCCTATATGGAATCACTCTTACCATGCTAGTTTTGATGAGTTTCAGTCAAACTGTCAGTTGGAAGCGTAGTGCCATACTTGCCACAGCCGTATGTTGTGCCCTTGGTTCAACCAAGTTCAACATGTATGAATTTGGCTATTTGCTAACTCATTATTCGATAGCTATCGCAAACGACAGAGGTTTTACTATAGATCCAATTTTGTGGTCTGACCTAGGAGGAGACCTTGAGATTGTTGCGCATGGGTTAGCTAAAAAAGTTTTAGATGGCATTCATAGTTGGTGGATTTTAGCTTCCGTATTAATAACTACTATTGCCATAAAACTTGTTCAACCTGCAGTGCGATCGAGTCGACCTCAAGAACAAAAGCAGTTGTTAGCATATGTGGCAGGTTCAATAACCTTTTTGGTCGCAATGCTCGCTGGTCACGATCCATACCGAAGCGAACTGTATGATTATGTTTTTATACTGCATCCTGGTGGATTTCAAAACTTGTGGCTGTCTGCTGAACCAATAAATCTCGCACTACCTGCAGTTATAGGCCTGATTTCTGTTTTCGTCCTAAGGCTAGTGCTGGAACGGTCCTTATAATGCTCAGATAAACGTAAGGGTGGAAAATAGTTGGTGACGATTGAATCCCGTTATCAGCTCACATATGGAGTGCATTCCTCAAAGTATCCCTTCAAACACAATACCACCTGCATCCCCTTTTAAATCAATGTATTAAAATGAAACACAATTCCTGCAGAGGCCACCGAATTTACCTCTCCTGAAGGCTAGTCAGGTAAATAAAACCCTGTTCGATGAAGGCATGCCTCAGGATCTCCTGACAGAATTCAGGCGTGTGTTGCTTACGTGGCTATTATCGATTGATGCTGGTTTTCCATGTGAACCGCCACTTACTTGAGAGTTTACTCATTGAGTCGCCTCTCCACTATTGGTGAAGAAGATCACCTTTCTGGAACCAGAACTAAATCATTCCATTGAACCCGTATAGAAAAAGAATAATCATAGAGATAGGAATGCATTTATACATTGGAAAGGAAAATGCCAAAAAACAGCTCAACACGCCGCTCATCTATTTTTTTCATCGTGTCATGCTGCATGATATTTTTATCAATTCAGAATTCGTTTGCTTTTGACTCATTGCCAAAAGGAAAGGATTACCCTGCTGGTCATATTTATACGGGTAAACCCTCTGAGCATATTGATATTACCGATGAGTTCACGAACTCATTTCGTACTCGTTTCAAGCAAGCCATCCAGGGCGATATCGTTTTTGCCGGAGAATATGCCCAGGCAGAATGGGGATGTGGAGGTTCTGGTTGCCATGTTATCGCATTTATCAACAAGCGAACTGGCCTGGCACTCTCTAGCTCATTTATGGCTTATGACGCCGGTGATAGCGAAACGCCAAAACCTATAGGTGAAGAAATTCTTTATATAAACAAAGGAAGCGATCTTCTTGTCACATATGAAACAAGCGACTCTTCTGATAAGAAATTTTATAACTATTATGTGTTAGATAAGAAAAAAAACGATCTAACGTTAATCAAAAAAGTACAAGATACACCTCATTGAGCTAACGGGGGTGATTAATCTAACCGCCCCCATCACTTGATGCGTGTCCACTATTCGCGGGTAGGATCAGCGCCTCCAAAACTATCTTTGTCATCTGTTGTTCAAAATGTTCTGCATGCAGATATCTCTTTTCTTTATATTTTTTATCTTTATTCAGGTAGGGTTGATGCAAAGTACATTCCGGAGGAGTGGCAGAGATAATGGTATTAATAATATCAATTGGCATCGGGTATTCAAAAAATAGCTGCCCATGGCGATAATTATGTTTAATTTGCCATTCCGACAGGTCGTTAAAGAAACAATCTGACTCTGGTTTTGGAATAGCGCTGGCTTTTTCGCTGCCCCACACAGCAACTGCAAGGTTGTATAACCCATGCGCATGTGGCCAGAACATTTTATTGAGCTTAGTAACCCCGAACTCCCTCACCCGCGGTACATTTTTACAATATAAATCGAGTTGAATCCCAGCGTCTGCAACATTGCCATCAAGGAGTGCGATGAGATAACGAATGATCAAAAGATCGCCAGGGGCTTGTTTAGTCGCAAGTAGCGCTTCCGCTTTTTTCCTGGCATCAACTTCAAAGTCAGTACGTTTGTACCATAAAGCCATGACTAAATTAGTTATCGTTATTGTGACAGGATGGCCATTGTCACTCATGCCAAGCTTTTCAGGTAAAAGAAGTGGTACGCGGGTAAACATACCTGCAGCAAGAATATCCAGAGTTACCCATATATTCATGCAGTGATCGCATCCTGAATCCACCCCCAGCGTCACATGCTTAATCATGGCAGACTGAAGCAAAGCTGAATGGAGTACTTCCATATTGTTTGACAATATAGCTGTCTTGTATCCCAGGATATCCGGTACACGCTTCATTCTAAGCATAAAAAGCCATGAGCTCACTTGCTCCTGAAGTGAACACTCATTGTGGTGATGTTCATGAATATCCAGGCATTCAGCTAAATAGTCCTTCGTACTCATCCATATCAAGGCATTTTTCTCAGCTTCTTTTTCGTATTCTCGTTGATACGCACGTTGAAATTTCCCTGAAATATAACCCATGAAATCACCTGTAAATTAATATATACCCGTCATATTTCAAGCTGCTTATGCGTTGGCTGTACCCGCTCACCCCATCTTATTTATTCCGATGTTTCAGCTTTCTTTTCCGTTGTTTGCCATTGTCCATTGACCCATTTACGCGTTGTGATCATCATCGTGTTTTGATTATTACCGCTTCCTGCGGCTTCAGTGATTTCCTCAATGAGTACAGGCTGATCATTGTTAATTTTCCATACTTTAGATTGGTGCCAGCAACACCCGCTTTTGGTTGATGTTGTCAGGGTTCGAGACTGAGGATCAATATCAAACAACCCCAGATTTTCGCTACCGAGCTGAGTTAATGCATCATTCTTAACAAAATTTTTGGACTTCGGTTTGTAAAGTAACACTTCATAAGAAGGACCACCGTAAGCTCCTTCATTGCCCGTTCGCAGGGCGATGTCATCGAAGCCATCAAAGTTAATGTCATCAACAACCAGGCCACTGTTATTGTCGCCATACATCTCAACCAAATTTGCCGTGGCTTTCCCTTTGCTATTGAGCTCAATAAAAATATTTTGAGGCTGCAAATGCTGCACCAGCTTTCCGGTATCTTTGGTAAAAATATCTAACATTCCAGGCCCTTCGCAGGTTGGATATGATGTGTCCTGATTACAGCCGGAAACTGAAAGTACAAAATCCCATTGCTTTGATGCGGTATGGATCACTGAAATATTATCCACTGATGCCAATTTGCTGATCCGCGATATATAGCTATTGCCGAGACAGGAAAGATCATCACTACACAGTTGGCGCTCTTTTAACCAACTTAGCTGCTGATTTTTTAATAGTTCTTTATCTGAGTGCTTTCGAGCTAAGGCATAGCTTTTATTTAAAACTGCATCAAGCTGCATCAAATACGGGCTGGCACATATTGCGGTGTCATCTTTCAATGTCGCTTTTGAACAATCAATTGCCATCACCGACGCAGGTAATGCCAATAACGTCACGAATGTAAATACTCGATTAAAGCTAAGCATACTGATATTCCCTTATGGGTAGTGACTCCGAGAACACTTTCTGTGTCGTTGAAAGAGCTTAAATTTTAAATACTCTGCTCACCAGACCCATTTTGCCCAAGGGATGACCAAAGTAAAATGATTCTGCCTGCTCTATACGGGGGGAAATGAATGCATGGCGATAAAATGGGATTTTTTTTGCGGTTAATCATCACGTTATCGCCCCATTGTTCTTCAGGATGAAATTGATAATTTGTATAATTAAACATTAGGCATTCACAGAGACAGCACTGTTGAAGCGTTCTGTTGTAAAGGAAGGTGAGTGCCGCAGTATCAGTTAAGGATAATCATGATGTTGCCATCTTTCGTCGGCCGTCGATCACGCCGTTCGCCTTTCCTGCTTCGTTTGTCCCTTCCCGTTCTCACCGTATGGCTCAGCATCACCCTGGCCATGAGCTGCGCGCCAGCGTGGAGCGCAGAATCGCCCGCCCCCGCGCTTCCTGCCAGCCAGGAGATTAACTGGCCAGCGGGCACTCAACTGACTGTTGAGCTGGAAAAAGGCCGCCTGAGCGTGATTGGACGTGACGACGATAAACCGACCGTCACCCTGACGATCAACGCACTGGATCTGACGCGCCCGGAAAATGATCAAGCACGCCAACTGGCAGAGCTGCCAGCACCGGTCCGCGAGGTGCGAGTACAGGCAGATGGCAAACACCAGCGCGTAATTTTACCGGCGCCACCGTCGCTGGATCTGATGCAGGTCAGCGGCGTACAAGCCACTCTCGCCGTCCCCAGACATTATCAGGACGTGCTGAATATCCGTGGTAAACAAGTGGATCTGGACCTCCAGCACTTCTCCGGCACTCTGTCAGCCAGTACCTTGACAGGCAAGATAACCGCCAGTGATTTGCAGGGCATTATCCATCTCTACAATCAGCTAGGCAGCTTGCATACCAGCAATCTCAGCGGCACCTTGCGCCTGCAACAGGCCGTCGGGGTGCTAAATGATACCGCCAGTCAGGGCACTGTGTTTTATCAGGTTATCCGCGGCCAGTTGACCGCCAATAGCCAGGCCAAAGACATCAGCATCGAGCAGATTGACGGCACGCAAAAAATCCAGGCCACCCAAGCCACGCGCTTTAGCGACAATCTGCAATCCGGCCAGGCGACGATCCGGCTCCCAGCCAGCGTACAGCAAGGTGAAATTCAGACCGTCAGTGCCGCGCTGTCCGTGCAAGTCGCACCAGACTTTGCCGGTAGCGTACAGGTGAATGGGGGCGCAGGTGGCAACATCGTCAACCAGCTGACTTCCGAGCAAGCCAAGCCTGGCCATCTGCCTTTACCCGACAAAACTCTGACTCTGCAACGCGGCAGTTCTGATGCAAAGATTGCTATCAGCACTATCAACAGCACCATTACGCTGTTACCGCCTCAGGCTCAGTAATATGCCGTCCAATCAACTTACTTCGCGCAGACGCTTTTTCAAAGCAGGGAAAAGTATGACTGGTAACCGATTATCCCGCCGCTTCCGGCGTGGTTCGATATTGCTATTAGGTGGGCTGTTAAGCACCGTACTGCCCTGGCCAGCACTGGCAACGCAAGAAACTGGCTCGATTGAGGCGGTGGAAAATGGCGCTTCATCCGCACCCGCTGCACCCTCTGGCGAAGCTTTGCTGCAAAGCAAACCGGTACATGGCCCGTTGACGCTGCCAGATAGCGAAGAACGTTCTGTGCTGGGCTTTTATCAACAGGGCGAGACGACCTACGCCCTGTTCAGCCGCCCCGATTATCAGGATGACAGCCAGACCTATCATGACGTTATCGATAGTTTTACTGATGCCCGCATCGTCGCGGTCTTTTTCCAGGATCTCGACGGCGGAAATCGCGATGAAGTAGTGGTGATGTATGAAGATAAACAAGGCCAGCATCTGCGCGCTTATGCCGCCTCCGGGGGGAGTTATTCCCCGCTCGCCGCCATGCAGGCAAAGCTGGATACCATTGCGCCCGCACTCAAGCCTTTTACCGTGGCGTCCAGTCGCAAAGCTTTACGCGCCTTGCAACCGCAAGACTATCGCATCTCTTACGACTTACCTGCCGATAGCCCACCAGAAATCCAGGCGCTGCTGCGCGGTCAACTTGCCAGCCCGGCACAGCCGGTTGGCTATGCCGATGAACAAGGAAACACCGTCAAGAATGCGGCTTCAGCTTTGTTTGCGATCACCCGCTATCCTGAACTGACGCGATCGGTAACCACCGCCGATGGACAGGTCCTGACGTATGTCTTGACCCAAATTCTGGCCCGTATCGACATGTGCCAGGATGAAGAATTGGTTTTTGGCACATGGAAAGTGGCCTATATGCGCGCCGATAAAGCGCCAGTCATTTTTGAAAGCGCACCGGAAGCGTCCCCCAAACCCGACTATGACGGCCCCTGGATGCAATTCAGCGTCAATAACTGCTATGCCCTCCCACAAATTCGCGGCAACTACGCACAGGGAAAACGGCAAGGACATTGGGAATTTATCAATACCGAGAATAGTGCCGTGCAAGAAAGCGGCGACTATGTCGATGACCAACGCCAGGGCATGTGGAGCGAATGGGATGTCCCCAGCAACAGCGACTGGCGCGGCCAGTACAAAGATAATCTCAAGGAAGGTTTATGGCTGCTGTCCACAGACAGCCAACCCCCCGTCGTGCTGGCGTGGGAAAACTACCGCAATGGTCAGCTCAATGGCCCGACCGAGCGCTATGAGCTGTCGGCCAGCACCACAACCCAGCCCAATCCGCTGAGTTTGCTCTACAAAGGCGAATATCGTGACGGGAAGAAAGCGGGCCACTGGGCAGAGACTCATGGTGACAAACGCGAGGAATCGGAATATCTGGATGGCGTGCTGCACGGCGTACAAAAAAGTTATAACGCTGACAATGTCCTGATCCGCCAAAGCACTTACCAGCAAGGCCTGCTGGAAGGCGAAGAGCGGCGCTTCTACCCTTCCGGGCAATTAGCCGAAATAACGCGCTACGTGCAGGACCAGCCAAACGGCGAGCAGTTTTTCTTCTATGACGGCAAAGTCAAAACCGGCCCGTTGTCGCAGTTGAAAAACTGGAAGCAGATCGCGCCGAAAAATCCGAAAGCTGATTGTGATCCACAAGATCGTGAACGCTGTACTCCCGCTGGAAAGCCGCGAGCATTCAGTCTCTTATCCGGTGAACAGCGTGAATACGCCGAAAATGGTCGCCTCACCCGCCTGTATTTCCAAACCGGTGAAACCAAAGTCGGCAACGCCTACGGTTTCACTAAAAGCGGCCAATTGAACAGCGTCACGCCGTATGTCAACGGCAAAGAGCAAGGGGTAAGAACTCTGTATTCAACCGGCACCCAACAGGACGACAACCGCTTAATTCAAGTGTTGCCCCAATGGGACAACCGGGTCACTGGCGTGAGTTACGGTTTTGATAGCAGCACCGACAGCCTGCGCGCCATCGAGCAAGCCTGTCAGAAACCTGATGAAACCTATGCGGGTAGGCCCTATCGGTGGAGCAATGCGGGTGCTGCTTGTGGTTCACAATTTTATTTTCACCCTAACGGACGTCTGAAGCGCATCACGTGGAAAGACAGTAATTGGGACATCAATGAGATCAGCTATGGCGCAGACGGCGCGCTCGCATCAGAGCAGCGTTATGCGGGAAGTAACGTCTTTTTCAACTATCGCTATATGTGGAGTTATCGCACCGTCTCGATAACCAAACAGGAAAGCCCGGATACCCGTACCGAAAAAGGACGCACTTTTGCCGTGCTGATCCGCTCGCCCAGCCAGACCGTGGGCTATGAAAAATCCTACTCCAATGGCCGTCTTCTCGACGAAAGCTTCTTTACCGGTGCCGATAAATACTGCTGGCGGCGCTACGCTAAAGACGGCAGCGTAGAGAGAAGCAAAGGTCCGTGTGACGGGCTCCCGCTTGCCACGCAGACTCCAGTTACAACGCCAGCAACACCCAGCAAGTAGCGATCGGCATGCACAAAAAAAGCGGCCTTCGAAACCGAATGGCCGCTTTTTTATCTCTTACATCACGTTAATCGCCGTTACTCAGCCTGCATAGCTTGCGAGGCCAGATAAATTACCACCTGAGCGTGTAAGGTTTCTCTCCTGCTCCCCATACACCGTCATCACTTTGTTCAAGCATCATACCTATCCTGGCCCAGTTTTCCTTTTTGCTATTATGTTTTGGATAATCTTCAGGGTAATACGGGAGTGCATCCATAAGCACTTCATCGGCAAGCCACGGGGTTTTGCTCAGATCGGGTTTCCATAAAAAATTCACCCACGAAACTTTATGAGGATTGTTATCAAATGGATTTTTCGTGGGTTTTGTGAATTTTTCCATGCCGCCATATAAAACATATGCGCAGAAACTATTTGTCAGGAAAACAATTTTGTTGCCTGATTTAGAGATAATCGGTTTACTCTTATCATGACGGAGAAATTTTTCACCCTCTGGCGTTAGCTCAATATAACTCAGTGGGAATTCTTCTCCTTTTATATAATCAGGATCTTCAGGATACAACGAACCTTTTTTCGCATTAATTTTGACGGTCATTAATTTATTTTTTATCAGAGAGTCAATATCTTTTCTCATCTCTCCTCCGGCGGTTTGAAGAACAGATGTTTTGACATATGCCGGTAGTTTATGGCCAAAACCAGGAAGAGTAATACAGGCATTACTCGGAACATTATTTAAATCAACTAAAAACCCCTGAATAATATTGTTGATTTTTGTCTCATCGAGTTGTTCTTCATTTGATGCAGCGAATGAAATGTCAGAAATCATTGTGGATATTAATCCCAATGCAATCAAATTTCGTTTTTTTAACACCATGACTTATCCCTCTATAGTCGATTACCGTGAAGCCGTATTTTTCAGCTTCTGAAAAAATTGCTCTCTTTGAGTATCATGCTGGCCGATTCCCCGCCGGAGCTTCTGCTGTATAAAACGTCATATCAACGCCATCAGCCAGACGACCCATAGCGCACCAGCGACCCACATTGTGCGTCGACACTGTTTCAATGCACCCTGCTGGCGCTCGGCAAGGGAGAACGTTTTTAACTTTTCGCGCTGCCAGATAAAGCTCAACGCTTCTCCCGCTTGAAGGTTATTTTCTTCGTTTACCACGCGAAAATATCGCGTATCCAGCCAAAGACGCCAGCAACCAAACCAGACTATGCCGCACAACAACACGATAACGACGCGAGTCAGGTCCGATGGTGCCTTAAAGAAAGCCCATACCATTGGCGGAACGGAAAACAACAGAAAGAAACGCCAGCTATCCAGCGTTTGTTGCACCAGGAGCGACTGTAGCGCGCCTGTATTTACGGCATCGTTATTGTTGTCTTCCATTTTTCCAGCAACTCCAACTGTTCTGAGGTGAAAACGACCTGCGGGCGAGCTTTACGCACTTGCTCAACGGCATCAGCGCAAGCCAGTTTCGGATAACGCTGTAACAACCAGGCGGCTGCAACCAGCGCACTGCGTGAAAGCCCCAACGCACAGTGAATAAGTACACTCCCCTGCGTCGTGCGTAAGCGCTCCAGTTTCTCTACCGCCTGTGCCAGCGCCGCTTCGTCAGGTTTTACCAGGTCCAGCATTGGCACGCATTGATAAGTTACGCTCTGAAGCACGCGGGAGCGGGGAAACTCACTGGTCAGATCCAACACTGCACGCTGTTCGGGTGGCGTGCGCGGATACACACCTAAAAACACGCCATCAATCACGGGGCTCATCGCCGGGAGATGACGAGTATAAAGCCGCATAGAGAGCATCATCCCGATGCGCCAGGGGAGCAGCAGCCACCACACCGCTGGCGTCAGTCGCCCTTTTCCATCTTTTTGAAGGGCTTGCGCACCAAGAATACCGTAGGCAAGTGCCACAATCGTCAGTGCCAGTGTTGGCCACCACAGCCAGGTGGTCAGAAAGGTTCCAGCCAGGCAGACTAACGCACCGCACAGATAGCGGATTGCCAACGTTTTACGTTTCCCATCAGCGACTCGCCAACCCCATTTTCCCTGTTCCGGGATCAACCAGTCGATCACCATCCCGACGCCCAGACCAGTTATCACATCAATAAAGTGATGCTGCCAGGTCGTCAGAACAGAAGCGGCAATCAGCAAGAACCAGCCGCTGTTTAGCTTCTGCCAGGCTCCCTTTAGATGACGATTGAAATGCCGCCACAGCAGCCAACACAGAATAATATGTAACGAAGGCGACTGGTTGTACGGCAGGTCAAATTGTTCAAGCTGCCCAAATAACCAGCCAGCCAGGCCGGTTACCTCTGGTCTGGTAAAGGTAAACTGCATGGGAAATAGCAAAAAACCGCCGCAGGCGACGAGTGACGCCAGGACAAGCCGGCAGACCAGCCGTCGCTGTTCGTTTAGCGATGTGCAGATAAACAGCGACAGACCGTACAGCAAATCCAGGCTCCAGTACGGGAGGATAGTCAGCGGCACAAACGGAATGTACCGCTCCCAACTCAACACCAGGCTGCCAATGTTTTCGCGTCCGGCTGTAAAGTGATTAACCTGCCCATAGGTTAAAAAGAAAAAGGGAGCGAGCAGGATTAACCAACCCAAACCCTGCAAATAAAGGGAACGTCGGTTCGTCATGATTTGCGGCGCACCGCCATAGAAACGGTGAAAATGCCCCATTCATCAATCAACTGGTTGCATTTATCAAACCCCGCCTCCCGCACCAGCGCATCCATTTCTCCCTGAGTACGAACGCGCATTACCCACCCTTTGCCATCTTTATGGCTGGTGAGTGACCAGGCGATAGTTTTTAACTGCGGGTGCCAGGGTTGCCCGGTGTAGATCAGAATGCCGCCAGGCTCTATCGCGTCAGCCAGCCCGGCAAGCGAGTTACGCACCAGCGTATTTTCCGGGAACAGTTCGTACAGACCAGAAACAATCCCCAGCGTTGGACGAGGCTCAAGTGATGCCAGTTCTTCACGGTTGAAAGCGTCACCACGTTCAAAACGTGCATACTCTGCCATTGCGCGAGAGGCAATCATCTCTTGTCCTTTCGCTACGTTTAACTCGCTGTAGTCGCGCAGCAAAATATGGCTTACCGCCTCTTTACCTTCCAGCGCGTCGAGCACGTAGCGCCCGTGTCCGGCGGCGACATCAACAACGCGCACCTCTTTGCCCTGCTCAATCAGCTGCGAAACCGCCTGCTGAATCAGCATTTGCAGATGGATTTTTCGCTGGCGGATCCCCTTCCACCCCACGCTATTGAGGTAGTTTTTGTCAATCAAACGCCCCAGCTTGCTGCTGCCCTGAGGCTGATTAAGATAGACATAATCCAGCGTACTACCGGAATCAAACCCAGTATCAAATCCCAGACGTACCCCTGTCGACTGCGTGCCCAACGTCTTCATACCAAAGCGCAAACCACGATACGCAATATCTTCAAGCGAGTAAGGTTCCGGCCCCCCGCTTAACATTCGCCAGGTATCAGCGCCTGGGCTCCAGAGGTCTTCATGACTGTAGTCAAAACGCTGTGGCGGCATGGCATAAAGCGTGTCAATAAACCCACGGATCTTGTCGAATGCCAGATGTCTCTCTTTTTCCCCCAACGTATCGTGATAGAAGCCCGGCAACACGTGCAGCTCTTTCAGTGGATTGCGCAACCGCTGGTAAAAATCAATCTGTGGCTGACGGTGTACAACGTAATCTTCACCGGAGACCAGCAACTGCGTGGGCAAGGTAATTGCGCTGGCGTCGCTGACAATCCGCTCCGCTGTTTTGTAGAGATCAAGCAGGATATTCACCGCAATAGGCCGGGTGATGAGTGAGTCCTGATTGAAGCTCGCGACGCGTTCCGGATCGTGCGTCAGGTACTTTCCTTTGACATACGAGTTAACGAAAAAAAGACCGCGCAGACGGTGCATCAGTGCCAGCCCCGAACGGGCAAACGGCACATACAATTTGACCTTAAACGCAGGAGATGCCAGCACCAGCCCGCGAATGGGTGGCGCGTAATCATGGGCCCAGGTCGCAGCCATGACTGCGCCGACGCTTTGTGCAATCACGACCACATCTTCCATTGACGCCTGGCTATCCGCTGCCGCAAAGCGGACGAACTCTTCAACATCCAGCACCGAACGGGCCAGCGACGGGCTGTAGCCGCGCTGACCGGGTGAGCGGCCATGACCACGAGCATCCCAGGCATAAAACGTGGTATCCGGCATCGACAGCTCATCCACTATGTGTTGCAGACGCCCGGAATGTTCATGCCCGCGATGAAACAGGACAATCACCTTCGGTGTTGCACCTGGCGATACGGCAGGCCAGTGACGATAAAATAACTCAGTGCGATCGCTGGTCAAAAACTGCCGCTCGTCCGGCGTGCGGATATTACTCATGAGGGTGATTTCCTGTTGTTTGTTGCTGAAGAGTCAGCAAGCGCTGCTTCAGTTCGTCCATAAACACTTTTTTCTCGGGATGAAAACTCAACGCGTCACCAATACTGACATCGATAAATAATGGCAGCGGAATACGGTTACCTTTCGCCATCACCTGCTCTGTCCCGCGCAGCCAAACCGGAATAATCGGGACTTCCGGCAGGCTTTGACTCAAATGCCACAGCCCGGATTTCAACGGTGACAGTGTTCCCGGCTCGCCACGCGTTCCTTCAGGAAAGAGGATTAACGTCTTGCCATCACGTAACGCCTGTTCACACTGCGCCAACGGGTTGGTATTTCCGCCCTCACGCGAGATGGGAATAATGTTGAGAATGTTGAGCGCAAACCACGCCATGCGTTTATCACGCAGAAAATAGTCGGCAGCAGCGACCGGATGAATCTTCGCCTGTTGGCGTAAGGGAAAGAGCGAGAGAAGTGCAAAAACATCCATATGACTGTTGTGATTCGCCACCACAATCGCCGGGCCGTTTTTCGGCAGCCGCTCACGATGCCTGACGCGCAGACCCAGCCAGAGCCAGATCACTGGCCAGACGATGCACAACGTAAAGAGCGTGCGAAGAATTCGTATCATCATAAGTTAATAGCAGAAGTAGCGAATGAAGTGGAAAAAGACCGGAGCGGTAAAGATAAGCGAATCCAGCCTGTCGAGAATGCCGCCGTGACCAGGCAACAGCGTGCCGCTGTCTTTAACGCCGATATCCCGTTTGATGGCGGACATCACGACATCACCGCAAAATCCGGTGATCCCAATAATCAACCCCGCCAACAGCGCCATCGGCCAACTGAGTGGCGTGAGCACTGGCCCCAGCAACGTGGCCAGCAAAGCCGTTGTCGCCACCCCGCCCACCAGCCCGGCAAGGGTTTTGTTAGGGCTGACCTTCGGCGTCACTTTGATGCGCCCAAGCGATTTCCCCCACAGGTATTGCGCGATGTCGTTGAACTCCGTCAGGCCGACCAAAAACAGAACCAGCAAAGCGCCAGTCTGTTGGCCATCCGCGGGCAGCACGAGCAAAAAGGCGACATGGCTGAAGGCAAACACCGTCGTCATCAGGCTCCAGTGGAGCTGGGACGCGGTGCGTAAGAACCCCTGAGTGTCGCCAGTCATCACCATCCGCGCCGGTAAAAATAAAAAGACATAAACCGGGATAAACACCACAAACATGCCGTACCAGCCGATACCAATCAGCCAGTAGTTAAGCGGAATGGCAATAAACATCCACAACAGAGGCATACGGGCGGAATGGCGGGAAGGCACCAGCGTGAGAAACTCTTTTAGCGCCATAAAGCTGACCAGCGCGAAGAAGGTCAGCGCCAGCCAGTTCGGGCTTAACATCGCCAGGGAAAACAGCACAATGATGACCCACCATGTGCGGATGCGCAGCGTCAGCTCGCGCCAGTCTTTACCGGGGCGTAGCCACACCAGCAGACCATTCACCACCGATGCCACCAGCAGAAGTGCAAAAATGACCGCCAGGGATTTTTCCAACAACATCATTTCGCCGCCTCTTCACGCAGTGCACTCAGACAACGGTTCACCAACGTCCACAATAGCAACACGGTAGCAATGCCCCACACGACGTTATTCCATTGCACCCACTGCGGCCAGATAGCCAGCACCAGCCCCCACGCG
Organism: Buttiauxella selenatireducens; assembly: GCF_031432975.1. GTDB lineage: Bacteria > Pseudomonadota > Gammaproteobacteria > Enterobacterales > Enterobacteriaceae > Buttiauxella > Buttiauxella selenatireducens. The sequence continues at coordinate 1,401,027 of NZ_CP133838.1, read as the reverse complement.
CCAAACACCAACGCTCTGTCACTTTTCCCCAGCGGCCCGGCATAACTGCGCAGACCGTTAATTGTTTGCGCCAGTACGCCACAAAACTCTGTCATCACCGCACAGAACAACATGACCAGCACCAGCAGCATGTTGCTTTCGGGGAGCAGCATAAAAGGCAGATAAAGCGCAATGTCGGAGAGCACATCGCCCAACTCATTGAGGATAGCGCCCAGGCGAGATTGTTGATGACATTCGCGTGCCAACATGCCGTCCAGGGCATTGAGTGCCATCCGAATAAACAAGACGACGGGCAGGAGAACGAATAACTTCGGATAAGGGAAAATAATCAGCACCGCGCCGGTGATAAAGGAGAGCGCCATCGCGGCCAGGGTAACGTGATTAGCGGTGACACCGCGTTTGTGTAGCCAAAACATCAGTGGGCGTAAAATTGCCTGAAAAGCAGGTTTTATCTGATATAGCGTCATCATGTTCCCTGATAATGAGCGAGCTAAGTTGGATAATAAAACTACCACTATTGTTTAATGGGCTCGACCCTTCCGTTCCATCAGTGCGATGAATATCGAATCATTCGCGGCTCGTAACTGATAATTCAGAAGTTTCCATGACTTAATGAGATTAATGCGACCGGCTAAATCAGCGCATGGGTTATATCGTCGTGGGGGCTGCGCATCGTTATCAATGTCGTCTACCCTTATCAGATGAACAGGGCATAACGGATGATAAATCCATGAATGATTTGCAGCTATTCCCGGAGACTTTCCCCATGCCGGAAATCCCAGGCGTGACTGTGCCTCATGCGGGCCTGCACTACCTGCGACCTGAACTGTTGCTGGATTTTGTCAGTGTGTCAGCCCAGCCATTAATCTCCGTCACGCCGGTGGCGGTGCTCTACACGACCGTTGGCGTCCTGCAACGCATTGATCTGAGGAAAATACCGATCGCCATCAAAGGCCGGATTATTTACCCCATCAGCTCTTTATCTATGCCAGCTCTGCGCGCCAGGCTCATCATTAACGGGCCATTTAAAAAACTGAAATTCCAGGGAATGCTTATTGCAGCGTCTGGGGAACCTTCGGTACAAAATATGACGCTCATTGGCTTGGCGCTGGAATTCACAGCACGCCAACCAGCAAAATCCGTTTGACCGGTAGTGGCCTGACACCCGGTCGCATCAACCATTGTCATCCACTCTTAATTCACCTTTTGCGAACACTCTCGCAGTTCAAAAATGCAACGCTGAAAGCGCTGTAATTCAACTTGTCAGCTGCAAACTCACGGGCGTATTCTTACTGCGCACCAGCAAAATCTGGTGCCGGGCGTAGGAACCCGGTTTTCTCTAAGGCAATATCAGAGGCTTACGTCTTTTTTGTTGTCGCGGCACCAACACACCTTTATCCTTATAAACGGTGGCGCTGGTGGGGCAGCCTTCGGGCTGACCGATATTCCTTAGAGGTCGGTTTCCTACCCTCATCAGCGCCGCCACCCGAGCGTAGGAACTCAGGTGATGGTGATACCCCTTACTCTGTAGGAAATCATTGCCATGATGTCAGCTCAAACGATTTCACAGCCTCAATACAGCAACGCCCTGCTTTCCCCGATCACCGCCTGTATGGATTTATTCCAGCTTCTCGACGTCTGCGAATCCCTTGCCGACGAACTCATCGAATGCCAGACAGAAACCGAACAACAAGCGCTTTGTGGGCGAATCGCACACTGCCTGGAAGTGATGAAAACCGCCTTTGAGCAGCCTCTTCCCGCGTATCTGGTAGAACGCCTGACCGTAGAAAAAGAAGTGAAAATACAGGTGAATAGCGATTCAGAAATACAACGCCAGTACTGCCACGCGCTGACCCAGACGCTATTAAGCCGCGCCCATACGCCGGATGTGAACCGTGCATTAATCGGAATGTTGTTTGAGCTGGTGAACGAACTGGTCGAGGATTTACAGGCACCACGCTTTTTGCGCAGTTAGGTCAGGTTTTGCTGGCGGGTTAGCGGAGAACGCCACCCGCCAGGTGGCTTAGTTTAATGCGCTTTCGGTCAGTGCGTCTGCGAGGTGGAGTTGCGTCTGCTGGGCGGATTGCAGACGGGACTTGAGGTGATCGCAAATATTACAAAGTTCTACAACTTTCTGAATTACTCTCTCTTGTTCTTTTATAGGAGCGACGGCTATCACCATATTTTTCATTATAGTGCCATTAACATTAGCTTGCCCACATTGCTGTTTAACATGTGGGTTAATCTGAGTAAGTCTAAAAAATGGTGCTTGCATATTTAAATTGAGAAATTCAGGTATATTTTTCTCTTTAATAGTTCTAATTCGAATCAAATAAGAGGCATACGTGTAAACATTATCTTCACCTAAATAAACCCCTGACTTCCCAACAAGCTCCGCGCTATTAGTTCGGTTGTACAGTACATCTCTCTTTTCCAAGTATAAATATGGTAATTCATCAATATCTGCATCTACAACTTGTTGCCCACCTAAAATAACATCCCCGTTTTGAATATCTCCCATTTTTAAAACAGGCACCCCTAGGGTTGCTTTAAATGTTTTATGGGAAATACCATACTCTGTTGACAAACTATAATCACCAATTCGACACCACTCCCAACCCTGCGGCAATTCAAAAGGCTTTTCTTCATCGCTAACTGGCGGCAAAGGTTTTTGTTTTTTAATTTTGCCTTCTTTCACCAGTTGCGTTTTTTCCTGCTCAATACGTTTTAACAGTTCAGCGGCGGGTTCATCGTTCGGGTCTTGCGGTACCAGTTTACCCATCACCGCCAGTTGCAGAATGGTTTGTTTAAGGGCGTCGATACTCGCTTCTGTGGTAAATAGCGTGTCGAAATGCTGGCTGATTCGCGCCCAGCTTTCGGCGAGTTCTTCTGCGTTTTGGCTGTCGGTGAGCGTTGCCAGTAAAGTTTCGACAAGCTGAGAATGCGCATCCAGACTGGTCAGGGATTGCTGTTCCAGTTGATCGCAAAGGGACATTAAAGAGTAAATTTTTTCAACTATTCGCTCCTGCTCTGCAAAGGGAGGCAATGCAAATAATTGGCTATTTAAGACTTTGAAGTGTCTCGCATACCCTCTTACTTCTAATTTTAATGATCGCAACTGCCAAAAAAAGTAACGCTCACACGTTAGTACAGGTGATAAAATTTTCACCCCATCGGCGCCAACAACAAAGTCAAAATCAATAAATTTAATATTTCTTGTGTGATCACCAAAAACAACAACAGGATTATCTATCTTTATTAAAAGATGTTCATCATTGCAATAGCCAGAAATAAACTCTTGGCTTTGCTCGATAACTGGATATCTTCCCTCTGGTAGTATTTCTGAGGACTTTATTTTATTAGATGAATCAGAAATTGAATAATAAATATCAGGAAGATGCACCCACTCCCATCCCTTCGGCAATTCAAAAGGCTTCTCATCCTCGCTAATTTCCGGCAAAGGTTTCTGCTTTTTAATCTTCCCCTGCTTTACCAGTTCGGCTTTTTCAGCGGCAATACGCTTTAACAACTCCGACGCCGGTTCATCATTCGGGTCTTGCGGCACCAGTTTGCCGCGCACCGCCAGTTCCAGAATCAGCTCGCGCAGCTTCTTAATGCCGTATAGGTCGATTTTGCCGTTGCTGCCGCGTCCGGCGGTGGAACGGGTTTGCAGGGCTGAAGTCCAGGTATCGAAATGGTCGGTTATCAATTTCTCAACGGCCATCAGTTTGCCCCCTTGTTGCCTGCCAACGCGGCACCAAGGATGTCGCGTAACTTATAGCGCAGTTCGCTGATTTCGCCCTGCTGCTGCTGGAATTTCGCCAGCAGTTCGTCCGGGTCGTGGCTGATGGTTTCGCCCTGGTACGGGTTTTTGATGTCGAGGTTAAAGTTGCGGGCAATGATTTCGTCGATGCCCACTTTCCACGCCTGGTTGTTCTCTTCACGGCTGGCAAAACCATCGGTTTCGCTGCCCCACCAGTCGATCTCCGCCTGGAACTCCTCAAACTTCATCGGTTTGGTTTTGCTGTAGTTCTTCACGCCCGCTGGGTACGGATGCTCATAGAACCAAATCTCTTTGGTCGGCTGGCCTTTGGTGAAGAACAGAATATTGGTTTTAATGCCGGTGTACGGGTTAAACACGCCGTTTGGCAGGCGCACGATGGTGTGCAGGTTGCACTCTTCGGTCAGCAGCTTTTTGATTTTGGTTTTCACACCTTCACCAAATAGCGTGCCGTCCGGCAGGACGACAGCGGCGCGGCCTTTATTCGCCAGCACTTCAATAATCAGTTGCAGGAACAGATCGGCAGTTTCGCGGGTCTGCATTTCCGCTGGGAAGTTTTTCTCGATACCGTCTTCTTCGGTGCCGCCAAACGGTGGGTTGGTGACAATCACGTCCAGTTGCTCATCCCAGGAGGAAAGCGGTTTATTGAGCGTGTTGTCGTGGCGGATTTGTACCGGCACTTCAATGCCGTGCAGCAACATATTGGTGGTGCACAGCAGATGTGGGAGCTGTTTTTTCTCCACGCCGTGAATTTGCTTTTGCAAAATCTGGTGGTCAGCGGTGGTTTTGACGTAATGCTCTTTCACGTGGTCGAACGAACAGGCCAGGAAGCCGCCAGTACCGCAGGCGGGGTCCATAATGGACTCGCCCAGTTTCGGGTCGATGCGGTTAACCATAAAGCGCGTGACCGCACGCGGGGTGTAGAACTCACCCGCGTTGCCTGCGTTTTGCAGGTCGCGCAGGATTTGCTCGTAAATATCACCAAACAGGTGGCGCTCAGAGCTGCTGCTAAAGTCGATTTCGTTAAGTTTGTTGATCACCTGGCGCAGTAAGGTGCCGTTTTTCATGTAGTTATAGGCATCGCTAAACGCTTGTTTCACCACAAAGCCACGCGGATTTTTGTCGATTGGCGCGGTGAGGCTTTTTAATGTTGGGAACAGGTCGTCGTTCACAAATTCCAGCAGTTCGTCACCGGTAATGCCTTCGCTGTTCGCCGCCCAGGTGCGCCACAGGTAACGTTTGGGGATCGGCAACTGGTAATCGTCTTGCTCCAGTTCCAGCTCTTCTTCCTGAGTGTCAAAAATTTTCAGGAACAGCAGCCAGGAAAGCTGGCCGAGGCGCTGGGCATCGCCGTCCACGCCTGCATCTTTGCGCATGATGTCCTGTAGAGATTTAATGACTGAGCTAATTGACATGTTTGTTATCCATTCTTAAAAAAGTGCTACCGGCAGCGTTTGTGCCGGTGAAGCGAAAAATTCCCCTCAATACAACCCTCACCCTAACCCTCTCCCTGAGGGAGAGGGAAACAACAAGTCAGCCCCCTCGCCTTTAGAGCTAGAGAGAAACCGGACAGTCCCTCACCTTTAGGGCCTGGGAGGAACCAGACAGTCCCCTCTCCCTGAGGGAGAGGGCCAGGGTGAGGGTTATTGTTGGGCGATCAGGCGGAGCGTGGCGGTAGCTGGTAGATTTCGTTTTCCAGTTCGTTAACGGCATCTTCGTAAGCCTGCTTGTTACCAAAACTGCTTTTGATGATTTCCAGCGGGCGACCCAGGGTATCAAACGGTTTGAGTTTCAACACCTGAATATCCTCGATTTCCTGTACACCTTCGTCGGCGTATTTATCCAGCAACGTATTTAATACGTTCTGCGCAGGCGCGGAATATTTGGTGAAATAGTTACGCTTGCGCACATTATTGGCCCGTTCCTGGCGCGTTAACGGTGGCTGACCATACACAACGTGGCAAAGCAGATCAAACGGGTCGAGATCTTTACCCACTTCTTCTGCCAGCACGTCCCAAAGAACGCCCAATTGTTGCAGTTCCTCGATGATTACCTGCTTGCGGGCGGCAGAATGCCACTTGCGAGTAAAGCCATCAAGTGATGCGTAGTCTTTATCTTTCAGCAAGGTTTTGCGGGTGTAATCCTGGAAGGATTCGGTGACCAATTTACCGTCGGCATCGTAGTATTGAACCCGTTTCGCCAGCACTTTTACCGCCACGCCGTTGACGTGGAATTTACGGATTTTGTTCTCTTCGTCTTCTTCAAATGCGCCCGTTCCATCACCTGGTGCCGGGTCATACGTTGCAAAAGGTTCTTCGACGCCGTTAATTTCGTCAGGCAATTCGTTCTCTGGCGTTTCGTCTTCCAGTTGCTCGTCAAAATCTGAATCGGGGTCGGTAATCTCTTTCGGCGTGGTGCGGATCACTTTTTCCGGTACACCGTCAAAGCGTTCATCAGCAAACAGTTCGGTGGCTTTTTTGAAGTCGAGAATGGTGAACCACAATTTGCCGTGCTTTTCATTAATGCGCGTTCCGCGCCCGATGATCTGTTTGAACTTGGTCATCGACTGGATGTTTTGATCCAACACCACCAACTTGCAGGTTTGGGCATCTACACCGGTGCTCATCAGTTCGGAGGTGGTGGCAATCACCGGGTACGCTTTTTTGGGGTTGATGAAGTTATCCAGTTGCCCTTTGCCTATGTCATCGTCGCCGGTAATTTTCATCACATACTTTTCGTTCTTTTTAACCTGCTCCGGGTTCAGGTTTACCAGCGCCCGGCGCATTCTGTCGGCATGGTCGATGTCGTTACAAAAGACGATGGTTTTATCCATCGGGTTGGTGCGTTTTAAGTAATCGGTGATGGTTTGCGCCACCAGCATGGTGCGTTCATCAATCACCATCGTGCGGTCGAAATCTTTCTGGTTATAAATACGGTCTTCGATAATCTCACCGTGTTTATCTACCTGCCCTTTGGTGGGACGCCAGCCCTGTAAGTCTACGTCGATATCGACGCGCACCACTTTGTACGGTGCCAGGAAACCATCTTCAATACCTTCTTTCAGGGAATAGGTATAAACCGGTTCGCCAAAGTAGTCGGTACTCGAGACTTCTTCAGTTTCTTTCGGCGTGGCAGTCAGGCCAATTTGTGTGGCGCTGCTGAAGTATTCGAGGATTTCACGCCAGGCGCTGTCTTCTGATGCGCTGCCACGGTGGCATTCGTCGATAACTATCAGGTCAAAGAAATCTGGCGCAACTTGTTTAAAGGCTTTCTGATACTCTTCTGGTCCGGTAATCGCCTGGTACAACGCCAGCTGGATTTCGTAGGCTGGATCGATAGTTCGCCCGGTGATTTTGGTCATCGCGCTGCCAAAAGGCTGGAAGTCGTTTGTTTTGGTTTGATCAACCAGAATATTGCGGTCAGCGAGGAACAGGATGCGTTTCTTACTTTTTGCTTTCCATAAGCGCCAGATTATCTGGAAAGCCGTGTAGGTTTTCCCGGTTCCGGTTGCCATCACCAGCAATACTCGGTTTTGCCCGGCAGAAACGGCTTCTACGGTTTTATTTATCGCCTGGAGTTGGTAATAACGCGGAGATTTACCTGAGCTGTCATCGTGGTAATCCTGGCTGATGACGGGCATCTGTTCGGCGGTAAAACCTTTCCAGACACAGTATTTATTCCAAAGTTGCTCAGGAGTGGGGAAATCGTCCAGCTTGATTTCAGATTCAAGCTGGAGAGCGTTGGTTTTATCGTGAAAGATAAAGCCATCGCCATTGGAGGCAAACACAAATGGCACGTCGAGCAAGCGGGCGTAATCCAACCCTTGCTGCATCCCTTTGCCGATTTCATGCTTATTGGCTTTTGCTTCGATGACGGCAAGCGGCAATCCTGGTTTGTGGTAAAGCACAATATCGGCTGATTTCACGGTTAAGCGTGCCGCCAGCTTGCCGCGCACCACCACTTTACCGTCGCGGAGTTTCACCTCCTGGCGCACCTGCGACATCATGCTCCAGCCTGCATCGATAATCGCAGGGAGGATAAACTTGGTGATGATGTCCGTTTCGGTCAGATTCGTTTTGTTCACGCCAGCCATAGCATCGGTCTCAACGGTAAAGGGTAAGCGCTGATTTTCACACATATTAGTGCGTTGCGTAATGACCTGAAACGAAGTTTTGGACAGTTGATAGTTGCCGAGTGAGTAATGATTTGCCCTATAAAGGGCACACGGATTCAGCCATCAGCTAACACAAAATAAGAAAATCACATGCAAAAACGGATGGATATTGACCTTCTGAATTTATAATTCCAGTTCTTGTAAGCGTCTAAAAGCAGTGTCCCATGGTAAGCGTCGCCCCGCATCACGCATAAGGTTGTACGCACTTTCAGCCTCAATAATTGTCATCAATCCATGATGAATTAACTCCTCAACAATCCAGATAGTTCCTTTAACTTCAACCCCTTCAGACTGAGCCAATGAACGTAATGCAAGATCGCCAGTTAATAACGGGCATTCTTCCTGCTTCGCTAATGATAATGCAAAGCAATCATTTCGACTTGGCCCGGTTGCTTTTTCGGCTAAATTCATAGCATATCGCATTGTTTCTGAGGTTAATTCACCAAGTTGAAGGCCGCTTTCAAGCAAATTTGAATGCTGCTCTTCAAGTTCATCATAAAACAAAATATCAGGAACTTTGAAGGAATGGGGAAGAGAGAAAATTAGTTCAACTAATCCTCCTTCTTCCATATCGATTATTATATTGGCATCACTGATTAAAATTAACATCCGGCCCTACCAACTTGCGCATGTTGTGGAAACTAACCAATGACATACCTAGAAGTTCGGCCGCTTTGGACTCGGAAATGATATTTTCTCCCAAACCACGAAAAACCAACTGTTTGAATAAACTAGTCGTTTCTGCAGGGTAAGGCTCGCCTGGTTCCTGGCTTCGCCATTTCCGCATGGAGAAAAACATAAAAAGCTCTTTACGCTTAGTATCATTAATGATTGCCAAATCAGCAGCACGATAAATCGTGGCCATCATACTCAATCCGAAGTCCATTTTGAGAAGATACAATTCTTGCACTTCAAGATTCCGTCGCGATACTCCAAGGGCTTGACGAACTGATGTTTCTGGAAAAATAAATGCTCCTGCAAATCGATTACATGCCTTCTCCTCATCAAGAGAAGCATTCAGCATACCATGCAGAATTAAGTGCCCTAATTCATGAGCCAAAGTGAAACGCTGCCGATCCCCTGACCATTTGGATGAAATAACAATAATAGGTGTATTGCCAACTGATGCCTGGCAACCATCAAACTTTTCAGTGGTATCAACATCGGTAACAATAACAATTATTCCATGACACTCTAAGACATCAATAATACTTGCTATCGGTTGGCTGCCTAATTCCCATACGCCCCGAAGCTCATTTGCGATGACCTCAATTTGTGCATATTCATCTATATGGGAAATAGAAAAAGATAATTTTGTAAATTCAGGTACGGGAAAGTTTGGCCATAAGTTAGATAGCTCCATCCAACGTTCAGCTTGATCTAGAACATCAGCCTTGATTCGGTTAAGCATCTTTGTGGGTGTTGAGCTACGTTTTCGGTACTCAATACCTTTCAACTCATACTTTGTTGGCCGGAAAAAATACTCATTGCGAACCCCAAGTGCACGAGACATTTTGATCAGCACACCGGAACTTGGCATGCTCTCATCATGCTCGTACTTTTTGATCATGTTGGCGCTTACGCCTGCCTGCAGAGATAACTCTTTCATAGACAGGCCAGCGGCAGAGCGAGCCCGTTTAAGACGTTCTCCGAACATGCTGACCTCCATTTGTTTTGGTTTATGAAAATTAAAAAAAATCATATTTTGTAAACCACAGTATGGAGAGCTAAAACAGTTTAGGCAACACGTTAAACGCTCTCCTCAAGACTTCGGGCGACTGGAGGAGTGAGGTTTAAGCCGCGCCCATACACCGGACGTGAACCGTGCATTAATCGGAATGTTGTTTGAGTTAGTGAATGAACTGGTCGAGGATTTACAGGCACCACGCTTTTTGCGCAGTTAGGTTTTGCTGGCGGGGTTTTTAAGCGGAGTAAATGATTGAAATAACCAAACCCCAGCCAGGAGATGACTGGGGGAAAAACCGAGTTTAATAATCAGGGAAGCAATTTACCCCTGGCTGATGCTCCGTAACAGGCAAGCTGTAACACTCGGTATTGAGCTCCAGTACGCCCGGTCCGCTGACCTGCGCGTGCTGAAACTGATACTGAGTGGTGCTGGTATTGTTAAGGATATCCTCTTTACTCTCGGCCTTCACAGGTTGTGAATAACAAGGTGCGGCAATAGCAGATAACAACAAAGCAGCAAAATAGTATTTCATTTCTGACCACCTTATCTGGTTGTGTCACGATGTGTTCACAAGGAACACGGCATCGTAAATGTGATGCAAGTCACATAAAATCATGCATTCGGGTGATTTTTACTCGCGCGACAAGATAGACAGCATTATCAGGAGGATGCGTATCGCGATCCTACAACGTGGCACAGCCTCGAAAATTAAAGGTATAATCCCACATACTATTTCATTGGTTTTTAGACACGAACATGACAAAACTAACGTTACAAGAGCAGATGCTCAAAGCTGGATTAGTCAGCAGCAAAAAAATTGCGAAAGTCCAAAGAACCGCAAAAAAATCGCGAGTACAGGCTCGTGAGGCAAGAGAAGCGGTTGAAGAAAATAAAAAAGCGCAAATCGAACGTGATAAGCAGCTAAGCGAGCAGCAAAAGCAAGCCGCCTTATCGAAAGAATATAAAGCTCAGGTTAAGCAGCTTATTGAAATGAACAGGATTGTTATTTCAAAAGGCGATATTGGTTATAACTTCACAGATAACAATTTAATTAAAAAGATCTATGTCGATAAAGCGACCCAAACACAGCTGATCAATGGCCGTCTCGCCATTGCACGCCTGGTTTCTGATAAAAACCCGGATGGCGAATATGCGATTATTCCCGCAAGCGTAGCCAATAAAATTGCCCAGCGTGATGCGAGCAGTATTGTATTAAACGCCGAACTGAGTAAAGAAGCGCTGGACGAAGAAGATCCGTACGCCGATTTCATCGTGCCTGATGATTTGATGTGGTAAGCAAATTTACCCCATGTCTACCGAGGTATAGCTTGCTTATTGCGGCTATACCTCGATGAATATCGGGTTCTCTTTTTATTATTTTTACAGTAAAAAAATCGAGGCAACGCGATAGCGTTACCCCGATAGAGTAGATTGACGACTAATGAGTATGCTTATTCCATTACACGCAGTCGTTTAATTTTTGTCTCTTCATTATTATCGCTCGCCGCCACCAGCGTGAAATTAAACTTCACTTCGGTATGAGGCTGATAAATATTGCGTTGTTCTGCAATATGCGCATCGGTTATTTTAACCGGATCGGCAATCAGTTCTTCTCGGGTAGCAAAGGCAAAGTCATCCCATAAATAAGCATCACCATTAAGGTTAATTTGCGTGGTGAGATGCTTGTAACCCGGTGCTGAAACAAAGAAGTGGACATGTGCCGGGCGATTACCATGACGGCCTAACTCCGTCAGCAGTTTTTGAGTAGGGCCATCTGGCGGGCAGCCATAACCACAAGGCACAATGCTGCGCACCGCGTAGCGGCCATCTGCATCAGTCTGGATGCGGCGGCGTAAGTTATATTGGCTTTGCGACTGGTCGAAGAACGAATATCCCCCCAGCGTGTTCGCATGCCAGATATCAACAATCGCACCAGCGACGGGATTACCGTTGGAATCCACCACCTGGCCGTGTAACCACATGATTTCAGCTTGCTCGGTGCCGTCATCCATGCGCGCATAATTCTGGCTTAATGGCGCATTCGCCACGTACAACGGGCCTTCGATAGTGCGCGGCGTACCGACTTCGTTACCCGCGGCGGCCTCTTTTTCATCGGCACGCATATCGAGATAATGCTCCAGGCCTAAACCCGCCGCTAATAACGCAGCCTCTTTACGCTCGCCTAATTCATTCAGATAATTGACTGCCTGCCAGAACTCTTCATCGGTAATATCGAATTTCTTAATGGTCTGGCAAAGATCGCCCAGCAGTTGATGCATAATCGCTTTAAAACGTTCATTCCCTTGAGCAGATACCAGACCACTGCTCACCGCAAGCAACTTTTCTAATTCAGATGTTTTTACCGGATTAACTGTCATTATTTATTCCTCACTGTAGGGTATGTTTTTGTCTTTTTAGTCAAGCAACTCGAATTATTTTTGGTATAAAGTTATAGGCTTCCAGCTATTTATTTTCGGGCATAAAAACACAATTTATCTTCGTCAATTTCAATTCCCAGCCCTGGCCCTTGCGGTAATGTGACTTGCCCGTGGCTGAATTCCAGCGGGTTCACCACAATGTCGTCCTTGAGCAGTAGAGGGCCGAACATTTCGGTTCCCCACTGCATGTTGACTGTCGACCAGGCGTGTAATGAGGCGACGCTGCCCAGTGTTCCTTCCAACATCGTGCCGCCATACAATCCAATTCCTGCCGCCTGCGCCACATGCGCCAGTTTCAATACCTGAGCCGGCCCTCCTGCTTTCGCAATTTTTAGCGCAAAAGCACCGGTGAATCCGCCACTCGCAAGGGCATAACCGTCGTGGCAAGTTCCTACGGCTTCATCTGCGAGGATCGGTACGGAAAAACGCTGGCTCAGGGTGATTAATGATTGCCTGTCCCACATCGGCGTCGGCTGCTCGACCAGGTCGATACCGCCTTCCTGTAGCTGCGTCATGCCTTTGATAGCCGTGGTCAAATCCCATGCCTGATTGACGTCAACACGGATACTAATATCACTGCCCAGCGCGGATTTAATCGCCAGCGCATGGCGAATATCGACTTCAAGCGCACGCGCACCGATTTTGAGTTTGAAGGTATTGTGTCTCCCTTCCTCAAGCAGCCGTTTTCCCTCTTCTATATCTTTATCGGTATCGCCACTCGCCAGTGTCCAGAGTACCGGGAGACGGTCTTTTAGCGCGCCGCCCAGCAAAGCACTTACCGGTAATCCCAGCGCCTTCCCCTGCGCGTCAAGAAATGCCGTTTCCAGAGCCGATTTTGCAAAGGTGTTTCCCTTCACGCTGGCGTTCATGGTTTCCGCCAGCGCGGCAACACCGTTAAAGGTTTTTCCGCACAATAGAGGAGCCAGATAGCACTCAATGGCTGACTTAATCGCCTCCGGGCTTTCCGAACCGTAGCTCAGACCGCCGATGGTGGTCGCCTCCCCCCATCCGATAATGCCCTGCGCACAGGTCATGCGGATGATGGTCAGTGTCTGGCACCCCATCGTGGTCATTGACAGTTTGTGCGGGCGAATAGTGGGAATATCCACCAGCCAACAAGAGATAGATTCAATTGCGAGATTCATTAACGGCTCCATTGGCTAAATCGGGCATTACTGCCGGGCTTAAAGATGACTTTTGTGACGGCAAGCTCCACAGCGCAATCAGCGCCAGCAGTGCGTAGCTCATCAGCAATAATGAAACCGGCCAGTAAGCATCAAATTCAATCAGCAACGCCACCGCCAGCATCGGCCCTAATCCACCTGAAAATATCGAGCCTACTTCATGCCCCAGCGCCAGGCCTGAATAACGCACTCGCACCGGGAAGAGATCGCTCATGATGCATGGCTGCGTGCCGATCATCGCCCCGTGGCACACCGGTAATCCCAGGATCATCGCAACCATGATCCAGCCGTAATCACCGGTTGATAGCAGCCAGAAGAACGGGAACGCCATGACCAACAGGCCAATGACACCGATGTAGTACACGGGTTTCAGGCCAATACGGTCAGACAATGCGCCCCAGAACAGGATCGAGAAAAGCTCCACCACCATGGCGAGGGTCACCGCACTGATGATGACGCCGGTGCTGATGCCAATGTGTTTGGCATACACCACCGAAAAGGTGAAAAAGATGTAAGACGCGCCATTCTCAGGCAAACGCAGTGCGATGGCCTGTAGCAGCGCTTTCGGGTGCTCTTTGATAATCACCAGCAAAGGCAGTTTTTCGTGTTTGTCTTGCGGTTTTGCCTGCTGGAAAACCTGGCTTTCGCGAATGTTTTTACGGATATACACCCCGACCAGAAAAATCAGCAAACTCAGCAGGAACGGCACACGCCAGCCCCAACTCATAAATGAAGATTCCGGTAATTTCTGCACCAGATAAAACGCAAAGGCAGATAACACAAACCCACCGGAAACCCCCATCTGGCTCCAGGCGGTGTAGAAGCCACGGCGTGAGGCAGGGGCATTTTCACTTAACATTAAAACGCCGCCCCCCCACTCACCTCCCGATGCCACGCCCTGTAAAAAACGCAGGGTGATTAACGATATCGGTGCCCAAATCCCAATCTGTGCGTAAACCGGTAGCAGGCCAATCACAAAGGTCGTCGCGCCCATTAATGACAGCGTCATGACCAGCGTCATCTTGCGGCTATAACGATCGCCCAGATGCCCAAACACAATCCCACCCAGCGGGCGAGCAAGAAAACCGACCGCAAAGCCTGAAAACGCTAACAACGTTCCCTGTAGCGGATCGCCTCCGACCGGGAAAAACAACGGGCCAAACACCAGTGCGGCGGCCGTCCCATAGAGGAAAAAGTCGTACCATTCCAGCGCGTTACCGAGCACCGATGCGATAACCAGCTTACGCATTTGCTGAGCATCGTGCGGTGCCGCACTTTGTTTCGCGATATCACTCATGAAGCGTGTCCTCCTGGATAAAAGATGCGCTAAACCGTGGGCGGCTACACTTCAACATCGTCGCCAATCCGGTGGTAACGACGGTTAAAATAGACCAGGCCGCGAGGCTGCTCGCTCACGCGGACGGCCTGCACCTGGCAATAAAACACCGTATGGCTGCCGACTTCGTGGCAGGTATCAATAACGCAATCGAAGCTGGCAACCGATGAGCTCAGAACCGGTGCTCCGCTGGACATCACCTGCCAGTTGTCATGCAGAAAACGCTGCTCGGAACGCAAGTTGGCATTGGCGAAAACGCCCGACAAATCCTGATGCTCACTGGAAAGGACGTTGACGCATAAGGTGCCGTTTTGCTTGAAATGGTCATTGGCGAAAGAGTTGCGATTCATACAGACCAACAACGTCGGCGGCTGATCCGTCACGCTGCACACGGCGGAAGCCGTAAAGCCGAACTTTCCCGCAGGGCCATCGGTGGTGATAACAGAGACCGCGCTTCCCAGTTGCGCCATCGCATTTCGAAATTCAGATTGCAGTGTCATGGGATACTCCTTACAAATCGATAATCAAACGGGCGCCTTTCGCGCGGGAACAGCACAACAGGATTTGATCGCCATCGGCTTTCTCTTCATCGGTCAGATAGCTGTCACGATGATCCGGTTCCCCTTCCAGTACATCGGTCAGGCAACTGCCGCAAATCCCCTGCTTACAGGAGACGCACACCTTCAGTCCCGCCAGTGCCAGTGCCTCGACGATGCTTTGATTTTCAGCGACCTGGACGGTAATTCCGCTGGCGGCTGCCACCACTTCAAACGCGTTGCCTTGAATCTGCACGTCGGCGCTAAAACATTCCTGATGAATCTGATCCGGCGGGTAATCCAGGTTTTTCGCGAGGCTGGATACCGCTTCCATCAAGCGGCTCGGACCGCAGACGTAGACATGGGTATTCGGTGGAACGTCACTGAGCACCGACGCAAGGTTTAACCGTTGTTCATCGCTAAAATGCAACTGGACGCGTTCGGCGTATGGCGCATTTTCCAGTTGCGTGACAAACGCCGCCCCTGAGCGTGAACGGCAAGCGTAATGCAGGGAAAATGAGCGCCCGGCTGCGTGCAGTTCTGCGGCCATCGCCAGCATCGGCGTGATGCCAATCCCACCGCCAATCAACAAGCTGTGGTTGCCGCGAGTGTCCAGAGCAAATAAGTTGCGCGGCGCACTGACTTGCACTTCGTCACCTTCGCGTAACGCATGCGCCGCCAGCGAGCCGCCCTGAGAACGGCTGTCTTTCAGAATGCCCAACTGGTAGTGATGCCTGTCCTGCGGGTCGCCGCACAGCGAATACGGGCGCACCAGTTCTGCCGACAGATGAAGGTCAACATGCGCGCCCGCGCTAAACGCAGGAAGCTCAATGCCGTCAGCATGGGCAAGCGTCAGTAGCGTCACGTCGCCCTGCAACTCGCGGCGGATAATGTGTAAAGTCAGCATGTTGCCCCCTTAACGCATAAACAGACCACCGTTGATGTCCCAGGTTGCCCCGGTGACAAACGATGCCTGTTCTGATGCCAACA
Organism: Buttiauxella selenatireducens; assembly: GCF_031432975.1. Classification (GTDB taxonomy): domain Bacteria; phylum Pseudomonadota; class Gammaproteobacteria; order Enterobacterales; family Enterobacteriaceae; genus Buttiauxella; species Buttiauxella selenatireducens. Next base: position 1,384,901 of record NZ_CP133838.1, on the reverse strand, counting down.
ATGCTACGGCCTGGGCGACAAACTCAGCCTCGCCTAGCTTGCCAACGGGGATCATCTTCAATAGCCCCGCCATTTTTTCTTCCGGTACCAGCGCGTGAACCGAAGGCAGATCCATCGGGCCTGGGGCAATCGCGTTGACGGTAACGCCGGATTGACTCAGCTCACGGGCAAAGATTTTTGTCAGGGTCAAAATGCCGCCTTTCGATGCCGCGTAGTGCGCACCTGAAGCCGTCCCGCCATTCTGCCCGGCTAACGAGGCGAGGTTGATGATGCGACCGTAGCCCCGTTTGGCGAAATAGCGCCCCAGCGTCTGGCAACCGACAAACGTGCCGCGCAAATTGGTGGAAATCACCCGATCAAACTCCTCAACGGTGATGTCCATAACCGGTGTGGCCAGCGTCAGTGCGGCGTTATTGACCAACACTTCCAGGCTGCCAAAGCGTTCAATCGTTGCTGCCAGCGCGTGTTCAAAATCCTGCGGCTGGCGAATATCGAGCCCCACCGCCAGCACATTGCCCTGCCCGCTATCCAGTCTTTCTGCCGCTTGCTGCGCACGTTCGTGGCTTACGTCCGACAGCACCACCTGGAAACCTTGCTCCAGCAGGCTGGCGGCGATGACATTTCCCAGTCCTGCCGCAGCCCCCGTGACTAATACGGTTTGTGTCATAACTGGCTCCTCAGAGGATGTAACCGATGCTGTGCAGGACATCATCGCTGTTGATCAGGCGGATCACTTTTTGTTTGATAAGCCAGGTGTCGCCCTGCCGTTGCAGGTGCCAGGTGATGTCTGCGGCATAGTGGCGGCTGTGGCCTTTGCGGTGTTCCCACAGTGATTGCGCCCCGCGCACCACAATCAAAGAATCCTGAGATTCCAGCAGACGAAAACGCGAGAGCGTACGCAGCGTTCTGGCGCGTGGCGTGGTCGAAATCGACTCGCCGCTATACAGGCGTTTCACGCGACGGGCACGCATTTCATGATCGTCACAGGCGTAATTCAGGGTGTTTTTAAAATCTGTCTCCTGGGGATCAATCGGCACCACGTAAAGCCCATCGCGCTGCCATAACTCCAGCCAGGCATTAAATTCACCCTGGTCGAGCAAATCCCCTTCGAGGTTAATCAGAGAGATAGCTTTAAACAGTACAGATTCTGGCGTTGTCATTTATTCCGCCTCCGTCATCAGTTTTTTCCACATCTGGTAAGCCGCACGCATGCCGGTTTCGGCACTGACATCGCTGCGTAAACCATCATCGGTGCGGTGTTCCCCCGCCAGTCCGCGATTGAGCATGATCCACAGTTCATTGCCCGATGTTGCACCGCGCTGCACACGCTCCCAGGCTTCGGAGTCGTCCGGCGTGCCAAAGCCCATCGGCCCCTGGAAGTGTTCATGCAGACGCAATCTTGCCTGGTTGGCAATTTCCGGGCCGCCGTCCATCATGATGACGGCGTGATGAATTTCAGTTTCTTTGACAGAAATCGGCTGCAGGACGCGGAAAAAGGCCATCGAACAAGCGATGTTCGGGAAGAGATTCAGGTTGAAACCGGAACCGCCAACGGCGCGTACGATGCGGCGTACTTGTTCTTCGTCGTGATCCTGACGCAGGGCTTCGGCTAACTCGGTAAAACGCTCGGGGATCGGCGCATCAAGATTGGCATCGAGATCCACAAGCTCTGGGATCATCACCATCACGCTGTGGCCATTGCCCAAATCTTCGACATAGCCGCTGCCATCGACGAAATTGAGCATCTCTTCCGTCTGCTTATCGACGGAGCTCAGGAACGAGCGATGCACCACCGGGAAGTGATAGCCATCTGTGGTGTTTTCCAGCTGGATTTTCCAGTTGCCAGGGAAGCGGAAACGGTGTGCAGGCCCGGTTTTAATCGGGAATCCCGCGCCCTGTTTCATAAACAAATCCATCCATTTTTTCGCCGGGCCGAGGAAATCTTCCAGCGGTTCAATCTGGTCATTGAAGGTGGCAAAAATCATTCCGGCATACTGCTCTGTACGCAGCGACACCAGCCCTAACTCGCCCTTTTCCAGTTGGTCGGCATAGCTTTCCGGGTGTGGCACGCCGCGTAAGCTGCCGTCCAGCGCATATCCCCAACCGTGGTACGGGCAAACGAAGCTGTTGGTTTTACCGGTGCGGTGTTCGCAAACGGTGGCGGCGCGGTGTCGGCAACGGTTGAGTAACGTATGAACCGTCCCTTTACGATCGCGCACCACAATGACTGGCTGGGTGCCTATTTCTGTGGTTTTAAAGCTCCCGGTTTCAGGAATTTCGCTGGCGTGCGCCACCCAAACCCAGGTTTTCGTGAAAATACGATCCAGCTCGAGCTGGAATAGCGCGTCGGAGTTATACAACGAGGTGTGCACCCGATCGTGCTGAACCAGGGCTGCAATTTCAGCGCGGTCAGGCACCGTCGGCGCATCGGTATTAATGTTTTTTATCTGAATGATGTTGTCACATTGCATGTCCAATCTCCTGCACGTTATCGGCTGTCTAGTTTTTATCCGGCACCGGGAGCTCATCCGCTGCATGCCAATGGTTTACTGGCCGGCTGAACAGGTTGCGGGTGGTAAAATGGTGGATACGCATACCGCTTGCTTCGCGGCGAAATTCCACGTTAATTTCCGCGGCGTTGAGATGCGCCCCTCCGGCAGTAAACTCGGAGGTTTGCAGCATCAGCCAGCGGCCAAAAAGCGGGCCATCGACCTGCTGGTTAAGGGCTTCAGAGCAAAGAAAATGGGCGTTCATGGCAAAATGCGCAGGGGTTCGCACATAGCCTGCCATCATGGCCACAATCACCTCACGTCCCAGATGTCTCCCCAGTCGCGCGGCATAAGGCTCGCCCACGCCTTCCCAGCACGCATCCGCGGTAAACAGGTCGCCGATGGCCTGAACCGTCTCGGTACTATCGAGCCTGTCGCACAGCCACATGTAGTTGCTGATGCAAACGCGTGCCGCCTGCTGGTCTTCGAGTTGCTGCAAACGCAGCGCGTCCTGTGAGTTCATCATTGGCTCCATTCCCCTGAAAAAAAGCTCTGAAAAAATTAGCCCTGAATAATCAGTTCACGCCCAACACGCGCTTCGATTTTGCAGTACTTCCACAATTTGCTGCCGCTATCACCCACCGGTGTGGTGCGGAACAAGTTGCAAACGGCCGCGACGTTTTCCAGCGCGTCAGCATCGGCCAGGATGTAAGTGGTCCATGGCGCGGTGGTCGACGAGCCGACCATCAGTTGGTCGTCATCCATATTGCCGATAACCCGAATCCCAGGCGTTTCTTCAACCCCTTTCATCATCACGCCAAAAGCGCCCCACACTTGCTTGGCTTCAACTGGGCTTGCATCGAAAAAGTTCTGATTAATCCCGATGCAAAACAGCACACGTAATTTGTTTGTCTGGCTCATCTGTTGCTCCTTTTAAGAAAAATCACAGGTAACCCGGTAACGGTTTGCCACCAAAAAAGACCGTACCGGCGTTGAGATAAGAGAGGTCGCCCATAAAGGCGTGTTGTGTAATCACCATGGTGTCGCGGACATAACGCTGTAATGGGCTGGTCATCGTGACGCCTCCCATGCCGTTGAGCGCCAGCGCCTGGCGTGCCACTTCTGCCGCCACGCGAGTCACGTGCGTGGAAGAGAGCCGTAAGGCGTTAATTTGTTCCTGATTTGCCGCATCGCCCGCCAACAAGCTCTGCCAGACTTCGTCAATTGCCTCGTAGAACCAGGCGCGTGCAGAGCGCAGGTCGGCTTCGCAACGGGCAATTTGCATCTGCGCCTGCGGCCTTTCGGCGAGCTTAGGTGCCCCTGTAACCGACTGCTGGCGATGCGCGATTTGATAGATTTCATTGAGCGCCGCCCGTGCCACGCCCAGCGCGACCACTGACAACACTTGAGTCGCGAGGGAAAGCACCGGATAGCGATACAGCGCGCCTTCGAGATTCAGCGCACCACCGCGAATAAAGGTCCACTCCTGCGGGACATACGCATCGTTGACCAGCAGATCGTGACTGCCGGTTCCGGCCAGCCCAACGGTGTTCCACACGGGATCGATCTGCACGTATTCCCGTGGCAGCACCGCCATACGCGGCAAAGATTTTTCCTCATCAGGCTGGATACCCACGCCAAAGACCGATGCCCCCATGCTGCCGCTGGCAAAACTCCAGCGCCCGCTGACGCGATAGCCCCCATCGGCCAGCATCGCTTTGTGCGTCGGGTAAATGCCGCCGGCAAACACCACATCAGGCCCGTTGCGGTACAGCTCTTTCAATGTGTCCAAAGGCAACGCGCCGAGGTAGAACGGGCTCATGCCAAAACTTGCCACCCACCCCGCCGAACCGTCTGCCGTGGCAATCTGCTCAATGAGTTCGCAAAACTGCGCCGGAGAACATTCATCCCCGCCGTAAATTTTCGGGACCAGCGCGCGATACACGCCGACCTGTTTAAAGCGGGCAATAATGTCTTCAGAAATATGGCGTTGATGCTCAAAATCGGCGCTACGAGTGGTGACTTCGCTCAGTAGCGGAACAAGCTCTTCACGAACGTTGATGACAGACATGGCTCACTCCCGAATATTATTTTTACTGGCAAAAGGGTGCACGAAGCCGCAATGAGCCACGCTCATTGAGTCGTTAGTTAAAGGTAAAAACGAACGAAAAGGCTGTGTTTAGTGGCGTCGTCGCTGCTGTTCGAACCACTGCGCGGCCTGAATTAACAAGCCTTCGCCCCCTTTGGCCGCAACCAGTTGTAACGCAACCGGACGGCCACGAATCTCACCGATTGGCAGCGTCAACGCCGGGTGCCCACTGAGATTGAAAGGCCGGACCAGGCGCGTCAGGTTCACGACGCTGAGAGGATCGTCTGCTTCTTCAAGCGTTGGCGGGAGTTCTGGCAACGTCGCCAGCGCCAGTAATGGGGACTGTTCAAGTAACGCATCAACCTGAGCGGTGAACTCGCTGCGTACGCGTTCGGCGTCAGCAAGCGCGGCAGGTTCCACATCTTTGCCCGCCCGAATTCGGCTTGCCACATCTGGCGAAACCTCGTCACTGCTCAGCAATGGATGAAACGCCTGCCAGTTTTCGTGGCTGATAATCGTAAGCCCAGCGCGGTGCGCATCAGCAAGCATCGAAAGTGTGGAATGGCGTGGGCGAAGGCCCCGCTGCTCAAGGTGCTTAAGAATTAGCGCATCAATTTCTGGTATTGCCGCCGCAACAAACGCCACTTCAGGCAACGCGGTTAACGGCAGGCTTTCGGGCATGGAAAGATGATGGGCAACCTGGCGCAAAACCTTCGCGTCGCGGGCAAATATGCCGACGCAATCCAGCGAGCTGTGTTCAGGCAAAACCCCTTTGCGGCTGAGAACGCCATAACCGGGTTTAAATCCGAGAACCCCGCAGCAGGCTGCGGGCATACGGACCGAGCCGCCCGTATCGGTGCCCAGCGAAAAATCGACTTCACCCGAGGCGACCACGGCGGCGGAACCGCTTGATGAGCCGCCAGGGATAAGCTGTGGGAAGTGCGGATTCACCGGCGTTCCACTCCAGGCGTTAATGCCCGTGACACCGAATGCCAATTCGTGCAGCGTGGTTTTACCGGTCAGCACGCAGCGCTTGTCGAGTAATGTCTCAACGACGCTGGCATGATGCCTGGCAATCGGGGCTGCCGCGAGCGCCTGACACCCGGCACGAGTGCGGTAACCGGCAATATCCAGCGTATCTTTTACCGCAAAGCGGAGTTCCCCCTCACCGAGGACAAACTGCTCAACGTAACCATTGCTCTCACAAATAGACTTCATCATTAACACCTTAATCAGAGAATGTGTATCACATTACGCAAGCAGTCGTTGCCGCTTTTTTGTTCTGAGTGAAGATGAGTCAATCATGGAATATTTAGATGAAAATTCAAGTAATATTTCACGTTATTTTTACAAGTAAATAACATTAATATAACCGCAAATATACAATGGCTATTGGGTTATGCTGATGAATTAATAAGAGAAAAATGGCGGGCAGACAAAAAAGTCGTCATGAAGATTCAGGACGACAAGTGGATAAAAAATCTTATTTTACAGCAGGTTGAATTGAATTTTTAAGGCGGTCACAATTTTGTCATTCTGTGGTTTTTGCATCAGAGCTCGTTGAGGTTAGCCAGAACTTTTCCCAGCGACAGGTTCATTTTTTCGACCTGAGAGGCGCTCATCCCCTTAAACCCTTTCTCAAAAACTTTGCCTGCCAGACGGTAAGCTTCTTCCACTTTTTCTTGCCCAACGGCGGTCAGCATCACTTCGGTTACCCGCGCGTCTTGTTCGCTGCTGGCGGTAGTCACTAATCCCTCTTCGCGCAGGCGGCCCACAATTTTGGTTACGGTTGGCATTTTGACCATCGCGTGTTCAGAGATTTGCGAAATGCTGGCCTTGCCGTACTGCTGGGTAACCATCAAGACCCGGAACCCAGAAACGTCCAGTTGCACCTTTTTCAGCGTCACTTCCATGATTTGGGTATAGCGGGCATAGACGTTGACTATCCAGTAAAACGGGAACTCTTCACGGTGAAAAACGGTGTCCGCAGGTTGATCATCCGGTGTTTTATTTAGATTACTCATGAAGTTCCTTACCGAGAAAGTCTTAGAGTTGGCGATTATACCTGCTAAACCCTGACAGAACACAGCGCACCGGGCAAAGCAGCATTACAAACCAGAGTGACGGGCGATTACCGCACACTTTATGATTCACAAATGCAACGCCGATAACATTTTCGTATCATTTATCAAACACCGCATTGACATCCAATCCCTCTCTTTCCTATACGTTAGCGCACGTGTTTGCGTTGACTGGGATGGGAAGCGCTCAATCCTTGAAAACACGGAGCTGACAATACTTATAAACACAATGTGGAGCTCTACATGAACGAAAGTCCTTCTCTGGAACAGGCTCGCTCTGAAGTACTGGCCCCAACATCGCCAACCGACATACCGCTGGATCCCCGGCAACAAGCGGTGATTAAAAAGCTATTTCGGCGGTTGATCATCTTCTTGTTTGTGCTGTTTGTTTTTTCGTATCTGGACCGTATTAATATTGGCTTTGCCGGTTTGACCATGGGCAAAGACCTGGGCCTGACCAGCACGATGTTTGGCCTGGCGACCACGTTGTTTTATGTGATGTATGTTATCTGCGGCGTGCCGAGTAATATCATGCTGAGTATTGTCGGCGCACGCCGCTGGATTGCCGTGTTGATGGTGGTCTGGGGGATTGCGTCTACCGCGACCATGTTTGCCACCGGCCCCGGAAGTCTTTATGTCTTGCGAATGCTGGTCGGGATTGCTGAAGCGGGGTTCTTACCGGGTTTATTACTTTATTTAACCTTCTGGTTCCCTGCTCAGTATCGTGCCCGTGCCAATGCCCTGTTTATGATTGCCATGCCGGTCACGATGGCGCTGGGTTCGCTCGCTTCCGGTTATATTCTGAATATGGATGGTTTACTCAACCTGAAAGGCTGGCAATGGTTGTTCCTGCTGGAAGGGTTCCCGTCGGTGATATTGGGCCTGGTGGTGTGGTTCTGGCTGGATGATTCGCCGTCTAAAGCCAAATGGCTCACCGACGACGACAAAGCCTGTTTGAACGAAATGCTGGAAGCCGATCGGCTGAATATTATCAAGACTCAGCAGAGCGCTAATGTCGGTTTAACGCCACAACGAAGCATGCTGCGGGAATTATTTACCCCGGTAATCATGCTTTATACACTGGCTTATTTCTGCCTGACGAATACTTTAAGCGCATTGAGTGTCTGGACGCCGCTTATTCTGCGCAGTTTTAATCAGGAAAGTAATAACATCACCATCGGTTTGCTCAGCGCGATTCCGCAAATTTGTACTATTGTCGGGATGATTTGGTGGAGTAAGCGTTCTGACCGATTTAATGAACGCAAAATTCATACTCTGTTGCCGTACCTGTTTGCCGCCGCAGGCTGGATATTAACCGCCTCAAGCACCAACCCGATGCTCCAGTTTACCGGTATTGTGATGGCCTCAGCGGGTGCGTTTGCCGCCATGGTGATTTTCTGGACTACGCCAGACCAGTCCATTTCTCTGCAAGCTCGCGCGCTTGGAATTGCAGTTATTAACGCAACCGGTATGACCGGAGCCGCACTTGGGCCGCTTTTAATGGGCTGGATGAAAGATGTGACGGGTAATTTCAATGCTGGCATCTATATGGTTGCCGGGTTCCTTGTTTTAGGCGCTATCGTAATTTCATTGATTCCAATGAAAAAAGCGGCGCAATCCAGAAGCGTGTAAATACGCCGGCTGAGTCAGATTTTAATAAACCTGGCTCAGTCGTGATTAAGTTCCATTTATAACAAAAAAGACATTCTAAAAAAATAACACACACGATATGTAAAAATAAACTATACTCATAAATTACATTATTTGTCATTTTAACGGATAGTCGTGAATGGTTTCACTTCGTTTACTTTTCACTCAGGGAATATTTAAATCATGACTAATGAAAAAAATCTATCAAACCTCGAGCGCTTCCACTCTTTCGACTTTAATTTATTATTAATTTTTGAAGCTGTTTTCATTCATTGCAGTGTAAAAAAAGCGGCAGAAACATTAAACTTAAGCGGTTCTGCAATAAGCCAATCACTGAACAAATTACGCCTGCACTTTTCCGACCCATTATTTGTACGGACAGGGCAAAAAATAGAACCCACAACCATTGCAATTAAACTCCACTCTCAGATAAGCGTAAATTTTGGCAACCTGCTCGACTCTATTATTAATTTCTCAGCGAATACAACGACACATAAAGTGATGATTTATGCGTCTCCCTATCTTGCATTACGTATGTTGCCCGATCTTTGCGCAGATATTCAGAAAAGCGATATTCCTTGTGAATTAGTCCACCTCTCTGCTGACTCGTTGCTCAATAATGGTGAAGATATACTGGCCTATCGTAAAGCGGATATCGTGCTGGATACTCACCCTTATTATAGTTCTTCAGTTATTTCCAGGCTTTGCATGCAGGAAAATGTGGTGCCAGTGTGTCGGAAGGATCATCCCAATATCGAAAAGTTAATCTCTCCTGAAAGTCTACAAAATGAACCATCAACTTTTCTTAATGTAAATACTGTAGGGTTAAAAAGAATACAACGAGATATTGATGAACATTTCCAGTCGCGCAATTTCACATTCAGCAGCAGTTCAGTATTTGTAAACTCCGCCGTTTCAGCGAAAACCGATAGTTTAAGCTTTGTGCCTAAATGGTTTGCTGAACACTTTGCTGATGCAATGGGGCTAAAAATACTTCCGAGCAACTTCAATATTGCGCCTGTTGATTTTTATATTAATTACAATAAAAGTTCGATGGGCAATGAGAACTTCGTGAAAATCATCACAAAAATAGAAGAACACTTCACTTTAAAAATGAGAGAAGAAAACATTAGTTAATAACGACAAAACCAGGTTCAGCAGTAATAAAAAAGGTGGTGATATTATCTTCACCACCTCACAACTCAACCGTTCATTAAAATTTATTTTATTAATTTCCATACAGATGCTGGTATTTTATCAAATAATTTATTAACCGTTAATTCGGCAAGGCGGTGATCGGCTGCGGAATTAAAGGCCTCAGCATCCTGAATATAATTTGCAGAATACCGCCGATGCTCAATGACTCGTTCCAGTGTTTCTAGCGTTCTGCATTTTCTTAACAACATTAGCCATTGTCCTCGGCTCATTTTACCTTCCTTATAATGCGCTGGCATCAGCGCTATTGGTACTCAACGGAATATTCGATATGCCCGGCGACTTTCCCTGTGGTAGCGCCCCCCATAGGGGTAATCATTCTTGCCTGCACGTCAAATTGAGCCTGGTGGGTCGTGCTGTTTACCCCAGTCGTCATTTGTGTTCCCGTGCTTAAATATTTTTCCCCCACCTGAGGAGCCAGTTGGATAGCCACGTTATCTGCCACAGACACGCCTTCTGTCGCCACTGCCGTATTTTTATAATACAACGGGTTATTGGGGTCGGGTTGGCCTGTAAAGGTGATGGTCGCTTTACTCATACCCATCGGGCAGTTTTCAAGGCCAATTGAGAACTGCTTCCAGACCCAGGCTGAGTTTGAAGAGTTCAGTATCGACGGGGTGGCAACGCCTAAATCCACTGTCATCGAAGGGCCGCCGACCACGCTACAGCTTGAACTGCCGACAGTGCCATTCACAATGACTTGTACATGATTGGAATTAACAGCCAGAGCAGCACCCGAAACAGTCAGTAAAGTCAGCGTCAGCGGTATCAGTAATATGTTTTTTGGCATAGCTTTGAAGCTTTTCATTATTGTCATTTCCAGAAGCTATTTATAGCTTAACGTCAGGTTGATCACGGAATAGACGTCACCGGATATTACGTTCCCTTTCGCAGTGTACAAACGTGCCGCCAGGGGAATATCAACGGTATGGTCAGGCTTAATATCCGCCGTAATCACGTCGTTGTTATGCAGCATCTGCTCACCGGATTTCAGCTGTACACTGACGCCAGTGGCAGGGGTTGAAGCTCCACTCTGGTTTTTAAACCCGTCAGTATCATCGTCATCCATCACGCCACTCACCGTCGCATCCACACTGTTGGTGCCACCAAAACAGTTGGATAATTTAATGACCTGGCCTGGCAGTTCCTGCCAGCTTGAGCTGCTGCCCGCTGTTTGTAAATCTACGGCGTTTATATACAAGTTAAACGTTAAGTTTTCAGTGTTAACCGTACAAGACGATGTTGTTAAATTAGCCTTAATATTAAAGGTGTAGTCATCGGAAGCATATGCTGCTAATGGACACATTAAACCTACCCATATAACAGAATAAAAAATAGCTGACAGCGTATATTTAGGATTTGTTTTTTTCATCATTAATTATACTCAACCGTCATAGTAAATACACCTGTAATACCTCCGGGCTGAGGAGGAGCTCCAGTTAAGTTATAAAATCTAAACTTAATAGGCATATTGTAGCTGAGCAGTTCCTGGCCCTCATGTTGATCAGGAATAATAACCAAACGAGTGCTTCCGAAATATTTATACATATCGTTATCACCGTCTGCCCATACCTGAAGACCAATATCCTTTAGCAATTCCGACTGGCTATTGTAAACCGCAAATGTTCCTACTGTTATCATAGGGTTGTAAGGCGTGTATGCACCATTTGGAGAGCTAGATATATTAATGCTTGTCGATACATCACAATTAGAAAACAGGACATTGTAATTCAGCCAGGGACTGGTAGTTCCGGCGGTTGAAAATGTCGCAATATCCAAATCGCCCATATTGAGTGTTGTGGTGCTTCCCAGCGACACTTCACACGGTTTGTTGATAATTGTCCCTGTATAATGAAGTTGCACCTGGTTTGGCACATCGGCAAAAGTTTCAGTAGACAACATTGCCAACAACAGTGTGCTAGCTAATATGATTTTTTTCATATCTATTGAAACTCTATATTCATGGTAACAGTGGTATCAAACTGGCCACTCTGAAGCGTATCCGTCGATTTGGATAATTTGACCGGTTTTGCCAGAACAGAATAATCACCGACACCGGCTAACATACTTTTATTAACCTGATCCAATGCCAATGGAGTCAGTGCTGGATTCACCCATGAAAGTTTCAAACCTAAATTAGCCAGATTAGTTTTCACAATACCGTTGGCCGCATCGGCAAAACCATGGGTGGAAGTAAAGCTAATATTGACAGGTAACGCAGGGTCTGATTCGTTACCACAAATCAATGACAGACTATAAGGTTTGGATTCCGCTGTACCATTCACGATGTCTGTTTTATATAACGCAGGCCAGTTAATCACTGAACCCTGCTTTGATTTTATTCCGCACGAGGTTTCCGTGTAAGTCACTGTAAAACTATCCAGATAAATTGCCGGGTAATCTATCGAATAGTTTTCGGCGCCAACGCTGACGTACGCCACCGGATCGGGGACGGTGTACGTCATGCTGCTTTTGCTGGTTGGAGCAAAGAGGTCTGATATCGTCACGAGTGAAATATTATAAGCACTAGAAACACTACGGATTCCTTGTATGGATGTATCAATACCATCCGCGTATAGGGGAGTTATTTGTGTACCCAGCCTTATTCCCGGTTCAATGGCGAACTGTGGCTGAACACCTTCTTGTGGCGTCATGGGTAACTTCCATGCATCGTTCCCCTGTATATCCACCGCTTTAATTAATGATTTAGAACCCGTTATTTTAATTCCACTGAAGGCCTTCAAACATCCCATCTGACCAAATGCCGATTCAAAACTGTAATCCCCTCTCTGAAGGGGATAGTTCACACCATATTTTGAAATGTGGAGGTTAATAACCCCTGATATATGTACCGGTGTAATATTATATTTGGGATCTGGGTTTCCCTGACACATACCTGCATATGTCATCTGGGTAAACATCAGTACCATGGCACCCACCGCAGTGACTATCCAATATTTCAATTTATTCATATTCTTTATTTCACTCCTGCCCAGGCAGGCATTTTGCCTGGAGGGTCATTAAAGAAGTATCTTCTTTGGTGATATTCAGTTTGTAAGTCACCACACATTTCTGGCTACCTTGCTTACCCCAGGACGCGATCAGCTTCCCTTCTGCGGGCAAGCCGCTGAGGTAGGTTTCACCGCCGTCGCCGACAATCGCCGTATTCTCGTCTTCTTGTTCGCTGGCCAGTTGCGACACCGTGGCACCAAACGGAACGGGCTTGCCGTCCTGGCGAATCAACGTCATTAATGCCCGGTAGCCGACATGAGTATTGAATTTTGCACGCACGACCGCCCCGCGAGTGGGGATCACATCTTTAATGTTGTCGCTAATATCCACGTTGCTGCCAATCGTTGTGGTATCCAGCCCCACGCTGGTGCGGCGATACGGTGTGACATAAGGCAATAATGCGTAGCCGCGGAAATCGGTGCCGACCGTACTGTCGTTAGTGGTTTCCACGCCACTGGCACCCGGTGCTTCAACCAGTACCATGGTTTCACCCAATGGCTGGGAGAACGTGACACCATGCGCGTGAGCAATCACGCCGCCGGATAACCCGTAGTTCAAGCGTTGGGAATCTTGCGAATAGCTGTAACCCACGTTGCTGTTTCCGTGATCGCCACGGTAGTTCAGGCTGGCGCTGCCGCCCGTACTATCACCCTGGTTACCGGTATTGGCGTTGAGGCTATAGTCGAGTCTCTGGTCCGTTGTCTGGCCACTCATACCCGCCTGTTGTGTCACGTGACCATCGCTGTCGTGGTTTATACCGTAAGTGGCATAAGCCCCCTTCATAAACCTGTCCAGCGGCACCGAGATATTAAAAGAAACCAGCGTATCTGTCGGTTCATCAGGGTTACTGGTTTGACTGACCGCAACGTTATAACTGATGCTGTTCCAGTTATTGTTGTAACCGGTCTGCAGGGTTTTCTCTTTGCCAGTCACGCCCCAATAATCCTGCAAACTGGCAGAAAAATAGAACGCCCCCCAGTTATCGGGCATCGACTGGGTGATAGACCCTTGCACCTGGCTGCGTTTATGGTGGCTACGGTTGTAATCAGTGTCGTCGGTATCCTGATTATTCATATCCACGGCTTCCTGCATGGTATAGAAACCGCTGGTTGAATAGCGGTAGCCCAGCAGACGGAAGTCGGTTCCCGAGTCGATAAACGATTTTGCGTACAGGAAACGGTACGACTGCCCTTTAGACGTTTCGCCCGCAGGCAGGTCTGTTTTGGCCTGAGTGACGTCGACAGACACCGCACCAAAATCACCGATGTTCTTACCAAGACCGAGAGCCGCAGACATATAGTCCTTGCTCCCTTGAGCGCCGCCATACAGCGTAACGCCGTGTGAAAAACCGCGAATTAAGGTTAACTGACCAAAGTTAGGTTTATCTCCCCCGCCGTATCCACCACGGTATTGCCCTGCCGTCAGGCTATATTTCAGGTGCCCTTCACGCTGTAGAATAGGCACTGCGGAAAAGGGCTGAATAAAGTGCTGCGTGCTGCCATCTTCTTCTTTAATGGTGATATCAAGGTCACCGCTGTCGCCGCTGGCGTAGAGATCGTTAATTTCAAACGCGCCGGTGAGACATAGCTCTGATAGATGGTATAACCGTTTTGCTTGATGGTGACCTGGGCATTGGTTTTGGCAATACCACGCACGACAGGGGCAAACCCCTGCTGGCTGTCTGGCAGCATTTGGTCGTCAGAGGCAATCTGCGCACCACGATATTGCGCACTGTCGAAAACGTCACTGCCGGAATTACCATCGCCTATCGTTAGCTGGGATTTAAGCGGAATAATACTGCGCTGCAAATAAGTATTAATGTTCTCCCATTCACGGTTGCCGTTATTGTCATTGAGGGTTGAATAATTACGCAGACGCCATGGCCCCAGATTAATGCCATTACGTAAACTCAGGTAATAGCTGTCATCATGAGATTTTTCAGAACCATCATACTTATTGGTGCTGTTAGAACCGGTGAAGTTGTAGTCCATCATCAGCGCATTAATACCCTCATCCCAGAGTGCAGGGTCAACGTAACCGCGCGCAGACTGAGAAATCGCCGCCTGAGGAAAGCTGAGGTTTAATGCTTGTTTATCAAATTCAAATACCGCAGAAGATGACGGAATGATTGTAAGAAAATTAACACATTCCTCGGCAGCCGCTGTTGCTGCATTCCCACTTCCGGTGGTCACAGCAGACTCGGAGGATTCTTTTTGTTCACTGGCCGCTTTAGCCAGTGCGGCTAATTCAGGAAAGGCGTCAAGCTTTACACCGTACTGTTTTAATTCATCCAAAGTCAGGCAAGGAATCAGCCCGCTGCCTTCTGGGTTGATATTATCCTTATCGGCATAAAAAGTGACTTCTTTATGATCGACGGGTGAATTATTCACAAAAATATCGACGGTGTATTTGCCGGGTGCCTGGCTGTTCCCTTTGGTAAATACTGAAAGGTCAGACACCTCTCCGGATTCTAAAGTATCCAGCAGTGCAGGGTTAAAACTAGGGTCAGCAAAACTCAGTCCAGAGTAACCAATGAGCAATGCCAATAGTTTTAGTTTAAAATAATGTGGTGATGCCACCTCAGATAATAGGCGCGATTTCCCTGCATTATTTAGCTTGTGCTTATTTTCTGAGATCATTATTTTTACCATAGCCTAAACAAGAGATACTATTAATTCACCGAGCTAGAAATTTCATCAGTCAGTCCGCCGAAATCATTAATGCATTTGTAGGCTACTTTGCTGGCGTGAGCAGAATTTAATTTGTAATGGACTTCACTTTGTGGGAGGACCAGGTTAGCGTCTTTGACTTCTTTACCGTCAACAGTAAGATTATTAAACGATGCAGAATAAGCGGTTGGGTTTTTCACAACCAGATCATCGCCTTGCTGATGCCATTCCAGTTTCTTAGGCGTTTCGGCTGCATTTCCCGGCAAACCTTTTGGACGATAGAACATTTTTATGCGGGTTTTCACCGCCAACTGTAATGTATTCTGCCCGTCGCCTTCTGGTGCAGGTGGAATGGCCTTCACGTTCACCCAATAGACGGATTCACGATCCTGCGGTAATCCTTCGCCGCTTTTTATAATACGCAACATATTTTCTTTATTGGCGTTCAGACGGAAAAGTGGTGGCGTAATGGTGAACGGAACTTTTTTACTTCCAGCGCTGTCATCAACCCAGGACTGAATTAAAAAATACTGAGCTCCGCTATGGTTAATAACGGCTAATGAGGCTTCCCTACTGTCAGCATTATAGATGACACGTGTTGCTCCAACGGCGATACCCCCTGTTTCCGCAGCTAATACTGCAGGAGAAACAACCATGGAAAATAATACTGAAAGAAGAGTGAGCTTTTTCATGAAACAAAACCTTTA
Organism: Buttiauxella selenatireducens; assembly: GCF_031432975.1. Lineage (GTDB taxonomy): Bacteria > Pseudomonadota > Gammaproteobacteria > Enterobacterales > Enterobacteriaceae > Buttiauxella > Buttiauxella selenatireducens. Next base: position 1,368,989 of record NZ_CP133838.1, on the reverse strand, counting down.
ATTAACATTGGAATAAATAATCAGTTAAAAGACAACGGTGCTATTTCAAATAACACCGTTGTTTAGCTAATTAAAGTGACTAAAAAATCAATTAATTAGTTATAAGCAACTGAGAAAGTAGCATGGCCGTTAGCCACGCCTGGTTTTACATCACCAACAGAAACGTAATGAGCACCGTAGAACAGCTGCATTTCTGTATTGGTGATAGGAACGGCAGTGGAGGCAGTAGCCATGGCCAGATCAGTACCACTCGCTTGATCTACAATCTGAATACCAACACCTTGCGCAGTAGGCTGTCCAGACACATCGTCACCTGTACCAGTAGCCAGAGCTTTGTCACCTTTAGCACGTAGGCCACCAAAGGTGACGGTTGCTTTAATCGGATCGGCTAAAACAGTACAGTCACTCAGAACAATGACAAATTGTCTATCAGCGTGGCTATCAGCAGTACCTACCCCTGCCGCAAAGTCAGAAGCACGGATATTACCCATATCCACTTTCAGACTCTGATTGGCAGTCGTAATTGCACATGGGGTATTCACAATATTACCGGTAAAATCAACAGTACCAGTGCTCTTACCATATGTTTCAGCAGCCATGCTCATTGAAGAGAAAGCCATTGCAGATAAAGCCAAAGCGATTAAACCTTTATTGAAAGACATTGATATATTTCCTTATGGGTAGAGATTTCCACATCCAATATTTTGATGTGGTTTTTTATTGTGTTAAAATGAAACCAACTCAAGTCATTTAAATTGATTTATAGATGAAAGATATCTTTTTAAGAACCGGCGATGTAACCATCAGGTTTACTGTCAGCGAAGAGATATATTCCGTTCGAAGACTATACCGTATCTACTTAGAAATATGGAAGAGGGGGAGAATATGAAAAAAAACACAAAAAGCAAATAAACCAATCAGTTAGACATAAATGCATATGGCTTATTTATTAATTAAGAAATAATAATCATCACTATATCCGCCTATACACGATAATTTATTGACGCCATTTAACAATTTATAAACACATAAACTGCCTAACCAGGGCATTACGTAAGATGAACAATCAACATTATATAAATAAATACAGCACCTTCAGATGATTCTTAAGAGAAAATGATTTCACCACCCCCCTCCTTCGAAAATAACAATTTATCCTCTTCTTTATGGTTTATATTTAACCGGCTTATTTAGATTAGAGGTGTATAAACATCAGGTTTACGGTTCGCCAGCCATTCGACCAAATAGACAAATTGCCGGATGGTGATTTTCAGGTCGTCGTCAGTCGGTTGAACCTTGCGTCATCCAGAGCCAGAGAGTGACCGCCGTTTGCAAGGCGAATCTCATTAAAGAAGTCCGAGAAAAACCGACAACACCCGCGCAGGAATCCCCTACCCCAAAAGCTTGCCGTCTCTATAGCGTGGCCCTGGTAGCCTTGCTGCTCTTAGAAGTATTTTTGCTGCGAACCATTGAACAAATCAATGATTAAGCATTTTCCTAATTTACCCATACTAAAAATGGTGGATTATGCGTTCCGCCTGATAACGGCAGTTCGCTTCGGCGGTGACTTTTCTATTTTGGATTAAACAGCAATGAAAAAAATAATGTTAATGATGGTAGTGAGTATGGTTGGAACATTGGTAGGTTGCAGCACTTCGGCACAACGCCAGGCAGATTGCCAGGCACAGGGAATCAGCAAAGATACCTGTTACCTTGCTGAACAGAATCGTCAGAACTCAATCAATAACGCCGCAATGAAGCAGGCGATGGAAAACGCCACCAACGCAACCAAATAATCTCCACGTTAACAGGCTCTTTTGGGCCTGTTATTTCGCAAAGAATTCGCCTCGCAACAACGTTTTTTCATCTGCGCCACAGTCTTTTCACTTGATAAAAAACCCTTTTAATTCAAAAGGTTTATTATTTTATCGCTGCTTAAATTGTAAAGTTTAAAAAATGATTGCCACTACCGATTTCCGCCCCTTGTATTCCGCCTTCCAGGGAGAGTACATTAGCGCCGTCGAACCCGGGGTTCGGCAACGGTTAACAATATGGAACGGCCACAGCTTATGGAATTAATCCCAAAAATCCCAAATGGCGATTCCCTGTTTCTATACTGAATTCTTTAGCAAAATTGCGCGGACGAACGCGCGGAGCAATGTAACGTGAAATATTTCATGATGGGGTTGTCATTCATTTTGTTGGTTTGGGTGGGTACGTTTGTGATGATGGTTGAATAACCTTACCGGTCATACTTCGAGTTGCAATGTCTGCAACTCGAATGATTTAGCTTACAAGCAACACGTTGTTTTTATTGACTTAATGTCGTCAAATAACGCCATCAGTACGAAACATCGCTTTAATACCACGCACGGCCTGCCGGATGCGATCGCGGTTTTCAATTAATGCGAAGCGCACATGGGTGTCACCGTAGTCACCAAAACCCACACCCGGCGAGACACACACCTTCGCCTCCTGAAGCAGTTTTTTAGCAAACTCCAGCGACCCCATCGCCGCATATTTTTCTGGAATTTTCGCCCACACATACATCGACGCTTTCGGGCATTCCACCATCCAACCCGCTTCGTGCAAGCCTTTTACTAATACATCACGGCGACGTTTGTACTGTTCAGCAATATCACGCACACATTGCTGGTCACCTTCGAGTGCCGCAATCGCCGCGACTTGCAGTGGCGTAAAGGTGCCGTAGTCGTGGTAGCTTTTGATTCGTGCCAACGCATTCACCAGCTCTTTGTTGCCGACCATAAAACCAATGCGCCAGCCTGCCATGTTGTAACTTTTCGACAGGGTGAAGAATTCAACGGCGACATCGCGTGCGCCGGGCACTTCCATAATTGACGGGGCTTTCCAGCCATCATAAACAATGTCGGCATAGGCCAAATCATGCACCACCAGCACGTCGTACTGTTTTGCCAGCGCCACTACCCTTTCGAAAAATTCCAGCTCCACGCACTGCGCGGTTGGGTTCGACGGGAAGCCGAGGATCATCATTTTCGGTTTCGGATAGCTTTCACGGATCGCACGTTCCAGCTCGGCAAAGAAATCAACGCCTTCCACCAGCGGCACTGAGCGCACTTGCGCCCCGGCGATAACCGCACCGTAAATATGAATCGGGTAGCTTGGGTTTGGCACCAGTACGGTGTCGCCGTGGTCGAGGGTTGCCAGCATCAAGTGCGCCAGGCCTTCTTTCGAACCAATGGTGACAATCGCTTCACTCTCGGGATCGATTTCAACGTCGTAGCGATCTTTGTACCAGCGAGAAATTGCGCGACGTAAGCGCGGAATGCCTCGGGAGGTGGAGTAACCGTGCGTGTCTTCGCGCTGCGCAACCGTGCAGAGTTTTTCAACGATATGCGGTGGAGTCGGGCCATCAGGATTGCCCATACTGAAATCGATAATATCTTCGCCACGGCGACGAGCCGCCATTTTCAGTTCAGCGGTGATATTAAACACATACGGCGGGAGACGATCGATACGCGAAAAACGACGTTTTGGACTGGAGTCAGCCATAAATTCCTCAGATTAACGTGAGCGCCCGGACCGTCCGAGCGACGCTGCCACGCGATGTGGCTTGCTTAGAAAATAGCCTGAATAAAAATCATCTGTCGAGAGGGAAAGAGAAATATTTTTAACTCCCCATAAAAGAGGAAGCTTCATTTGAAGCTTATCCCTATTTTGTTTGATTAAACTGAATTACATTAACCGTGTCGCAACAAACCAATAACTTTGATTCCCGATGACGTGGAGCCCTACCATGACCCTACACATTGATGACGTACCGCGTGCTATCCGTGAGATAAAACAAAAACTTCGCCACGAGCTGCCTGGCTACAAAGCCGCTTTTGAACAACTCGAAAGCGATATGAAGCGCCAGATTGCAGAAATTCGCGCTGAAATGGATCGCGGTGAAAATCCTGTGCCGCAGATTAACGCCGACGACATTGTGAATCATCGCGTGAGCGAGCAACAAAAGGCGCTGATTCGCCAGCGCGGCTGCTGCACTGTCAAAGGCGTGTTCCCACAGGCTCAGGCTCAAGCCTGGAATGAGGAAGTCGGGAATTATCTGGAGCGAAATAACTTCGTCGAGAAATTGAAAAATGCGGCAGAAGACAACTATTTCGGCACACTTGCTGCAAGTAAGCCGCAAATCTATGGCATTTATTGGTCGAAGCCACAGGTCGAAGCACGCCAACATGCACGGATGAAAGCAGTGCAGGTTTTCCTGAACAATTTATGGGAAACCGAGAGCAACGGTAAGCAGCATTTCGACCCGGATCGCGTGGTGAGCTATGCCGACCGCACCCGCCGTCGTCCGCCTCGTTCTAACTCTTTGGGCCTGTCTCCGCATGTGGATGGCGGTTCTGTTGAACGCTGGCTGGATGAGAATTTCCGTCATGTTTACCGTCATGTGTTCTCCGGTGAGTGGCAGAAGTACAACCCGTTCGCCGCAGAGGGTCGTACAGAAGTACGAGAATTCCCGTCCCCGGCGGTCTGTTCTATGTTCCGTACTTTCCAGGGCTGGACGGCTCTGAGCCCACAACGTAAGCATGGCGGCACGCTGACATTGCTGCCGGTAGCGAACGCGATGGCTTACATTTTGCTGCGAGCATTACAAGACGATGTGCCTGAAGAGTCGTTGTGTGAAGCAAAACCTGGGCGTGCACTTTCTATTAACGAACAGTGGCATCCCCTTTTACTTACTGGGATTTCCTCAATTCCGAATATGGAAGCGGGCGATACCGTTTTCTGGCACTGCGATGTGATTCATGCCGTTGAAAATGAGCATCAGGGTGAGTTCGATAGCAACGTGATGTATATCGCCGCCGCACCGTGGTGTGAGAAAAATGCCGCGTACCTTGAGCGCCAGTGGTCATCATTTGTTGAAGGGAAATCACCGCCTGATTTTGCTGCCGATGATTTTGAAGTTGATTTTGACGGACGCGCGACACCAGGTGATTTAACCCCTGCGGGTCGTGAACAGTTGGGCGGGAAGTAGTTTTCCCCTCACCCTAACCCTCTCCCCAGGGAGAGGGGATTGTCAGTTTCTCCTTCTCTCCAGGGAGAGGGATTGTCAGTTTCTCCTTCTCCCCAGGGAGAGGGGATTGTCAGTTTCTCCTTCTCCCCAGGGAGAGGGAATTGTCAGTTTCTCCTTCTCTCCAGGGAGAGGGATTGTCAGTTTCTCCTTCTCCCCAGGGAGAGGGGATTGTCAGTTTATCCTTCTCCCAGGGAGAGGGAATTGTCAGTTTCTCCTTCTCCCCAGGGAGAGGGGATTGTCAGTTTCTCCTTCTCCCCAGGGAGAGGGGATTGTCGCTTTCTCCTTCTCCTGGGGGAGAAGGCTGGGATGAGGGCGTTTCATGCAAAAGTGTCCATTTCTGGTAACCGCTGAGTAATTTCCTTATCATTACCCTTCCATTCTTTGTCACTCGAGTCACCCGTGCACGAAATTTTTGACATGCTGCTGGCGGTATTTGACCGGGCGGCGCTGATGCTTATTTGCCTGTTCTTTCTAATTCGCATCCGTCTGTTCCGCGAACTACTGCATAAAAATGCCCACACGCCCAAAGAGTTATTAGCGGTCACCGCTATTTTCTCTATGTTTGCTTTGTTCAGCACCTGGTCTGGCGTGCATGTTGAAGGCTCGCTGGTCAATGTGCGAATTATCGCCGTGATGGCGGGCGGGATCTTATTTGGCCCCTGGGTGGGTATCATTACCGGGATTATTGCCGGGCTTCACCGTTATCTCATTGATATAGGTGGTATTACCGCTATTCCCTGCCTAATTACCAGTATTATCGCTGGGTGTATTGCCGGTTGGATTAATCGCAAAATCCCGAAAGAGCAGCATTGGCGCGTGGGAATTATTGCTGGGATGTTGTGCGAAACGATGACCATGATTCTGGTGGTGCTGTGGGCTCCGTCAGTGTCTTTAGGAATCGACATCGTTTCAAAGATTGGTATTCCAATGATTATCGGCACCGTCTCCATCGGCTTTATTGTGCTGCTGGTGCAAAGTGTCGAAGGTGAAAAAGAGGCCAGCGCTGCGCGCCAGGCCAAGCTGGCGCTGGATATCGCCAACAAAACGCTGCCGCTGTTCCGTAACGTGAACAGCGAATCACTGCGCCAGGTTTGCGAGATTATTCGCAATGATATTAACGCCGATGCCGTAGCGATTACCGATATCGACAAAGTGCTGGCTTATGTGGGTGTTGGGGAAAATAACTATAAGCAGAATGATGTGGGTATTAGCCCCAGGACCCAACTTTCACTACGTGAAGGTAAGATAATCATCAGGAATAATGATGAAGCCTACCGCACCCCGGAAATTCACTCGCTCATTATTATTCCGCTGTGGGAAAAAGGGGTCGTCACCGGCACGCTGAAAATTTATTACCGTCACGCGCACCAGATCACCTCAACGTTGCAGGAAATGGCAGTCGGACTTTCGCAAATTATCTCAACGCAGTTGGAAGTTTCTCGTGCAGAACAACTGCGCGAGATGGCCAATAAAGCCGAGTTACGCGCATTACAAAGCAAGATTAACCCCCATTTTCTGTTCAATGCGCTGAATGCTATTTCTTCCTCTATTCGTATGAATCCCGATACCGCACGCCAGTTGATTTATAACTTGTCGCGTTATCTGCGCTATAACATTGAATTAAAAGACGATGAGCAGATCGATATCAGGAAAGAGCTGTATCAAATTAAGGACTACATCACCATTGAGCAGGCGCGTTTTGGCGACAAGCTGACCGTGATTTATAACATTGATGAAGAGGTGAATTGCCTGATCCCCAGCCTGCTCATTCAGCCACTGGTGGAGAATGCGATTGTCCACGGAATACAGCCGTGTAAAGGCAAAGGTGTGGTCACCATCAGCGTTGAAGAGAGCGGCAATCGAGTGCGTATTGCGGTGAGGGACACCGGTAATGGTATTGATCCGCAGGTTATCGAGCGCGTGGAAGCCAATGAAATGCCCGGCAATAAAATTGGCCTGCTGAATGTGCACCACCGCGTAAAATTACTTTATGGCGAAGGGTTGATTATCCGTCGTCTTGAGCCGGGTACTGAGATTGCGTTTTACGTGCCGCACGCCGCCGCTGCCGTTCCCCCGTTATTGTCGCAACAAGGAGGTCATGCATGAAAGTTCTCATCGTAGAAGATGAAGTGCTGGCGCAGCAGGAACTGAACTGGCTGATTAAAGAGTATAGCCAGATGGACGTTGTCGGCATCTTTGATGACGGTATGGATGTACTGAAATATCTTCAGCATCATGAAGTTGACGCCATATTTTTGGACATCAACATTCCATCATTAGACGGTGTTTTGCTGGCGCAAAATATCAGTAAGTTTGCCCATAAGCCGTTTATTGTGTTTATCACGGCCTGGAAAGAACACGCAGTAGAAGCCTTTGAGCTGGAAGCGTTCGACTACATTCTGAAGCCTTATCAAGAGTCACGCATTATTGGGATGCTGCAAAAACTGGAAGCCGCTTACCAGCAACAAAACGCGCCCGCATCTGGAAACACCTCGAGCCGCGAAGCGCTGACGATTAATCTGGTGAAAGATGAGCGCATTATCGTTACGGATATTAACGATATTTACTACGCCGAAGCCCACGAGAAAATGACGTTTGTCTATACCCGGCGTGAAGCGTATGTGATGTCGATGAATATCACTGAGTTTTGCAACCGCCTGCCTGAAAGCCATTTCTTCCGCTGCCATCGCTCGTATTGCGTGAACCTCAGCAAAATCCGCGAGATTGAGCCGTGGTTTAACAATACCTATATTTTGCGTCTGCGGGATTTGGATTTTCAGGTGCCAGTGAGTCGCAGCAAAGTGAAAGAGTTTCGTCAGTTAATGCGGTTGTAAAACGGGCGCAAGAATTTGCGCCCGTCTGGATTACAGAACTTGCCCCAGCGTTTGGCGCAAATGCGCACCCGCCCCCAGCAAGCCGGGTTGGTCGTGAACAATCAGGTACACCGGAATGTTGTGTACGTACTCTTTAAAGCGCCCTTTATCTTCAAAACCACCGCGGAAGCCGGAAGCTTTAAAGAACTCGAGGAAGCGTGGCACGATACCGCCCGCGATGTACACGCCGCCAAACGTCCCGAGGGTCAAGGCAAGGTTGCCACCAAAACGCCCAAGGATGACGCAGAACAGTGACAATGCACGACGGCAGTCGGTGCAACTGTCTTCCACTGCCTTTTCGGTGATGTCTTTCGGCTTATAGTTTTCTGGTTCACGCCCGTCTGATTTAACAATCGCACGATATAAATTCACTAAACCAGGGCCTGAGAGCACGCGTTCTGCGGAGACGTGGCCGATTTCAGTGCGCAGTTCTTCGAGGATAATCCCCTCTTCTTCGCTGTTTGGCGCAAAATCGACGTGGCCACCTTCGCCCGGGAGACTCACCCAACGTTTATCAACATGAACGAGGTGCGCAACCCCAAGTCCGGTGCCTGCACCGTAAACCGCAACCGGTTTGCCTTCTACTGGCTCACCGCCGCCGAACTTAATCAGTTGCTCTTCTTTGAGAGACGGAATCGCCATCGAAACGGCGGTAAAGTCGTTGATAATTTCCAGATGCTCAAAGCCAAGGTTCTTTTTCATCTCAGCAGTAGAGAAAGCCCAGGTATGGTTGGTCATCGCGACCCAATCACCGGTAATTGGGCAGGCAATGGCGATACAACCATCAGTCACGGCGACATTGTGCTCTTTGAGATAATGCACCACGACAGCTTCCAGGCTTGGGAAATCAAGGCCCGAATAGGTTTTCGCCTGGGTGATGTCACCATTTTCAACGTTGCACAGTGCCAGACGCGCATTGGTGCCGCCCACATCTCCCACCAAAGCATATTTTGTCATTCTTTCACTGCTCCGCTAAAGTCAAAATAAGATCTGGCATCACTGTAAAATTAGCTAGCCTAAACAACAACGACCAGATGAGAAGTGCCTTGGGATTATAGATCTTCGTCACAGATTAGCTTGAGCGTTTCAGCCCTTATTGCACCAACGCTTAAAACTCATCAGGCATACTGTTTGCCGCGGCGATTTGCGCTTAAAAAATTAGAGTAAGGAAAATTTATGCTCCATCCGCGAGCCAGAACGATGTTGGTTCTTTCTATCCCAGCGTTAGTCATTGGGGTTTGTTCCAGTCTGGTATTGATTGTGGTGATGAAAATCGCCGCAGTTTTGCAGAAATATTTATGGATAACCCTTCCCGCACATTTCGATCTCAATATGAATTCCCCGATGTGGATTCTTTTGATGCTGACTTTCACCGGTATCGCGGTTGGGTTGGTGATTCGCTATATGCCAGGCCATGCCGGCCCCGATCCGTCGACAGAACCCTTGATTGGTTCACCCATCCCAGTGATGGTGCTGCCAGGATTGATTATTGCCCTGGTGCTCGGTCTTGCCGGTGGGGTAAGCCTCGGCCCGGAACATCCTATTATGTCGGTGAATATTGCACTGGCGGTGGCGATTGGCGCGCGTTTATTACCTAAAGTTGCCCCGCTCGACTGGACGATTCTCGCCGCAGCAGGAACCATCGGTGCGTTATTTGGTACGCCGGTCGCGGCTGCATTGGTATTTTCGCAAATGCTGAATGGCAGCAACGAGGTCCCTTTGTGGGATCGGCTTTTCGCGCCGCTGATGGCAGCAGCAGCCGGAGCGATGACTACCGATTTATTCTTCCAACCTGATTTCTCTCTACCTGCGCTGGAATATTCGGAATTCCGCCTGGTGGATGTCTTTAGTGGGGCCGTGGTCGCCACTATCGCGATCGCATTGGGCATGGTCGCCGTCTGGTGCCTGCCGCGCGCGCATCGCATGTTCCACCAGCTCAAACACCCGGTATTGGTGCTTGGCACGGGTGGTTTTCTGTTGGGCGTACTCGGGCTGATTGGCGGTGAAGTCACCCTGTTCAAAGGGCTGGATGAAATGCGCCAGTTAGGTAGCGCTCAGAATTATTCCGTGGCGACGTTGCTGATGTTTGCGGTGGTAAAACTGACTGCCCTGGTGATTGCATCAGCCTGTGGTTTCCGCGGTGGACGGATATTCCCCGTGGTGTTCGTCGGTGTTGCGCTGGGTATGATGCTCCATCAGCATGTCGAAGCGGTTCCAGCCGCGATTACATTGTCTTGTGCCATCCTTGGCCTGGTATTGGTTGTCACGCGTGATGGCTGGCTCAGCCTGTTTATGGCCATGGCCGTGGTGCCAGATATCAAACTGCTTCCGCTGCTGTGTATCGTTATGCTCCCGGCCTGGTTAATGCTGGCCGGTAAACCGGTGATGATGGCCGATAAGCCGAAAGTTTAGTCCTTCGCGGCATTGCGTTTCGCCAGCGATGTCGTGATAGCCTGCAACAACTCGGGGATATCCTGTTTGGGCAGAACGACTTCCACCAGTGACAGTCGTTCTGCTTTTGCCACCTTCTGCATCACCTCTTCCAGTTGCACCGTTTCTGTCACCCGCCAGCAAAGTGCTGGATTGTTAACGTTCATCGCCTGCGGTATTTGCGTCCAGTTCCACGGCGCAATGTCGTTGTATCTCTGCTCCGCGCCATGAATCGCCCGCTCCACGGTATAACCATCGTTATTGAGCAAGAAGATAATGGGCCGCTGTTGGTCACGCATCATTGAACCCATTTCCTGAATGGTGAGTTGCGCCGACCCATCTCCCACCAGCAACACCAGTCGCCGGTTTGGGCAGGCCGTTTGCGCACCAAATGCGGCGGGGAGTGTAAAACCAATCGAGCCCCAGAGCGGCTGAGCGATAAACGTCACGCCTGCGGGTAAGGTCAGCGTTGCGGCACCAAATGCGGCGGTTCCCTGGTCGGCAAGTACGATGTCCCCGGCTTGCAGGAAGTTTTGCATGCACTGCCAGAAAGCGTGCTGGTCGAGTATTCCGTTAGTCGCAGCAGGCAGAGCCGGTGGCTTTTGTTGAGGTACAGACCAACCGGAAACCTGGAGCTTGCACAGCTGATGCAGCACCTCAACCGCTTGCGCCATTGCAATCCCGCTAAACCAACGATCGCCAATACGCGTGGCATATGGCTGGATGTCGATAGTCTGTTGTACGGTGAAATGTTGTGTGAATCCGGCGGTGAGCGTGTCGGTGAATTTGACGCCGACGCAGATGACAAGCTCGGCCTTTTCAATGGCCTGAATCACCTTTTCATCGCTGGCGGAGGCGCTATAGGTCCCGACAAATCCCAACTGCCCTTCATCGAATAAGCCTTTCCCCATCAACAATGTGGCATGAGGCATCGGCGTGTCATCCATCCATTGTTGCAGCGTTTTTTGTTGTCCAAAACGCAGCGCCAGAAAATCAGCCAATAACGCAACGCTGCGGCTCTCCGCCAGACGCGCCTGAACACATGCGCGGAATTCGGCCATTAATGCGGGATCGCAGCCTGATGGTGTAGCGAAAAGAGGCTGAGTCGGGCGAGTCGCAGGAACCTGAGAGACATCACTGGGGAGAAGTAGATAGCCTGGGCGGCGCTGAGTCAGCGCCTGCTGTAAAACACGGTCGATTTCATAACATGCATTTTCTGCAGTGAGCGAAGCCTGAGCGACCGTCACCTCCTGCGCCATTCTTGCAAAATGACCAAAATCCCCATCGCCGAGAGTGTGGTGGAGCAATTCACCACGCCGCTGCGCCCCAAGGCAGGGAGCTCCTACGATGTGGATGACCGGGAGATATTCGGCATAGCTTCCGGCTATCCCGTTGATCGCGCTTAACTCGCCAACGCCAAATGTCGTGAGCAGTGCTGCCGCACCGTTGCAACGCGCATAGCCGTCGGCGGCATAAGCTGCGTTCAGTTCGTTGGCACACCCAATCCAGGCGAGCGTCGGGTTTTCAATCACACTATCCAGAAACTGTAAGTTGTAGTCACCCGGGACACCAAATAAATGGTTGATCCCAGCTTCAGTGAATCGGTCCAGAATATAGTCCGCTACACGGTAAGTCATGACGCATTCCTTCTCAGAGGGATTACAGTGAGTATTGGACATATGTGATCGCTGTCGAGTAACCACGACAATAAGGCAGTGGAAAGAGGGATTTACACTTAACTGGGGTGTAGTCTGATAGCCTGAAACGTTGTGAAACCGTATACACTAACTCTGCATTGTTTAAGTTGCAGGTAAGCCATTTACCCTGCGACTGAGAGTATGACGGGTTATTTTACTGACAAGGGAACCAACATGGTCTATCAGGCAAGTTCTGCGCGTTATGAATCAATGGAATACCGCCGATGTGGGCGTAGTGGACTCAAACTCCCCGCTATTTCGCTGGGCTTATGGCACAACTTTGGTGATACCACGTTGCTGGATAACAGCCGCCAACTGTTACACCGTGCTTTTGATTCGGGGATCACCCATTTTGACCTGGCAAATAACTACGGCCCACCTCCTGGTTCTGCTGAAGAAAACTTTGGTCGCATCCTGCGTGAAGATTTCCTGCCATACCGTGATGAGCTGATTATTTCATCGAAAGCAGGATACACCATGTGGGATGGCCCTTATGGTGATTGGGGTTCACGTAAATATCTGATTTCAAGCCTTAACCAGAGCCTGAAGCGTATGGGGCTTGAGTATGTCGACATCTTCTATCATCACCGTCCAGATCCTGAAACGCCGCTGGAAGAGACCATGCGAGCGCTGGATACCGTCGTGCGCCAGGGTAAAGCACTGTATGTCGGCATTTCAAACTATCCCGCAGAACTTGCTGCTCAAGCCATTGAGATTTTGAACGATCTTGGCACGCCGTGTCTTATCCACCAGCCTCGTTATTCGATGTTCGAACGTTGGGTAGAAGCCAGTTTGTTGGATGTTCTGCAAGAGAAAGGGGTCGGCAGCATTGCGTTTTCGCCGCTGGCCGGTGGACAGTTGACCGATCGCTATCTGGATGGGATCCCGGCAGACTCGAGGGCCGCCAGCGGTAGCAAGTTCCTTAATGCTGACCAACTCACTGCTGATAAGCTGGAAAAAGTGCGCAAATTGAATGCGATAGCGCTGCGTCGTGGGCAGAAACTTTCCCAGATGGCACTGGCGTGGGTACTGCGTGGGGATAAGGTGACATCAGTATTGATTGGGGCAAGCAAGATTGGCCAAATTGATGATGCCGTCGGTATGTTAGCGAATCGTCATTTCACCGCAGCAGAACTTGCTGAAATTGAAGAGATACTCATGTAACCGCTAACACCAATGTGTTAAAACTTGTCCATTTTTAGCAAAAAGTGCTCTCTCTGACGATTTAGGAGTTGTGGCGATGAAACACTTAGTAACCACAACTTACTATTGCATTAACAAACCGCCTGGCGGTTATCGTGTATCAGGAGAGAGTATGTTCAGGTCACTGATTCTTGCAGTAGCATTACTGGTCTGTGCGCCGCTAGTGGCGAATGCGGGCGAAATCACCCTGCTGCCGTCTGTTAAGCTTCAAATAGGTGATCAGGATTATCGCGGTAATTACTGGGATGGTGGCGGTTGGCGTGATCGCGATTACTGGCGTAATCACTATGAATGGCGCGAAAACCGCTGGCATCGTCATGACAACGGCTATCATCGTGGTTGGTATAAAGACCGTGGCCGTAGCAGCTTTGAGAAGGGCTACCGCGCGGGCTGGAACGATCGGGATGATCATCGTGGCCGTGGCGGCCATGGTCGCGGACATGGACATGGCGGTGGTCATCGTCATTAATGACCAAACTGAAGAGTCTCTTCCTGGAGCTGAAGCTCTGAGGCTAATCAGTTAAGCTTTGCAGGGAGCTGTAACGCATTGCGTTGCAGCTTCCAAACATCCCCAGATAGCAAAGTCATTTCCCCAAAAGGTAAGTTATCCAATGAAAAAACTCCTTCTCCTGGCCCCCCTGGCAATCGCACTGACTGCAGGTTCCCTGTCCGCTCATGCGAATCAACGGAGTTCAATCAAGAACCCGGCAACAGGGGTTTTATGCGACAAGTATGTTTGTGCCGATGACAAAGGTATCTCTCAAACACTCACGGGTAAGTATCTGGGTAAGACTGCGGCAAATAATAAATTATTTACCACCAAAGACGTTGTGCTGACCGAGTTTACTTTTTCAAACGGGATCTTCTGCGATGTGAAGGAACGGTTATGTCGTGAAGACAGGTACTACGGCGCGGACGGGAAGCGTTCTGGGAAGATTTCCAGCAAATATACCCAGTTATTGTTTGGTGAGACACCTTCAGTAAAAACAAGCGAAGCTGGCAAGTCTTAGCCCCCCTTCTTATGTTTCGTAAGGTGAACGGACGATGTGCCATTCACCTTACGATGTTCCAACAGGCTACAACCCTAAAACCGTGCCAATCAACAGCCACAAATTCAGCGCAACGACGATTGCCACAATCACCCAGCCAGTCATCTTAATCACACGCGTATTCACCAGGTCGCCCATCAGTTTGTCATTGCTGGTGAAAATCAGCAGCGGAACCAGGGCAAGGGCAATCCCGAAGCTCAGCAATACCTGGCTCATCACCAGAATCCGTGTCGGATCAAGCCCCATCAGAATCACAATGAATGAAGGTGCCATGGTCACGGAGCGACGAACCCACAACGGGATATAGAAGCGGACGAAGCCCTGCATCACCACCTGCCCGGCTAACGTCCCCACGACGGTGGATGACAATCCCGCAGCGACAAGGCTTAAACCAAAGATTGTGGCCGCCGAATGGCTCAGCAACGGTTGCAGCGTGAGGTAAGCTTCATCGAGGTCGGCGACACCAGTGTGGCCTGAGAAATGAAACGCAGCGGCGGCGGTTGCCATCATCGCCAGGTTAACAAACCCTGCAATGGTCATCGCAATCGCAACATCCCATTTAGTTGCAGAATACCGCTCAGCCCGATTTCCATCATGCATATGCTGGGTCAGCGACGAGTGCAGATAGATAACGTGCGGCATGATGGTTGCGCCGAGCACGCCCGCAGCAAGAAATACAGCTTCGCTGGTTGGCAAAGAAGGAATCAACATCCCTTTGCCCAATTCCACCAATTTAGGCTGCGAGAAAATAAGCTCGACGATATAGGCCGCTGCCACAAACAACAATAATCCGCCAATCACTTTCTCAAGGGGCTTCTGACCACGCCGTTGCAGCATCAGTATCAAGAATGTGGCAATACCGGTTAGCACCGCACCTTGTAATAAAGAGACGCCGAGGATCAGTTTGAAACCAATCGCCGCACCGATGAATTCAGCGAGATCCGTCGCCATGGCAATAATTTCGGCTTGTATCCAGTAAAGCCAGACGACGGGACGCGGATAATGATCGCGAATCTGTTCGGCAAGGTTTTTACCCGTTGCGATACCGAGTTTTGCAGACAGGATTTGGATGAGCATCGCCATCAGGTTCGCCCAGACCACCACCCACAGCAATTTATAACCAAAACTGGCACCCGCCTGGATGTTAGTCGCAAAGTTGCCGGGATCGATATAACCGATGGCAGCGATAAAGGCTGGCCCCATTAACGCCAGGCGTAATCTTCGCGCTGTGCGAGTACCACTATTTTCAACGCGACTGTTATTCATCATCTGCCTCTGAGATATAGCCTTTGCTATGTTTCAAGCTAGCAAAAGTGAGAATGATTATCAAATTCATTTAAAAGAGATAAACTGATTGCTTCGATAGCTTGAAACGATGAGGGATTTTTAAGACGCCGATTGCCGATTAACAACGCACAATTAAGACAGCAACTATGATAAAGATATGTGCGTTGACGCAACTTTTACCTTCTTTACTTAACATAGCAGAAATGTATGGTTGATCACTAATTTTGAGTTTGGTCACATGTCATCACTATAGTGTGCGATTGCTCTCGTTTTCTTATTGCTTGTTTCATAGAATGTGCAACGAAATTAAACCTGCCTCATAATATTTGGAGCAAATATGTCCCGCGTTCTGCATTTTGTTTTAGCGCTTGCCGTGGTTGCGTTACTCGCTTTGTTGCTGAGTAGCAATCGTAAGCAGATCCGTATTCGCTTTATCGTTCAATTGTTAGTGATTGAACTTCTTCTCGCCTGGTTCTTCCTGAACTCAGAAGTGGGTCTGGGCTTTGTAAGAGGTTTCTCAGAAATGTTTGAGAAACTCCTGTCGTTCGCTAATGAAGGGACAAACTTTGTATTCGGTAAGATGAATGACGAAGGACTCGCCTTCTTCTTCCTGAAAGTACTCTGCCCAATCGTCTTTATCTCTGCACTGATTGGTATTTTGCAGCACATTCGCGTACTGCCGATCGTCATCCGCTTTATCGGTACCCTTCTGTCTAAAGTGAATGGTATGGGTAAACTGGAATCCTTTAACGCCGTAAGTTCACTGATTTTGGGACAGTCAGAAAACTTTATCGCCTATAAGGATATTCTCGGCAAGATGTCCCGCAACCGCATGTACACAATGTCCGCGACGGCCATGTCTACCGTGTCCATGTCGATTGTCGGCGCTTACATGACAATGCTCGAACCAAAATATGTGGTTGCAGCGCTGGTATTGAACATGTTCAGTACCTTCATCGTGTTATCGCTGATCAACCCATACCGTGTTGAAGACAGCGAAGAAAACCTGCAGATGTCTAATCTGCACGAAGGTCAAAGCTTCTTCGAGATGCTCGGCGAATATATTCTGGCAGGTTTTAAAGTTGCGATTATCGTTGCGGCAATGCTGATTGGCTTTATTGCCTTGATCGCCGCGCTGAACGCACTGTTTGCAGCCATCTTCGGTATCTCTTTCCAGGGCATTCTGGGTTACATCTTCTACCCGGTAGCCTGGATCATGGGTGTTCCATCTCATGAAGCCTTGCAGGTTGGCAGTATCATGGCAACCAAACTGGTATCAAACGAATTCGTTGCGATGCTGGATCTGCAAAAACTGGCAGGTACGCTTTCCCCACGCGCGGAAGGTATCCTGTCTGTGTTCCTGGTTTCGTTTGCTAACTTCTCTTCTATCGGGATTATCGCGGGTGCGATCAAAGGCCTGAACGAAGAGCAAGGTAACGTGGTTTCTCGCTTCGGCCTGAAACTGGTTTACGGCGCAACGCTTGTGAGCATTTTGTCTGCATCTATTGCAGGCCTGTTCTTGTAATTCTCACGCTTCAAACAAAAACCGAGGCTTTTGCCTCGGTTTTTTTATGCCTCTAA
The DNA here is from genome assembly GCF_031432975.1 of Buttiauxella selenatireducens. Classification (GTDB taxonomy): domain Bacteria; phylum Pseudomonadota; class Gammaproteobacteria; order Enterobacterales; family Enterobacteriaceae; genus Buttiauxella; species Buttiauxella selenatireducens. Next base: position 1,351,813 of record NZ_CP133838.1, on the reverse strand, counting down.
ATCTGCGTCATCCTGCCAACATACCTGATTTCGCCCGCGAGTTTTCGCCCGGTACATGCGCATATCAGCAAGGGTTTGGATTTGGTCAAGCGAACTCTCTGGATACTCGCTGTGAGAGGCCACTCCCAGCGATGCGGTAATCGGTAGCTTTAAGCCATTTTCGAGGATCAAGGCGGAAGATTCGAGCTCCCACTTAATTCTTGTCGCCACCCTAATTCCAGTCTTGAGATCGGAATTAGGCAGATAAACACAGAACTCCTCGCCACCAATGCGCCCCAGGACATCCTGGCTGCGTATGGCTTGTTGAATGCGCCATGTAGCGTGAATCAGCACATTATCGCCAACCAAATGCCCATACACATCGTTTACCTTTTTAAAGTAGTCGAGGTCCAATTGTACGAGTGTGTAATCCACGTAGTTCGGGCTAAGTTGGGACGTTTTTGCAAAAAAGCCACGGCGATTGAGTGCCCCGGTTAAATCGTCGTGAAGCGCATGGTGTTGCATTTCGCGTTGTAAATTGCCCATATTCCGCACCAGACGGCAAATAATGCTGTGCGCCCCCAGCAGGAAAAACAGAAAAATCAAAAACATTGTGACAAGAAGCAGGCTGAATCGCCCAAACTCTTCATGCAGCCCCTGCCCCAGGGTTTGGGTGTTAACCAATATCGAATGCGTTCCTTTTAGCTTACCAAAAGTGATAAAGGTCAATCCCGAACGGAGAGTGCCACGCTTTTTTTCAGCCAGCATATTGAGAATGGTTTTTTTCTGTTCCGCGCTTAACTGAAGGTTATTTTCCGCGCCCACCGCTTTTGTCAGCGGTTTTAATTGTTCATCATACAATCGGTAGGCACTACGGCTCCCATCCGGTAATGAGGAGGCAAGAAACTTCTCGACCGATTGTCTATCAAATGCAATGCCTAATAAACCTATCCATTCACCACCAAAATCGACAGGAATGGCTGCGTTGATCAGCGCTTCATCGCTGTTAACAATATTTTGCCGCGTCCAGAAAGGTGCTCGCTTGGGATTCAAAAGCGGAGATGCCAATACGAAACTCCCCTGTTTTTCGAATGGGTTATAGCTATTAATCAGCAGCGAGTTAACTTTCTTCGATAAAGAGGCGATAAATTCACCTTCGCGCGAGATGTAATACAGATCAGCCAACAGTTCATTATCTCCCGTTGCGAGCGGGAAAAGTCCTCGGATTTTACGCAACCCATTGAGTTGCTGCCGCACCTCCAGAGACTTCTTGTCCTGAAACGCTTCCTCTTCGGTAACTGAATTGGGCAAAGGCAATTCGCCTATCCACAACGGCTTTTGAATCGTGTTTTCATTGAGTTCCCATGGTGTCACTGGGCTCCCCGGAAAGATTGGGTCATCCATCGCTTCAATAAAAATTCTTTTTAAATAGCGAAGGTTATCAACCTTGTATTGCGCTCTGCTTTCGAGACGTGCAATCACGCTTTCAAGATGGCCCAGCTGACTGGAGCGATATCCCTGGTTAAAGAGTTGCCCTTGCTGCCAGAACAAAAAAGTGATCAGCACAAAAACAAAAATGAAAACCAGATGAATAACACGCAAGGTTTTTGCCATTGGCAGACGAAATCTATTCGCTAATGAAGTACTCACAATAAAGTCCTGTGATCATATGCTCGCAACATATTGCTACCTTAAAAAGTATGGACTGTATTAAGAGGCACGGGTTTGCCGATCAGGTAACCTTGCATAAACTGTACTCCCAGTTTATGCAATAGTGCCCGCTGTTCTTCGGTTTCAACAAACTCAGCAACGACACTCAGTTGCTTCGCATGGGCCATATCACATATAGATTTAACGATCAGGGGGTCAAGCGAGTCCGATGTAATGTCTTTGATGAAGCAACCATCAATCTTAATGATGTCCGCCTGAAGCCGTTTAAGCCTTTCGTAATTCGCATAGCCGGTACCAAAGTCATCAATGGCAATTTTAAAGCCACTCTCTCGCAGCAGCATGATGTTCTGCATGGAAATTTCTGACTCTGAAAATGCCTGTTCCTCAGTCACTTCAATAATCACACTGTGGGTTGGCACTTTAAATTCATTAAACAAGGAAACAATTTTCTGAGCGACATCTTTTTGCATTAACGTTAATGGCATGAGATTAACGGAGAAACGTGGCTGTTGGATAGTCTCTGGATGCTGCTGCAGGAAACGCACTAGTTTCTGCATGATTAGCATATCGAAGCGGGTGCTGAGGTTAAATTCAGTGATAATGGGAATAAAGTTATCAGGGGTAATAATTTTGCCATCTAATGATAAGCGAGTTAATATTTCGTGATACCCCTTCCCCTTCTCATCTAAAATAGGTTGCGCATAGAGAACAAAGGATTGTTCATCATTCAGTGCTCGTTTAATTTTTTGCAAAATTAAAACACGTTCAGTTGTCTGATCTGAAACATCTTCAATTCGGGTATCCAGACTGAGTACACGCTTCGTCGCACATGCCTGCTCAGAGAGATAACTTAACTGCCCTAATGTACGGTGTAATTCAATAAGATCATTGTCGATAACGCTATACGATGCACTGTACTCAATTTCCAGCATAGTATTATGCCATTTTACTTGCTTGCTATTGAGTGTGTCGACTATATGGCCCAACCGATCGGCAGTGTCCTGGCCATGTAAAAATATTAATAATTCACTTCCCGGCAATTGAAATACCTGTTCGCCTTGCTGCAAGAAAGGTTTTAATTGCCAGGTGATAATACGTTTGCATTCAATGCGCATCATGATGCCGTAGTGTCGGCTTAAAAATTCCAGATTAGACATGCGCAAGCAACACAAAGTCCCTTTGGGATAGCATTGCACATGGTGTTCCAGCGCTCGTATATTCGGTAGCTGCGTTAAGGGATCGGTAAGCGCTTGCGAACGATAAATACGTTTCATCCACTCGTTTTTCTTTAAAACCGTCGTCATATACACCATACAGACGTTAAACGTAATAAATACCGAGAGGATAAATGACAGGGCAAATTCGTTATTTACCCCATAAAGAAAACCGTCGTTATAGGTCAGTAATAACCATGCAGAAGCCGCCCACATTAGCCCCATTAAACGTGGGCCAAAATGCCGAATGCCAAGCGTAAAGAGTACGAAGATGATGGGTACCAGATAGCCTGAAACCTGTAGTATTCCCCAAGAGGAGCACAGTACCCATAGCATTGTTATCAGACAAAAGACCCAGGTATAAGTGTAATAACGACGCGGCCCAACAAAGTCACGCATTACACATCGGAGCCAGAATGCTCGGGCATAATTAGGATTAAGGAGCATCCTTAATGGGTAATAGAACAACGGGGTGAAAATGAGCGAGGCGGCAACTAAGCTTTGAAAATCGACTACCATGAAGATCAGAGAATTATCACCAAAGTAAGCCGCAATCCGAGCGGGGAAGTGGATATAATACCCGGAGATATACATCATCAACTTAATAATAAAAGGTGCAGAAAAACCTAGCCAAAATATCCTGACACCAATACCTTTATCTGCCAATCCATGTCGCCAGCGTGCACCAAGATTATAACGCGCCATCATACTGCATAGTGATATTGTCAATATCAGGCAAAAGACAAAGACCAACAATGCGAACCAGGATATCTTTAAACAGAAAGAATATGCAACGATTGAAGCTATTAATAGTGGAATAATAGCCACCCGGCCATAGATAAACACCAGGGCGATCATGAAACTTATCGGAAGGTAGGCGAGATAAATCTGTTTACCTTCAATAACTGTCGAGGGGGAAATGTAACGAGAAAGAGGTACAAACAGAAGGCTTAAAACCAGTGCTGTGACGGATTTTTTTATCATTTTTTTGAAAGTCATAAGCCCTGATGTGATTATTCTGCTCTTGATTAGCAGTGTTATTCGGCGATGAATAATACGTTTATTTATTGCTCAAATCAAGTTTGCACAATATTTAACCCCTTTAATTTTCTTGATTTTTTATACATTCAAACAAAGAGAAACAGTTTGATATATTCCTGGTGAGAATAAATCGTATTCAATTTGTAGTGCATGAATATCGCTAAATCGTGATTAATTTGGGAGTTTTGGGGCGTTGGGTTGTTAAAACGAAAAAACCCCCGCCATCAGGCGAGGGTCTTATATTTTGGTGGAGCTAAGCGGGATCGAACCGCTGACCTCTTGCATGCCATGCAAGCGCTCTCCCAGCTGAGCTATAGCCCCACGAATGGGTTTGGTTTAAACGATTCAAATCTTGCTGGTAAAGATTTGGTGGAGCTAAGCGGGATCGAACCGCTGACCTCTTGCATGCCATGCAAGCGCTCTCCCAGCTGAGCTATAGCCCCGTACCGTGAAACCGTGTCGTATCGACGGGCGGCATCATATGAAACCCATTCGAGAGTGTCAACGGCAAATTCTTCTTCTGCGATCAATCGTCTAAAAAGCAAACAGCATAAGCAAAAGCAAATTGCATATCATCCCGCGGTAGTTAATCCTGTCACAGTTTCCAGTAAAATGATCCCATAAAATGAATCACTAATAACCCCTTTGGATTTAAGGAAAAATTTGTGCTCAAGGAACGTATGACCCCGGAAGAGCTGGCGATTATTACTGGTTATAGTCGCCAAACAATCAACAAATGGGTACGTAAAGAGAGTTGGCTCACTACGCAAAAACCGGGTGTTCAGGGAGGAAAAGCTCGCCTGATACATGTGGATGAACGAGTTCGCGATTTTATTAATAGTGCAAAACGCGTTTCTGAGAAGCACAGTAGCTACCATGTAAACGACGCTTCTCTGGAAGGCCTTCTGCTTAATTCGATGAAGCAGATGTCGTTAACGGAGCAAGAAAAGTTGTCAGCACTGCTTCTGCGTGAAGGAATTGCGGGAATTTTAAAACGTTTAGGTATTCGCGATGAGTAAGACAAGTATAAAAAAGCCGGCATAAGCCGGCTTTTTTGCACGTACTCTTTATAACGTATCCGTTACTGTTGTGCTTCGCGCTGGGCAATAAATTCCAGCGCCTGGTTGATACGCGCAATAGAACGTTGTTTACCAATCGCGTGAACCGTCACATCCAGACCAGGTGACTGCCCTGCCCCCGTTACCGCCACGCGCAATGGCATGCCAACTTTTCCCATGCCTACTTCAAGTTCATCCGCTGTTGCCTGAATAGCGTTATGCACGTTTTCCGCAGTCCAGTCAGTTAACGCTGCCAGTTTGTCGCGTACGACTTCGAGTGGCTGACGTGCAACCGGACGCAGGTGTTTCTTCGCAGCATCAGCATCAAACTCGCTGAAATCTTCATAGAAGTAGCGGCACGTTTCGGCCATCTCTTTCAGCGTTTTGCAGCGATCGCCAAGCAGTTTAACCAGTTCAGCCAGCTGCGGGCCATTACGGGTATCAATGTTTTGCTGCTCGATATGCCATTGCAGATGGGTCGCAACATATTCAGGGGCAAGATGGTTAATGTAGTGATGGTTCAGCCACTGCAATTTTTCGGTGTTAAATGCGCTGGCTGATTTGCTTACTGAATCTAAAGTGAACAGTTTGATCATCTCTTCACGAGTAAAGATCTCCTGATCGCCATGTGACCAGCCCAGGCGCACCAGGTAGTTCAGTAAGGCTTCTGGCAGATAACCATCATCACGATATTGCATCACGCTGACTGCGCCGTGGCGTTTAGACAGTTTTTTACCGTCATCGCCATTAATCATAGAAACGTGTGCATAAACGGGAACCGGTGCATTCAACGCTTTCAGGATGTTTATCTGACGCGGCGTATTGTTGATATGGTCTTCGCCACGAACGACGTGAGTGATTTCCATATCCCAGTCATCAACGACGACACAGAAGTTATAGGTTGGAGAACCATCAGTACGGCGAATGATCAGATCGTCGAGTTCCTGGTTGCTAAATTCGATTGGCCCACGGATCTGGTCGTCGAAAATAACAGAACCTTCTTGTGGGTTGGCAAAACGCACAACGAATGGATCATTTTCAGCATGGCCCTGGTGGCCATCACGGCAGTGACCGTCGTAGCGAGGTTTCTCACCGTTCGCCATTTGCTGTTCACGAATTGAGTCAATGCGTTCTTTGGTGCAATAGCATTTATAAGCTGTACCCGCTTCCAGCATGTCATCGATAACCGCGTTGTAGCGATCGAAGCGTTTAGTCTGGTAGTACGGACCTTCGTCCCATTCAAGGCTCAACCAATTCATGCCATCCATAATAGCTTCGATAGCTTCTGGGGTTGAGCGCTCAAGGTCAGTGTCTTCTATACGCAGCACAAACTCGCCGCCGTGGTTACGAGCAAAGAGCCATGAGTAAAGAGCAGTACGAGCACCACCAACGTGCAAATAGCCAGTTGGGCTTGGCGCAAAGCGAGTTTTGATTTTCATTGAACGGCCTTAATTACGCAAAAGTACCGGGAAACCGGCAAATGCCAGGGAATAAAGAGTGGGCAACATTCTACCACTGTGTGCTGATTCCTCAATGTCGATACCTTTAGTTGTCAGCAATCCACATATTCTGGTGACAAATCAATCACCAATGGATAATCCCTGATCGCATTGTTTATTTTTACGACGAACAAACAAAATCTTTAGAAAAGGCGTTGACTCATTTTCAACTCTCCCTATAATGCGACTCCACACAGCGGGGGTGATTAGCTCAGTTGGTAGAGCACCTCCTTTACACGGAGGGGGTCGGCGGTTCGAGCCCGTCATCACCCACCATTCATTAGTGAGTGATACCGCAGTGTAGTAAGAGATAAGATTTGGGTGATTAGCTCAGTTGGTAGAGCACCTCCTTTACACGGAGGGGGTCGGCGGTTCGAGCCCGTCATCACCCACCATTATCTACTCTTGCAATAGCAGTACCGAAGTTTGGGTGATTAGCTCAGTTGGTAGAGCACCTCCTTTACACGGAGGGGGTCGGCGGTTCGAGCCCGTCATCACCCACCATTCGGGTCGTTAGCTCAGTTGGTAGAGCAGTTGACTTTTAATCAATTGGTCGCAGGTTCGAATCCTGCACGACCCACCAATGTAGAAAGGCGCCCTAAAGGCGCCTTTTTGCTATGCGCGATTCGGGCGGGATTTGAACCTGCTGCAGGTTCGAGTTGAGCGCAGCGAAACAGCGTTGCCGCTTGCGGCGACGACCCGAAGGGCGAGTCTCAGAATGAGACGAGTCATCCTGCACGACCCACCAATGTAGAAAGGCGCCCTAAAGGCGTCTTTTTGCTATGCGCGATTTCTCAATACCTCCCAGAAATGGCAGGTTGCCTGCTTTAACCCTCAAGATTTATCTCTGTCAGGCCGATGTCTGTATCAGGCATTCTTTTCAAGGGTTCAACATGAGCAGCACAATTACTACCTCAACCCCCTCTTTGCAGACCAGTACAGCGTCATCAGCAAGCCCAGCGGGCAATGACCTGGCTTCGCAAATTACTCGCATCACGCAGCAGATCACCAAACTCACGCAACAAGCTAAAGAGATTGCTGACGGCAGCGGTACCGTCGAAGAAAAACAAAAGCAGCAAGAGTTAATTCAGTCGCAAATTAATATGCTGCAGGCACAACTCGCACAGTTGCAACAACAGCAAGCGGAACAAGCCCAGCAAAAACAGGAGCAGTCGCAGTCGAGAGTGGAAGGTGTGAATAAACCGTCAGAATCCAACCAGATTGATATCTACATCTGATCATGATTAAAAAGTGGGTCGCCCAGGCGAGCAGCGGTTAACTTCTGCGCCTGTTGGCCTACAACCTGCCAGATAGCCTCTGCCGCACGTGAAAGCGAACGATTCTTGCGGCGCACCAACATTAATTGCCGATCCACAACGGGGACAAGTGGCCGGACAACAAGCGGGCGACCTTGAGGCAACGGCAATGCTAGCGCAGGAAGAACGCTAATACCGATTCCCGCTTCAACCATCGGAAAAAGCGTGGCTGGGTGGCCAATCTGCTGCACGATATTTGCCTCAATCCCCTGACGCATTAGCGCACCATCAATCAATGGACGGCTTCCTGATGCATAATCCTGCAATACCAAATTTGCCCCCTGCAATGCTTGCCAGGAAACCTGCGCCTGAGTCGCAAATGGATGGTCATTACGGCAAAGCAATAAAAAAGGCTCCGACAGCACCACTTCGCAATCCAAATCACTTGCCTGAATGGGGTCAATAACCATGCCAAAATCGACCTCACCCTGGCGGATACTTTGCAACACCCACTGTTGAGGACGGTCATGAAGAACAAAACGGATAGCAGGATATTCCAGTGCTGCGGCCGCGATAGATTGCGGCATTAAATGAGCGGAAATAGTCTGGCTTGCAGCAACACGCACCGTACCGCTTAGCTGATGACCGACACTGCGTGTATCCAACAATGTACTGGTCAGTTCTTCAAGCAACCGTTCTAGCCGCGCCGCCAGTTGCTGGCCCGCTTCCGTCAGCACAACTTCGCGCGTGGTGCGATCCAACAGTTTTACGCCTATTTCACTTTCCAGCTCTTTCACGCTGTGGCTGACTGCTGATTGGCTGAGGCCAATTTGCTCCCCTGCCCGACTAAAACTTCCGGCATGAGCCACAGCGACGAACACCTTTAACTGACGCAGAGAATAATTCATCTATTTAATTCATCAATTCATTCAATAAATCAATTTTATTTCTAAAATCAATAAAAGCACAATAGCCCTTCAACAGCTTGAGGAATGAAAATGAAAATCTTTCGCGTGCTCGACCCTTTCACGCTGACGCTAATTTTTACCGTATTGTTGGCGTCTTTCTTTCCCGCTCAGGGCAGTTTTGTTGGCTTCTTTGAAGGACTCACAACGGCGGCGATTGCCCTGCTCTTCTTTATGCATGGCGCCAAGCTTTCCCGTGAAGCGATCATTGCCGGTAGCAGCCACTGGCGGCTGCACTTATGGGTAATGTGCAGCACCTTTGTTCTCTTCCCGGTATTGGGTGTTTTATTTGCCTGGTGGGCACCGATCAATGTCAGCCCTGAAATTTACACCGGCTTTTTGTACCTTTGCATCCTGCCTGCCACCGTGCAATCAGCCATTGCATTCACCTCTCTTGCCGGAGGAAATGTCGCCGCCGCCGTGTGCGCAGCATCTGCTTCAAGCCTGCTCGGCATTTTCCTCTCGCCACTGTTAGTTGGCATGGTGATGCATGTCCATGGTGCAAGCGGAAGCCTGCAGCAAGTCGGCAGTATCATGTTGCAGTTACTGGTGCCATTTGTTGCCGGGCATCTTTCTCGCCCATGGATTGGCGAGTGGGTTGCACGCCATAAAAAATGGATTGGTAAAACAGACCAGACGTCAATTCTATTGGTTATCTACACGGCGTTTAGCGAGGCGGTCAGACATGGGATTTGGCACAAAGTCGGTTTAGGTTCACTGCTGTTTATCGTGGTGGTCAGTCTAATCATGCTGGCAATCATCATTAGCATCAATATGTTCGTCGCCAGACGCCTGGGCTTTAGTAAAGCGGATGAAATTACTATCGTGTTCTGTGGTTCGAAAAAGAGCCTGGCGAACGGGATTCCGATGGCGAACATTCTGTTCCCTGTGGCTACCGTGGGGATGATGGTGCTACCACTGATGATCTTCCATCAGTTACAGTTGATGATTTGCGCCGTCCTGGCAAGGCGTTATCAGAAAGTGACTCACGTGGCGGCCAACGCCACCACCGAGAATGCTTAATTAATGCCGCTTGAGGGGCTTCACCAGCCCCTCCAGTCCTTCTGTTTTAATCAGCAATGTAAGCCTCATCAACTCACCCAGATGGCCCTGTGGAAACTCATCTTTGCGAGCAAACCACAGCAAATACTCTTCCGGCACATCGATCAGCACGCGGCCTTTGTACTTGCCGAATGGCATTACGGTATTGGCTATCTCAATAAGCTGTTCTTTATCCATCTCATTCACCTAATAAGCGAATCATTTCAGCTTCATCAATGACATCAATGCCCAGCTCCTGAGCTTTAGCAAGCTTAGAACCCGCCGCTTCGCCCGCAATCAACAGATCCGTTTTCTTCGACACGCTACCCGCAACTTTCGCGCCTAACGCCACTAAACGAGCTTTCGCATCGTCTCGCGACATAATGCTGAGCGAACCTGTCAGCACCACCGTTTTACCGGCAAATGGGCTGTCGATTTCCTCGGCTTTAATTATTACGGGAGCCGGCCAGTGAACGCCCGCCTCTTCGGTCAATTGACGGATGACTTCACGGTTGCTCTCTTCGGCAAAGAAGTTAAATGTGTGAGTGGCGACCACAATGCCGACATCAGGGACTTTTTGCAGTTCTTCAATACTTGCGGCGGAAAGGGCATCCAACGAACCAAAATGCGCCGCTAAACTTGCTGCTGTCGCTTCGCCTACCTCACGGATACCGAGCGCATACAAGAAACGAGCAAAGGTGGTTTCTTTCGCTTTTTCCAGCGCATCAACAACGTTTTGTGCGGATTTTGGCCCCATGCGATCAAGCCCTGTGAGTTTACCCGGAGTAAGCGTAAACAGGTCGGCTGGGGTGTGGACGTACTCTTTCTCAACCAGTTGGTCGATTATCTTATCGCCCATTCCGTCAACGTCCAGCGCACGGCGAGACACAAAGTGTTTGAGGGCTTCTTTGCGTTGAGCACCGCAAATCAGGCCTCCAGTACAACGCGCAACCGCTTCACCTTCTACACGCTCAACGTCAGAGCCACACACCGGACAATGCGTTGGGAAAACAATCTCGGTGGTGTTGTCAGGACGCTCAGATTCCACCACGCCGACAACCTGCGGGATAACATCACCAGCGCGACGAATCACCACGCGGTCGCCAATCCTTAAGCCCAAACGCTCAATTTCATCGGCATTATGCAGCGTCGCATTACTGACCAGCACACCTGCGACCTGAACAGGTTCAAGGCGCGCCACAGGGGTAATAGCGCCCGTGCGTCCAACCTGGAACTCGACATCACGAACAAACGTCATCTGTTCCTGAGCCGGGAATTTAAACGCCACTGCCCATCGCGGTGCTCGTGCAACAAAGCCGAGCGTTTCTTGTAGCGCAAGCGAATCCACTTTGATAACCACACCGTCGATATCAAAACCTAATGATGGGCGATCGTTTTCAACCTGATGATAAAACGCCAACACTTCTTCTGCTGTATTGCAAAGACGAATGCGGTCGCTGACCGGCAATCCCCACTCTTTAAATTGCTGTAAACGTGCGTGGTGGCTGGCAGGCAATTCACCGCCTTCAAGCAGGCCAACACCATAACAGAAGAAAGTTAACGGACGTTTGGCTGTGATACGTGGGTCGAGCTGGCGTAACGAACCCGCCGCAGCGTTGCGAGGGTTGGCAAAAATTTTCCCGCCAGTGCGACGTGCTTCGTCATTAATTTTTTCAAAACCTGCCTGCGGCAGGAACACTTCTCCGCGCACCTCCAGGCGGCGGGGAATATTTTCACCACGCAATTTAAGCGGGATAGCGCGGATAGTACGCACGTTGGCCGTAATATTTTCGCCCGTTGTACCGTCGCCGCGAGTGGCGGCACGAATCAGCACACCATCTTCATAGAGCAGGCTCACGGCCAGACCGTCTAACTTCAGCTCGCAACAAAACGTGACAGCCTCAGTACTTTTCAGACGGTCCTGAACACGCTTGTTAAATGCAAGATAGCTCGCTTCATCAAAGACGTTATCCAGCGAAAGCATCGGGACTTCGTGGCGTACCTGAGTAAATTCACTGAGTGGAGCGGCACCGACTCGCTGAGTAGGAGAATCAGGTGTGATTAACTCAGGATGCGCTTCTTCTAAACTGCGCAATTCCCCCATCAAGCGGTCATATTCCGCATCCGGAATTTCTGGGTTATCCAGTACATGATAGAGGTATTCATGATGGCGAAGCGTGGTTCGCAGTTGAGTAATGTGTTGTTCAATTGTGTCCATATCGCACCATCAATATAAAAAACCCCCGACATGCGGGGGTTTAGGGAGAAACATGTTCAGGATGGGTATCAAGCGTTGGCGTTTGCTTCTACCACTTCGCGGATGCGGTCCTGATATTCACGCATTTTCTGCGGCGTCATCATGCGGCGCTGGTCATCCAGCACAACGCCTCCAACTTCATCAGCAATATGCTGAGCAGACTGTAGCATCAGCTTAAAGTTCTGCGCTGGGTCGCCATAAGACGGCACCTGCATGAAGATTGTCACGCCAGGCGTGGCAAAATTAGTCATGCTTTCAGGGTCAAACGAACCGGGTTTAACCATATTAGCGAGGCTAAACAGAACCGGGCCGCTACCATCAGGACTGAGGTGGCGGTGGAAAATGTTCATTTCGCCAAAGATAAAGCCGGCTTGCTGAATGCTGTTTAACAGCACATCACCGTTGATCATACTGCCAGCATGTGCCGAGACATTAAGCACAATCACCGTTTCTTTACGACGCGCCGCTGGTTCTGGTGTCGGAGCCGGCTGAGCTTCAGGTGCACGTTCTACATGCTGAGCAGGTTGAGCTGTCGGCTGTTGAATCGGCTCTTGCGGTGCCACTGGCTGCGCAACTGGTTCTTGAACAACCGGTTGATGAACCACTGGCTGCACAGGCTGTTGAGGTGCTGGCTGGTGATATGTCGGCGCAACTGGCGCTTCCTGACGCGGCACGACCGGTTCAGGTTGACGCTGACGTGGCTCGGCAGAAGCATAAGGTGGCTCGTATTGATGTTGAGGCGCTTGCGGCTGACGAGGCATTTCTGGCTCGCGAGTCACTGTTTCCTGCGCAGGAGTCACCCGACGCACGCGCACCTCACCAACTCCATCATCTTGTTCATCGTCAGCCTCGTCGTCATCCGACTCGTATTCGTCACGCTTAGACTTCATGCGTTTCAGTGGACGATCACGAAAAATGGATGAACGCTCCTTACGACTCGTCCACAGACCGTGAACCAGTAAGGCTATTATGGCGATCGCGCCAACAATGATTAATATCAGACGCAAATCCTGCATCATTATATTCTCTGTTGTTCTAACACCTTGCCACCGCGGCAAACATTTACTTACTAAGAGTATTTGCCCATCTGCTCAAGTGCAAGTCCGCACACGGTTTTCTCAGCATAAAGATGGACTGAAATCGATTTTTTGCTGTTTTTTCGACCATTTCCTAATAAGTTTTTCTCCTGGCAGTCAGTTATGATGGTTGTACATGTTAAAGCAAAGCCCAAAAAGGAGTTCGTTTAGATTATGGTTTCAGCATCAGGAGCCAAGCCACGCAGTGGCGTTTATTATTTTTCGCAGGGCTGGAAGCTGGTCCGTGAGCCAGGAATAAAACGTTTCGTGCTCATGCCACTGCTGGTCAATATTATTTTAATGGGCGGCGCATTCTGGTGGCTGTTTACCCGTCTGGATGTTTGGGTACCCACCCTGCTGTCCTACGTGCCAGAATGGTTGCAGTGGTTAAGCTACTTAATCTGGCCGCTGGCGGTGATCTCTATTTTGTTGGTATTTGGCTATTTATTCTCGACCATTGCCAACTGGATTGCAGCCCCATTCAATGGATTGCTGGCAGAACAGCTTGAAGCACGTCTGACAGGGGCAACGCCTCCTGATACCGGCATGTTAGGCATAATGAAGGATGTTCCGCGCATCATGAAACGCGAATGGCAAAAACTATCATGGTATTTGCCACGCGCGCTGGTGCTATTGGTGCTCTATTTCATTCCGGGTATCGGCCAAACTGTTGCACCCGTTTTATGGTTCTTATTTAGCGCCTGGATGCTGGCTATACAGTATTGCGACTATCCCTTTGATAACCATAAAGTCCCATTCAAAGAGATGCGTATTTCGTTGCGCGAGAAGAAAGTCATTAACATGCAGTTTGGTTCCCTGGTCAGTCTGTTTACCCTGATCCCCTTCCTGAATCTGGTCATCATGCCGGTTGCCGTCTGTGGTGCGACTGCGATGTGGGTGGATTGCTACCGCCCAAAACACGCTATGTGGAAATAGACCACAGGAGCGGCTTATGCCGCTCCTTATTCCTTACTGCTCCTGCTTATTTCCCTTCTACATATAGATATGCGATTTCTTTACTTCCGCATAACTTCTAAGCAGGTATGCTGATGAGGTTTCCCAAATTTCATACAGTTAAGGACGGGCTATGAGCAAGATCTATGAAGACAACTCTCTGACAATCGGTCATACGCCGCTGGTTCGTCTGAACCGCATCGGTAATGGACGCATCCTGGCGAAGGTAGAGTCCCGCAACCCGAGCTTTAGCGTCAAATGCCGTATCGGAGCCAATATGATTTGGGATGCCGAGAAACGCGGTGTGCTCAAGCCGGGTGTTGAGCTAGTTGAGCCAACCAGCGGTAATACGAGTATCGCACTGGCTTATGTTGCCGCAGCACGTGGCTACAAACTGACGCTGACCATGCCTGAAACCATGAGTATCGAACGCCGTAAACTCCTGAAAGCACTGGGTGCTAACCTGGTGTTGACTGAAGGCGCGAAAGGCATGAAAGGTGCGATTCAGAAAGCTGAAGAAATCGTTGCCAGCAACCCAGAAAAATTCCTTCTGTTACAGCAGTTCAGTAACCCAGCAAACCCAGAAATTCACGAAAAAACCACAGGCCCAGAGATCTGGGAAGATACCGACGGAGAAGTGGACGTATTCATTGCTGGTGTTGGCACAGGCGGTACGCTGACCGGTGTAAGCCGTTATATCAAAAACACTAAAGGCAAAACCGATCTTATCAGCGTCGCGGTGGAACCAACCGACTCTCCGGTTATTGCCCAGGCGATTGCAGGCGAAGAACTCAAACCAGGGCCGCACAAAATTCAGGGCATCGGTGCAGGTTTCATTCCTGGCAACCTCGATTTAAAACTGATCGACAGGGTTATCGCTATCACTAACGAGGAAGCAATCTCTACCGCACGTCGTCTGATGGAAGAAGAAGGCATTCTTGCAGGAATTTCATCCGGTGCTGCGGTGGCTGCTGCGTTAAAACTTCAGGAAGATGAAGCATTTACCAATAAAAACATTGTGGTTATACTGCCATCTTCCGGGGAGCGTTACCTGAGTACAGCCCTCTTTGCCGATCTTTTCACTGAAAAAGAGCTGCAACAGTGATGCCAGGGTGGTAAATCTGTGTAAAAAAGCACCCAAATGGGTGCTTTTTTGTGGCATCCGTCAAACTTTTAGCTAACCTGGCATTGCGTCACTCTGCCAGGTCTGGTATCTATCCAGCAAATTATTTTGATGCGCGAAATTAATCGGAATGTGAGATACCTCTGCTGAATCGATTTATCGATTTGGTGCAAAATCAGATTTCACGGCATAATGGTTAATGACGAGCGAGCCGCGAAGCGCATGGCAGATGCCAAAGCACATTTCGTGGTTCCCGAAAGCATCTTGTGTCGCGTAGAGTTACTATTAACGCGCCGCTAACTATACAGGCTAAAGTTTTGCCACCAGGCTAGACTTTAGTTCCACAACACTAAACCTATAAGTTGGGGAAATACAATGTTCCAGCAAGAAGTTACCATCACCGCTCCAAACGGTCTGCATACCCGCCCTGCTGCTCAGTTTGTTAAAGAAGCTAAAGGCTTCACTTCTGAGATCACTGTGACCTCCAACGGCAAAAGCGCTAGCGCAAAAAGCCTGTTCAAACTGCAAACTCTGGGCCTGACTCAAGGTACTGTTGTGACCATCTCTGCTGAAGGCGAAGATGATCAAAAAGCAGTTGAGCATCTGGTAAAACTGATGGCTGAACTCGAATAAGTTCTCCGGGTTCTTGGTAAATATCAGTCACAAGTAAGGTAGGGTTATGATTTCAGGCATTGCAGCATCCCGGGTATCGCTTTCGGCAAGGCACTTTTGCTGAAGGAAGATGAAATTGTCATCGACCGGAAGAAAATTTCTGCCGACAAAGTTGCGCAGGAAGTTGAACGTTTCTTAAGCGGGCGCGCTAAAGCGTCAGCACAGTTAGAAGCGATCAAAATTAAAGCTGGCGAGACCTTCGGTGAAGAAAAGGAAGCTATCTTCGAAGGCCACATCATGTTGCTGGAAGACGAAGAGCTTGAGCAGGAAATCATAGCCCTCATCACTGATAAATTAGTGACTGCTGACGCAGCAGCTCACGAAATTATCGAAGGCCAGGCTATCGCGCTGGAAGAGTTAGACGATGAATATCTGAAAGAACGTGCGGCTGACGTACGTGACATCGGTAAGCGTCTGCTGCGCAATATTCTTGGTCTGGCAATTATCGACCTTAGCGCTATTCAGGACGAAGTTATCCTGGTCGCTAAAGATTTGACGCCGTCAGAAACCGCACAGCTTAACCTGCAAAAGGTTCTGGGTTTCATCACCGATATCGGTGGCCGTACTTCCCATACCTCCATCATGGCGCGTTCTCTTGAATTGCCAGCGATCGTCGGTACCGGTAGCGTGACCACTCAGGTGAATACTGGCGATTATCTGATCCTCGATGCGGTTAACAATAAAGTTTACGTTAACCCAACCAACGATGAGATCGAAGCCCTGCGCGCTGTACAGCAACAGGTTGCTTCTGAGAAAGCTGAACTGGCAAAACTGAAAGATCTGCCAGCAATCACTCTCGATGGTCATCAGGTAGAAGTTTGCGCAAACATCGGTACTGTTCGTGATATCGACGGTGCAGAGCGCAATGGTGCAGAAGGTGTCGGTCTGTACCGTACAGAATTCCTGTTCATGGATCGTGATTCACTGCCAACTGAAGATGAGCAGTTCGCGGCGTACAAAGCGGTTGCTGAAGCCTGTGGCTCGCAAGCCGTTATCGTACGTACCATGGATATCGGTGGCGACAAAGAGCTGCCGTACATGAACTTCCCGAAAGAAGAGAACCCGTTCCTGGGCTGGCGTGCAATTCGTATCGCTATGGATCGTAAAGAGATCTTGCACGCTCAGGTACGCGCTATTCTGCGTGCATCCGCTTTCGGTAAATTACGTATCATGTTCCCAATGATTATCTCTGTTGAAGAAGTGCGTGCACTGAAAGCTGAGATTGAAATCATGAAGGCGCAGTTGCGTGAAGAAGGCAAAGCGTTTGACGAAACTATCGAAGTGGGCGTGATGGTTGAGACTCCGGCTGCGGCCACGATTGCTCGCCACCTGGCTAAAGAAGTCGACTTCTTCAGTATCGGTACCAATGATCTGACGCAGTACACCCTGGCAGTTGACCGTGGTAATGATATGATTTCACATCTTTACCAGCCAATGTCACCGTCCGTACTGACTCTGATTAAGCAAGTTATTGATGCTTCTCATGCAGAAGGTAAATGGACCGGTATGTGTGGTGAGCTTGCAGGCGACGAACGTGCTACACTTCTGTTGCTGGGTATGGGTCTGGACGAATTTAGTATGAGTGCCATTTCTATCCCGCGCATTAAGAAGATTATTCGTAACACGAACTTCGAAGATGCGAAGGTGTTAGCAGAGCAAGCTCTTGCTCAACCGACAACGGACGAGTTAATGACGCTGGTTAACAAGTTCATTGAAGAAAAAACAATCTGCTAATCCACCGGATGCGGCCCAATTTACTGCTTAGGAGAAGATCATGGGTTTGTTTGATAAACTGAAATCTCTGGTTTCTGATGATAAAAAAGACACCGGAACCATTGAGATTGTTGCCCCACTTTCTGGCGAAATCGTCAATATTGAAGATGTTCCAGATGTGGTGTTCGCCGAGAAGATCGTTGGTGATGGCATTGCAATTAAACCGACTGGCAACAAAATGGTTGCTCCGGTTGACGGCACCATTGGTAAAATCTTCGAAACTAACCATGCTTTCTCTATCGAATCTGATAGCGGCATTGAGCTGTTCGTTCACTTCGGTATCGACACTGTTGAACTGAAAGGCGAAGGCTTCAAGCGTATCGCTGAAGAAGGCCAACGTGTTAAGAAAGGCGACGTCGTTATCGAGTTCGATTTGGCCCTGCTGGAAGAGAAAGCGAAGTCTACCCTGACTCCGGTTGTTATCTCCAACATGGACGAAATCAAAGAGCTGATCAAACTGACTGGTAGCGTGACAGTGGGCGAAACCCCGGTAATCCGCATCAAGAAGTAAGATATCCGCATAATAAAAAACGGCACCCTTGTGGTGCCGTTTTTGTTTGTTCCTGAAGCCTTAAATACCTTAAATACCTGAGCCTTGCGAATAACTTTCCTCGCCAAAGACACCGGTCGATAAATAACGATCGCCACGGTCACAGATAATGGCAACCACCACCGAACCCGGATTTGCCTGAGCGACGCGTAATGCACCAGCCACCGCACCACCTGAACTCACGCCGCAGAAAATACCCTCTTCACGCGCCAGACGACGCATGGCTCTCTCGGCTTCGACCTGCGACATATCCATCACTTCATCAACCAGATTCGGATTGAAAATCTTCGGCAACCACTCTTCAGGCCAGCGACGAATACCTGGAATACTGCTGCCGTCTTCGGGCTGTAGCCCAACAATTGTGACGTGTTTTTCTTGTTCACGCATAAACTGGCTTACACCTGTTACCGTTCCGGTGGTGCCCATGCTTGAAACAAAGTGCGTGACTCGCCCCTGCGTCTGCTGCCAGATTTCCGGGCCGGTGGTGCTGTAGTGCGCGTACGGATTATCAGGATTATTAAACTGGTCTAGAACTTTGCCCTCACCGCGCTCGTCCATCAAACACGCCATTTCACGCGCGCCTTCCATACCCTGCTCTTTGGTCACCAGAATCAATTCAGCGCCATAAGCTTGCATCGCGGCTTTGCGTTCCATGCTCATGTTGTCCGGCATCAACAGCTTCATGCGGTAGCCTTTCAGCGCCGCAATCATCGCCAGCGCAATTCCAGTATTCCCGCTCGTCGCTTCGATAAGCGTATCTCCGGGTGAAATTTCACCGCGCGCTTCTGCCCGCACAATCATAGAAAGTGCCGCGCGATCTTTTACCGAGCCGGCGGGATTATTCCCTTCAAGCTTTACCCAAATCTCACTGCCATTTTCGAGCCCAGTGCGCTGCAATTTAACCAGAGGCGTATTGCCAATCGTGCTTTCTAAGGTGTTCACTTAGCTTTCCAGATATAAGAAAAGCGGCCACGTGGGCCGCCTTTGCGTGTCGTGTTGTTGGGTAAAGTTATCAGGCAGTCTGCGCGAGGTCTACACCTTGAATACGGTTATTACCGTCATACAGGCGTGCATGTTGTAGGCCAACAAACAGACGTTCACCGCGCACAGGCACATGATCTTCACGCAGAACAACGGTTAACGGTTCGTCGTACCAACCAAGCGGCTGAACAACCAATTGCATGTAATGACCACGCGGACTGATTTCCAGCACCTGCACAGGTAGCGGGGAATCCAGATTGGTACGGCGGCTGACATCCACTTCCCACGGGCGTAGGAATAAATCTACCGCGCCCTGATAAGCAGGCGTGAAGCCAAGCGGCCAGCGGTGCGCCCCAACATGGAACTGGCTACCGCGTATCGTCCCTTTCATACGGTTAACTTCGCCGAGGAATTCCAGCACGAAACGCGTCGCAGGTTCACGCCAAACGGCTTCAGGCGTATCAACCTGTTCGATATTCCCCTGGCTCATGACCACCACGCGATCTGCGACTTCCATCGCTTCTTCCTGATCGTGAGTCACAAACACGCTGGTGAATTTCAACTCTTCGTGTAACTGACGCAGCCAGCGACGCAGCTCTTTACGGACTTGCGCATCCAGGGCACCGAACGGCTCATCAAGCAACAGGATTTGAGGTTCAACCGCCAATGCACGCGCCAGCGCCACGCGCTGCTTTTGCCCGCCTGACAACTGCGCCGGGAAACGGTCAGCCAGATGCGCTAACTGCACCATTTCCAGCAGACGAGTGACTTTCTGTTTGATAACCGCGGCAGAAGGACGTTCGCGGCGTGGCAAAACGGTCAGCCCAAAGGCGATGTTGTCGAATACCGTCATGTGGCGGAACAGCGCGTAGTGCTGGAAAACAAAGCCTACTTTGCGGTCACGGGCGTGAATCCGGCTTACGTCGGTGCCGTGGAAGCTAATACGCCCACTGTTCTGATGCTCAAGACCGGCAATAATGCGCAGCAGCGTGGTTTTACCGGAGCCGGATGGCCCCAACAACGCCACCATTTGACCAGAAGGGATATCCAGAGAGATATCGTTCAGCACCTGGGTGCGACCAAAAGATTTCTTAATATTGGTAATATCAATGCTCATGATTTCCCTCCTGTTGCAGGCGTTTTTCCTGACTATTCAGGCGCCACTGCAACGCACTCTTTAAGAACAACGTAACGATTGCCATCAGGGTCAATAACGCGGCGGCAGTAAAGGAGCCGACGGTGTTGTAATCCTGCTGAAGCAATTCAATCTGTAGCGGCAGTGAGAAAGTCTCACCGCGAATAGACCCGGACACCACGGACACCGCACCAAACTCGCCGATAGCACGGGCATTGGTTAATACCACGCCGTAAAGCAGGGCCCAGCGAATATTCGGTAATGTGACACGTCTGAACATCTGCCAGCCCGAAGCCCCCAGCAAAATCGCGGCTTCGTCTTCCTGGCTACCCTGACTTAGCATCACCGGTACCAGCTCACGAACCACAAATGGGCAGGTGACAAAAATCGTTACCAGTACCATGCCCGGCCAGGCGAACATAATCTGGATGTTATGCGCATCCATGAAGCTTGCGAACGGACCATTTGAACCGTAGAACAGCAGGTAAACTAGGCCCGCAACGACCGGTGAAACCGCAAACGGAATATCCAGAAGCGTCAACAGCAGTTGGCGGCCTGGGAAATCAAAGCGAGTGACCAGCCAGGCGAGCAAAATACCGAATACCAGGTTCACCGGTACGGTAATCAGCGCAATCATCACCGTCAGCCAGATGGCGTGCAGCATATCCGGGTCGACAATATTCTGTAGCGCAGGCATCAACCCTTTTGAGAAGGCCTGAACAAAGATAGAGGCAACCGGCACCACCAGTAGCAAAAACGAAATCAACACGCCGAGGCTAATGAGGATCCATTTACCCCAGTTAAAACCGGTGCGCCGATAGCTTTTCAATTCAGTTACGTCTGTCATCAGTGACCTACCACGCGCCGACCAAAGCGACTTTGCAACGTGTTAATGGTGAACAGCAGCAGCAGTGAAGCCGCGAGAATAACCGAGGCAATTGCGCTGGCTGCCGGATAATCAAACTCCTGCAAACGCACGAAAATCATCAGCGACGTCACTTCGGTTTTCCAGGCGATGTTACCGGCGATAAAAATTACCGCACCGAATTCACCCAGGCTACGCGTAAACGACAGCGCCACACCCGCCATCAGCGCAGGAGAAAGCTCCGGTAAAATCACGCGACGGAAACTTTGCCAGCGCGTCGCACCCAACGTTTCAGCGGCTTCTTCATATTCCGGCCCTAACTCTTCCAGCACTGGCTGAATGGTTCGCACCACAAACGGGATGCTGGTGAATGCCATCGCAACGGCGATCCCCAACCAGGTGTAAGTCACCTTGATACCAAACTGTGCAAGCCACTCGCCGTACCAACCGTTTACTGAAAAAAGCCCTGCGAGCGTTAAACCAGCCACCGCCGTGGGTAACGCAAACGGCAAATCCATTAATGCATCAAGCAGGCTGCGCCCAGGGAACTGGTAACGGGTCAGGATCCATGCCATCAACATGCCAAAGAAACCGTTGAAGACAGATGCTACCCCTGCAGACAACAGCGTCACTTTATACGCTGCGACAACCTGCGGATTGGTGATCACTTCCCAATACTGAGCCAGCGTCATTTCGGAAAGTTGCATCACTAACGCGCTCAGAGGCAGCAGCAAAATCAGGCAAACAAACAGCAAACTGGTGCCAAGGCTTAACGTGAAGCCTGGCAACACCCGTTTGGAGGAAACCGCTAACATTTACTTATGCCCCGCCGCAACCAGCTTGTCGAACTCACCACCGCTCGCAAAATGGGTCTTCATCACTTCAGGCCAGCCACCAAACTCATCTTCCACGCGGAACAATTCGGTCTGCGGGAATTTATCTTTCAGCTTTTCCATCACTTGCGGGTTGTTCACGCGGTAGTAATAGTCAGTGATGATGGTCTGTGCCGCTGGGCTATACAGGAAATTGAGATACTCTTTTGCCGCTTTCTCTGTGCCGTTGGCTTTGACGTTCTTATCCACCCACGCCACCGGGAACTCAGCCAGAATATTGACCTTCGGAACAATCACTTCGTAGCCGTCTTTTTCGTATTGCTTACGAATGTTGTTCACTTCAGATTCAAAGCTAATCAGTACGTCGCCCAAGTTGCGTTCTACAAATGTCGTGGTTGCACCACGGCCACCGGTATCGAAGACTTCGACGTTTTTCAGGAACTGCGTCATAAACTGTTCGGTTTTAGCTTTATCGCCACCGTCAGCTTTGTTTGCTGCACCCCATGCACCCAAATAGGTGTAACGTGCGTTACCTGAAGTTTTTGGATTTGGGAAAATGAGCTTCACATCCGGGCGAACTAAGTCACTCCAGTCGTGGATATTTTTCGGGTTACCTTTGCGCACCAGGAAAGCCATGGTGGAATAGAACGGTGAACTGTTATTTGGCAAACGGGTCTGCCAGTCGCCTGGGATCAGGTTGCCTTTGTCATGCAGGATCTGCACATCTGAAACCTGGTTATAAGTTACAACGTCTGCTTTTAAACCCTGCAAAATAGCCAATGCTTGTTTTGATGACCCGGCATGAGATTGTTTAATCTCCAGCTTGTCACCGCTATTTTCCTGATCCCATTGCTTTTGAAAAGCAGGGTTCAATGCGGCAAACAGCTCACGAGACACATCATAAGAGCTGTTCAGCAGTTCTGTAGCATGAGCCGAACCTGCCAATAACGCAGAAACAACAAGCGCACTCCATACTTTTTTCACTGACGTATTGGCCATTGGGCACCCTTATAAATGTGATCTTTAGGGCACCAGTGTATTTATAACAGGCAGTAAAGTTGTAACGGTTTTATATATCGTTTGGTGATTTGCAATAAGAAAGAAGTATAAGTATTTGCAGGGAGGGCGTTAGCGGCGAAGCCAGTCTGGTGACGGCCAGCGCGCAAAAAACGGAACGTACAAAAGTACGTGAGGATTTTGAGCACTGCCCGGTGCCAGAAAGGCGAGTAAGGTAGCCCTTACAAGGCCAACAATTTATCTAAGGAAGGTGCAAAATAGTAGCCGCCTGTAACCGGCTTAGTAAAACGCAACATGCCATCACGCTTACCGTCGGTTTCGCCAAACATACTCAGCAACTGCTGTTCGATGTTGTACAAACGGGAGCAGTAGGCAATGAAATAGAGGCCATGCGTACCACTTGCGGTGCCATACGGCAGGCTCTGACGCACAATCTTCAAGCCTTTACCGTTCTCTTTGAGATCAACACGGCTCAGGTGCGACGTTTCCGGACGTTCGTCGCCATCAATTTCTTCATTGGCTTCTTTGGTGCGGCCAATGATCATTTCCTGATCGCTCACGCTCATGCGGTTAAGCTGCTTCAGGTTGTGTTCCCAACGCTGCACGAAAACGTAGCTGCCACCGGCATCGACGCCTTCGTTGATCACGGCAACTTCACGACGCGTTGCTTCGCCCTGCGGGTTTTCAGTACCATCAACAAAACCGCTCAGGTCACGTTCTTCAACCCAACGGAAACCGTGGATTTCTTCTTCAATTTTCAGGGTATCGCCGAATGCGGCGAGTGCAGCTTGCGCCACAGAGAAATTCACATCATGACGCAGGGACAGAATGTGGATCATCACATCATGCTGAGTGGCAGGTGCCAGGCCTTTGCCTAATGGGGTGAAGTTTTTCAGCTCAGTAGCACCAACACCACCGCTTAAATCCCGCCACAGGTCATGGCCAAACGCCACTACTGCGCCTAAATGCGCGTCAGGGAATTTTTCCTGAAACGTTGTAAGTGACTGATTAAAGGTTTTGCAGCCCTGGCGAAGTGCATCAAAATCGCCCTGAAAACTCGCTTCCAGCCAAACGGCGGCGCGGCAATGTTCCGGCAGAATGCCAGATTGAACATTAGACATGAATCCTCCTAAAAAAACACGCCACTCTACGTGGCGTTTATTCCCTTATGATAACCAAATACGGTTGCACCTTATTGAGAAGACGCAAACCTGGGACGAATTTTTATCGACGCCAGATAATTTTGCTGATCTTCCAATTCTTGAGTGTGTCGTCAGACGGCATCAACTCCTGCGCACCATGCCATTCACCGCTAAACAGGTAACTAATATGCTGGCTGTTTGGTGCCTTGCACTCTACACCGTCGCTGTCGTCACCGGTGGCTTTAACGCATGAACCAAACGCTTTGTCATACAGGGAGCTAAACGTCGTGCCAATTTTAACGCCGCTATCGGTTTCAATATCGCTGTCCATCACATCGACACGGCTAACCGACCCTTTCTCACCGTTCACCACAACCTTCACCGTGTTGTCAGTCATGGCCTCAAAGAAGCGCACAATTTCGCCGTTATCGGTTTTCATACCGCTGCGCAGACGGTAGTTATCATTTAAAGCGCTGCTGACGGCTTTTTCATCCATTGGCGTACTGGCGGTTATCTCACCCACACCCTGCTCGCTCACTTCAAGCGACGAACCGAACCAGCTCAATGGATTTGCCGCAGACCAGTTGATCGAAGACAGCGTCGAACAACCGCTTAAAACCAGTGGCAACCCTAATAACATCAGGCGCAGTGTTTTCATCAAAAATTCCTTTATTAAGCATGGGTACGCGCTTTGGAGTGCAAACTTTCCCAAAAGTGCCAGGTTATTCGTGGCTAAGCGTGAAGTAATCGCGTAAACGGCGGCTGCGACACAACCACCACAAGGCAAAAATATCGGCTATCAACAGCGATAATGTTACGCCGGTTAACGCTTCGCCCTGCCATAACAGCAGCAACTGCCAGGCCAACACGACGCCTTGCGCGGCAACGAGCACCCAGCGCCACATTGCCCATAAACGAGGGTGTAAATGGCGGCGGCCACTCATCATAAATGCCAGTGCTGCGGGAATACCAGGCAGTAATCCAAACCAAAAAGTATCGCGGTCAGGATAGAAGGCACCGAGAATAGCATCCCCTTGCTGGCGAGACGCCGCCGCGAGCACTAACACAAACCAGGTTCGCGCCTGCAACAGGAGGATGCACCAGAACAAAAGAGGTGTTTTCAGATTACCGTGAGTATCGTAATCCGATGGTGGATACAAATAAGGCATTAATATTCTTGGTCTTCAATCAAGCGCTTGCCGAGCAGCACGACATCTTGCTGTTCATATTCAAGGCGTTCATACATACCAATCACCAGATCATTTTCTTCACGCACCATGATATGAATTTTGGGGCAGCCGCGTGCGATAAGCTTTTTCTCCAGTCGGCTTAACAGTGCGTTGGCGATGCCTCGACCGCGGTATTCCGGGTGAACGCCAAGGTAGTAAGCTGAACCACGGTGGCCGTCATAGCCGCCCATGAGTGAACCCACCACTTCGCCACCTACTTCAGCAACTAAGAACAGATCCGCGTCATGATTGAGTTTACGTTCAATATCCATTTCAGGATCGTTCCATGGACGCAATAAGTCGCAACGCTCCCAAAGCGTAATGACTTCTTCAAAATCATCCTGGCGAAAAACACGTATTTCCATGGTATTAGCCACCTGAAAGTGTAAAAACAGTAATTATGAGGGTAAGTGACCATTTCGCCAATAACCAGCGAAAAAATGGCATACTACCCACTCATTCATTTTCTGAAATGAAAAGAGTGTCATTTCAGAAAAATGCTTGTCGTTTACCCTTTGCCGATACGCTATAAATGCCTATCTGCAATTCTAAAGATAAAAATATTAGCCGCATGAGCAAAATTAAATCACTGACGCATTTAACGACCCGCCGCCAGTTACTGCTTACTGGATTGGCTGCCTTAACGTTAACGGGTGTAAACAAGGCTTTGGCCAGCTCGGAGACTAAACCACTCAAAACGACCACTAATCACAGCAAACCGACCAAAAAATCGGGTGCTCGTCGGGTGGTGATGATCGACCCTGGTCATGGTGGCATTGATACCGGCGCAATTGGGCATAATGGCTCGAAAGAGAAACACGTTGTGCTCGCTATCGCAAAAAACGTGCGCAACATATTAAAAAGCAAAGGAATAGAGGCCAAACTCACACGTACCAGTGACGAGTTTATACCGCTGTACGATCGCGTAGAAATCGCCCATAAACACGGTGCCGATCTGTTTATGTCGATTCATGCCGACGGCTTTACCAGCCCTACAGCTGCCGGTGCGTCGGTGTTTGCCCTTTCCAATCGCGGCGCCAGTAGTGCAATGGCGAAGTATCTTTCTGATAAAGAAAACGCCGCCGATGACGTTGCTGGCAGCAAGGTCAAACATAAAGATCAGTACCTACAACAGGTTCTGTTCGATTTGGTGCAAACCGATACCATCAAAAACAGCCTGACACTCGGCTCGCACATCCTCAAGCAGATCAAACCGGTGCATAAGCTTCACACTCGCAATACGGAACAGGCGGCATTTGTGGTACTGAAATCACCGTCCATTCCTTCGGTGTTAGTCGAGACGTCGTTTATTACCAACCCAGGCGAAGAGAAGTTGCTGGGGACTACCGCGTTTCGTCAGAAAATCGCTAGTGCTATTGCCTCTGGTGTTATTAGCTACTTCAATTGGTTTGATAACCAAAAAGCTCACAGTAAGAAACGTTGAACCCTATGAACACGCCTGATATCCATGCCGTAAAACAGTTCCTCTTGCATTTACAAGACACCATCTGCCAGCAACTGAGTGCCATTGACGGTGCCACGTTTGAAGAAGACAGCTGGCAGCGCGAAGGTGGCGGCGGTGGCCGCAGCCGGGTGTTACGTGGGGGAGCTATCTTTGAACAAGCAGGCGTGAATTTCTCTCATGTGCATGGCGATGCCATGCCCGCCTCAGCGACAGCACATCGTCCGGAACTTGCCGGTCGTAGCTTTGAAGCGATGGGCGTGTCATTAGTGGTGCATCCCCTCAATCCTTACGTGCCCACCAGCCACGCCAACGTGCGCTTTTTTATGGCTGAAAAACCGGGTTGTGAACCGGTGTGGTGGTTTGGCGGAGGTTTTGACCTGACGCCATTTTACGGTTTCGAAGAGGATGCTATTCACTGGCATAAAACGGCGCGCGATTTGTGCCAGCCATTTGGTGAAGATGTTTTCCCACGTTACAAAAAGTGGTGCGACGATTACTTCTTTATTAAGCATCGCAATGAGCAGCGCGGCATCGGTGGTTTGTTCTTCGACGACCTGAATACTCCAGATTTCGACCATTGCTTTAGCTTTATGCAGGCGGTGGGTAATGGTTATCTTGAAGCCTATTTGCCGATTGTCGAACGCCGTAAGGCTTTGCCCTGGGGTGAGCGTGAGCGCGACTTCCAGCTCTATCGTCGTGGTCGTTATGTCGAATTTAATCTGGTGTGGGATCGTGGCACGTTGTTCGGATTGCAGACGGGCGGGCGCACAGAGTCTATTTTAATGTCGATGCCGCCGTTGGTGCGTTGGGAATATAGTTACCAGCCAGAAGAAGGCAGCCCTGAGGCTGCCTTGTATCGTGATTTTTTACCGGTGAAGGATTGGGTTTAAACTTTCTCCCCTCACCCTAACCCTCTCCCAAAGGGAGGGGAATACTTCAGTTCTTTTCCCCCTCTCCCTAGCTCAGTTCTTTCCCCCTATCCCTAGCTCGGTTCTTTTCCCCCTCTCCCTGGGGAGAGGGCCGGGGTGAGGGGGAAGAGCTAAAGGAAAAAGAGTTAAAGCGGAATCGTCTGCGCTTCTACAACCGCCAACGCCACCATATTCACAATACGACGAACAGACGCAATCGGTGTTAACACATGTACCGGTTTCGCCACACCCATCAATACTGGCCCAACAGTCACCCCTTCCGAGCTGGAAACACGCAGTAAGTTGTAACTAATGCGCGCCGCTTCCACGTTCGGCATGATCAGGATATTTGCAGAACCTTTCAGTGGACTGTCAGGCATACGTTCGTTGCGAATACTTTCCACCAGCGCCGCATCACCATGCATTTCACCGTCGATTTCCAGATCAGGCGCACGTTCGCGAACCATCTCCAGCGTTTTACGCATTTTGCAGGCGGCTTTGGAATCGGAAGAACCGTAATTGGAATGCGACAACAGCGCGACTTTTGGCTCGATACCAAAACGACGCACCGTTTCGGCAGCCAACAGAGTGATTTCTGTCAGCTCTTCCGGTGACGGATCGTCATTCACGTAGGTATCAGCAATAAAGGTGTTACCGCTTGGCAGCAACAGCGCATTCATCGCCCCTGCGGCTTTCACCCCTTCGCGATAACCAAACAGTTTTTCCAACACGCTAAAGTGTTCGTGATACTCACCGATGGTGCCGCAAATCATGGCATCCGCTTCACCACGATGCACCATGATAGCGCCGATAATCGTGGTATTGCTGATCACCGCTCGCTGCGCTTGTTCCTGCGTAATACCTCGGCGTTTCATGATGTTGTAGTACTCATTCCAGTACTCTTTGAAACGCGGATCGGATTCGTTATTGACGATTTCGAAGTCTACACCGGCACGCATTTGCAGGCCCAGCTTCTTCAGACGCATCTCGATAACGGCAGGACGACCAATCAGAATGGGCTTCGCGAGGCCCAGGGTGATCAGCTCCTGAGTCGCATGCAACACACGCGCCTCTTCACCTTCAGTCAGAACCACACGTTTAGGATCTTTACGCGCCTGAGAGAAAATAGGCTTCATAAACAAGTTCGTTTTGTATACGAACTCGGTCAGCTTCTCGCGATAGGCGTCGAAGTCCTTAATTGGGCGTGTTGCAACACCGGTATCCATGGCCGCTTTCGCAACGGCAGGGGCGATTTGCACAATCAAACGTGGGTCGAAAGGTTTTGGAATCAGGTAATCAGGGCCGAAGGTCAGCTCTTCTTCGCCATAGGCAGAAGCCACCACATCGCTTTGCTCGGCATGAGCCAGTTCAGCAATAGCGTGAACCGCCGCCAGCTTCATCTCTTCGTTGATGGCCGTTGCGCCCACATCCAACGCGCCACGGAAAATGAACGGGAAGCACAGCACGTTGTTAACCTGGTTTGGAAAATCAGAACGTCCGGTACAGATAATGGCATCCGGGCGCACTTCTTTCGCCAACGGAGGCAGGATCTCAGGCTCTGGGTTCGCCAGCGCCAGAATCAGCGGCGAACGCGCCATTTTTTTGACCATCTCCTGGCTCATGGCTTTCGGGCCAGAACAACCGAGGAAGATATCCGCACCTTCAATCACTTCATCAAGCGTGCGCTTACCGTTATCGTCCACCGCGTACGCCGCTTTGGTTTCCGCCATGTTTTCTTCACGGCCTTTGTAGATAACGCCTTTTGAGTCGCAGACCACGATGTTGTGTTTCTGAATACCCAGCTGTACCAGCAGGTTCATACAGGCGATTGCAGAAGCCCCCGCACCTGAAACCACCAGACGGACATCAGAAATATTTTTCTCAACCACTCGCAGGCCGTTTAGCACCGCCGCAGTACAGATGATGGCGGTCCCGTGCTGATCGTCATGGAACACAGGAATATTCATGCGTTCGCGCAGTTTTTTCTCGATGTAGAAACACTCTGGGGCTTTGATATCTTCTAAGTTGATGCCGCCAAAGGTTGGTTCGAGTGCTGCAATAACGTCAATCAGCTTGTCCGGGTCCATTTCGTCGACTTCGATATCGAACACGTCAATACCGGCAAATTTCTTGAACAGAACGCCTTTACCTTCCATCACCGGCTTGCCTGCCAGCGCGCCGATATTGCCCAGCCCAAGCACTGCGGTGCCGTTAGAGATCACACCAACAAGGTTGCCACGCGCGGTGTATTTGTAGGCTGCAAGTGGATCTTTTTCTATCTCAAGACAAGGTGCCGCAACACCCGGAGAGTAGGCCAATGCCAGGTCACGTTGAGTGGCGAGAGGCTTGGTTGGGGATACCTGAATTTTTCCGGGAATGGGGAATTCATGGAAATCGAGGGCACTTTGCTTCAGTTGTTCATCCATTTCTTCGTTCCTTTCTTATCATTCTTAATGAGTCGCTAAGGTCATGTAGTATCACGCTTGTAGCATCACTAAACTTTGAACGTCGCCATACTATCAGCAACATCCGACAAAAATGTTAGCAAATCAGAGTGACTATGTTAGCTCCCATTAACAACAATGCCAGACCTATCTGCTATGCTTTTTAGTTATGCCAACGATGAATTTTCGTCGCGAGTGACATGGAGCACTCAAGTAACAATATGTATCTAAAGGAGATAGTCATGAGTCAGTTAGACGGTATCAAGAAATTCACTACAGTTGTCGCCGACAGCGGCGATATTGAATCTATTCGTCACTACCAACCCATCGATGCAACAACCAACCCCTCGTTATTACTGAAAGCGGCAGGTTTAGCGCATTACCAAACACTCATCGATGATGCCATTGCTTATGGCAAACAACGCGGCGGTAACCAGGAAGAGCAAGTTGCCCAAGCCTGCGACAAACTGGCCGTTAACTTTGGTGCTGAAATTCTGAAAAGCATTCCTGGACGCGTCTCGACGGAAGTAGACGCCCGCCTCTCTTTTGACAAAGAGAAAAGCATCGCGAAAGCCCGCCATTTAATTGCGCTGTATGAAGAACTTGGCATTGATAAGTCGAGAGTGCTTATCAAACTGGCCTCCACCTGGGAAGGCATTCGTGCCGCTGAACAGCTGCAAAAAGAAGGTATCGACTGCAACCTGACGCTCCTGTTCTCCTTTGCCCAGGCGCGTGCTTGTGCCGAAGCCGGCGTGTTCCTGATTTCACCGTTCGTTGGCCGTATCTACGACTGGTATCAGGCACGCAAACCGATGGACCCGTATGTCGTTGAAGAAGATCCGGGCGTCAAATCGGTGCGCAATATCTATGATTACTTTAAGCAGCATAACTACAGCACCATCGTGATGGGCGCGAGTTTCCGCCGCACCGAACAAATACTGGCGTTGGTGGGCTGCGACCGCCTGACAATTGCACCAAACCTGTTGCAGCAGCTTCAGGAAAGCGAAGAACCGGTAATACGTAAACTCATCCCAGGTTCGCAGGGGTTCCGCCGCCCTGAACCGATTAGCGAAGCAGAATTCCGCTGGGAACATAATCAGGACCCTATGGCGGTAGAAAAACTGGCTGAAGGCATTCGCCTGTTCGCCATTGATCAACGAAAACTGGAAGATTTACTCGCCGCTAAACTTTGAACGACAACCACGGAGTGAAACATGTCATCTCGTAAAGAGCTTGCTAATGCCATTCGTGCCCTGAGTATGGACGCGGTACAAAAAGCGAATTCAGGCCACCCTGGCGCACCGATGGGAATGGCAGATATTGCCGAAGTGTTATGGAACGACTTCCTGCACCATAACCCTACGAACCCCACATGGGCTGATCGGGACAGATTTGTTCTTTCCAACGGTCACGCCTCGATGCTGCTCTACAGCCTGTTGCATCTGAGCGGGTATGACTTACCGATGTCGGAGTTAAAAAACTTCCGCCAGCTTCACTCCAAAACCCCTGGTCATCCCGAAATGGGTTATACCCCTGGCGTGGAAACCACCACGGGGCCGCTCGGCCAGGGGCTTGCCAATGCTGTCGGCATGGCCATTGCTGAACGCACACTTGGGGCGCAATTTAACCGCCCCAATCATGAAATTGTCGATCACTTTACCTATGTATTTATGGGTGACGGCTGCCTGATGGAAGGTATATCCCACGAGGCTTGCTCTCTTGCCGGCACGCTCGGTCTTGGCAAACTCATCGGCTTCTATGACCACAATGGCATCTCAATTGATGGTGAAACCGAAGGCTGGTTTACCGACGATACCGCCAAACGTTTTGAGGCTTATCACTGGCATGTGGTGCATGAAATTGACGGCCACGATCCCGAAGCATTGAAAAAAGCGATTGAGGAAGCGCAAAGCGTCAAAGATAAACCGTCGCTAATTATTTGCCGCACCGTCATCGGTTTTGGCTCGCCAAACAAAGCCGGTAAAGAAGAGGCGCACGGCGCTCCTCTTGGTGAGCAGGAAGTCGCTCTCGCCCGCAAACAACTCGGCTGGAACTATCCGGCGTTTGAAATCCCGAAAGAGATTTATCACGCCTGGGATGCCAAAGAAAAAGGCGAGCAAGCCGAAGCGGTCTGGAATGATAAATTTGCCGCCTATGCGAAAGAGAATCCCGAGCTTGCTGCTGAATTTAACCGCCGGATGCACGGCGAGTTGCCCGAAGACTGGCAGGAAACCACGCAAAAATTCATTGAGAAATTGCAGGCTAATCCGGAAAAAATTGCGACTCGTAAAGCCTCGCAAAACGCGCTCAATGCCTATGGCCCAAGTTTGCCAGAATTGTTAGGCGGTTCTGCCGATTTGGCTCCGAGCAATCTGACCATCTGGAAAGAATCCAAATCCATTAAAGAGGACATCGCCGGGAATTACATTCACTACGGTGTGCGCGAATTCGGTATGACGGCCATCGCCAACGGGATTGCCCATCATGGCGGATTTGTGCCGTATACCGCCACCTTCCTGATGTTTGTGGAATACGCGCGTAATGCGGCGCGTATGGCGGCATTAATGAAGGCCCGGCAAATCATGGTGTATACCCACGATTCGATTGGCCTTGGCGAAGATGGCCCCACGCATCAGGCGGTTGAGCAACTGGCCAGCCTGCGCATGACCCCTAACTTCAGTACCTGGCGGCCTTGCGACCAGGTCGAAGCCGCAGTGGCATGGAAAGCAGCAATTGAGCGCCATAACGGCCCTACGGCGCTGATTCTTTCGCGCCAAAACCTCGCTCAAATGGAACGCACGTCAGAACAAGTCAGTGCCATTCGTCGCGGGGGCTATATTCTCAAAGACAGTGACGGCTCACCGGATGTCATTCTGATCGCAACCGGGTCTGAGATGGAAATCACGGTACTGGCGGCGGATAAACTCACAGCCGAAGGCCACAAAGTACGCGTGGTTTCGCTGCCTTCCACTGATATTTTTGATGCGCAGGACGAAGCGTATCGGGAGTCTGTTTTGCCTTCAGGTATTACCGCGCGCGTGGCAGTCGAAGCGAGTATTGCGGATTACTGGTACAAATATGTCGGCCTGAAAGGGGCGATTGTCGGCATGACGACTTACGGTGAATCAGCGCCCGCCGATAAGCTGTTCCCGTTCTTTGGCTTTACCACCGAGAATGTGGTGGCGAAAGCGAAGAAGGTTTTAGGAGTTTAGGGCGTCGCTGCTTGCCCTCACCCCAGCCCTCTCCCACGGGAGAGGGTGAAAACCAGTTTCCCTCAGGCAAGCGCGAAAAACGAATTGCCCCTTCTCCCTTTGGGAGAAGGCCGGGATGAGGGTGGTTTTAAAATCACTTAGTCACCCATAACGTTGGCCACGACGCACTCGAATTCCACTCATCGCAAGTCGGCTCTTCAGCATATCGCACCAGGCGAAAACGTTGCCCATCAAAACGCCAGCGTGTCGCGACGCCGCAATCCCCGATTCCGCGCCCTTTCGCAAGCGTGGTCAGTTCTTTATTGGTTTCATCGTATCCTGCGTTCATCAGTTCAAGTTCGGTGTTACCGCTTCCTGGCGTAAACGGCAGTTTCAAACGGATTTGCCGCGCCGCAAACGGCTTCTGGCGGGATACCACCCACGCGAGATCGACAATATTGTAAGCTCCGGCCTCACAGCCAATCATCAGCAGGGCTTTGTCGTCACTGAGGGCAAATACGCGGACTTCCCGGCGAGCGGGATCTAACGAACACTGGCTGCTGCTCATGCGCCAGGTGCCATAATCCATCAAGTCGTTTAGTTCCTCTTGCGTAAGCGGCGTCGGTGTTGGGTTAGTCAGCTTAACGGCTTTCAGTGGCGGGGCTGGCGGTACACTAAGAGGAGGTTCATCGCCTTTTTTGACCCACGCGGTTTCACTGCCCACGCGCTGTTGCTGACTGTCAATAAACAGCAACGACGCTTTCAGTCCGCTGAGCGAGATATTTCCTTTCCCTTCTTTGAGGGTAATGGCCCCCGCGTTGACGACTTTATCGAGAAAACCATTAATCGCATCGGCATCGCCGGTTTTGAGGTGATGGGGAGTGACCTGCCATTTTGTCAGATCCAACATCAGCGGTTCACCATCGACCAACAGATGTGGAGCAATCGGTGGCGCTTTCATGTCAGTGGAGGTCATGTTGCCCAAATCGATTCTCAGTGCCGCATCGGTATGCGCACCGGCGCTACGAGTCAACGTCATGACCAGGCCTTGATGCAGCCCGGTGTTACGGGCCGAACAAAAATTTTGGTTATTGCAGGTAACTTGCCAGTCGGAAAACGATTTTTGTGCCGCTGCCGCGAAAGCGGAGTTCGCTATAAAGAATAAAAAGAGAAACAGCGATTCTTTGCGCAGAAGCATTGGCGACACATATCCTGAGAAGACGAAGAGAAAAAATGTACGAAATGTGGCGATATCTTCGTCTGGTTAAGGTTTGCACTCAATCGGAATTATCGGATAGATATTGTTAAAATCACCCATCGTTTACCCGTTGAATTTTAAGAATTTTAATCCATGACACCGCGTAATTTCAGCTGTTGTAACAGAATGACCGTTTTTCCATCACGAATTTCCCCCTTTGCTACCATTTCCATCGCCTGCCTGAAAGGCAACTCGAGCACATCGATATCTTCATCATCAATCCCGCCACCCGCGTTATCGCGTTGAGCGTCACTGTATTCCGCCATATAGAAATGAATGAGCTCGGTGACACCGCCCGGCGACATATACAGCTCGAATAATTTTTCGACGTCCCCAACTTCGTAACCTGTTTCTTCAATCGCTTCTTTACGCGCGCAAATTTCTGGCTCATCCGCATCCAACAGTCCGGCACAGGCTTCAATCAACATACCGTCGGCATTACCGTTGACCCACGTCGCAACACGGAACTGGCGCGTCAGCACCACGGTTTGTTTATCACGGTTATAGAGCAGGATCGTGGCACCGTTACCCCGGTCATACACTTCTCGTTTATGACGGATAGCTTCGGCTTCGTTACGGTATAAATCGTAGGTGATATTACGCAGGATGAAGTAGTTATCTGAGAGGATTTTATCTTTGATGACTTCAATTTTGACCGACATACCGTCTCCACAGTGAGTTAGGGGAGTCGGTAATCATAGGCGTGCAGGTTGTTTTTGTCGCGAATTTTTGTGGTGTATGCCCTTTGCCCTCACCCCGGCCCTCTCCCACGGGGAGAGGGGGAAAACAGTCTCTTCACCCTCAGCAGGCTCCGACCAGATCCCTTCTCCCTCAGGGAGAAGGGGAAAGGCAGGGAAAAACCGAGTAGTCCCTTATCCCTCAGCAGACTCCGCTCTGATCCCTTCTCCCTCAGGGAGAAGGTTAGGATGAGGGTGGTTTAAAGGTCAGAAACCATTCTTCACTTCGCTCATATCCGGCAACTTATGCGCAATCCCCTTATGGCAATCCACACAGGTTTGCCCGTCTTTGACCGCTTTATCATGCATTTTCGCCGCGACGGTTTTCTGGGCGGTAAAATCCATGTAATCAAAGTTATGGCAGTTCCGACACTCTTGCGAGTTGTTGTTTTTCATCCTGCGCCACTCGTTTTGCGCCATCTCAAGTCGATGGTCATTAAACTTTTGTGGCGTGTCGATGATGCCAAACGCTTTGGCATACAACTCTTTACTGGCCTGAATTTTACGTACCATTTTCGGTACCCATTCATGCGGAACGTGGCAATCCGGGCAGGTGGCACGCACGCCGCTACGGTTGTTGTAATGCACGGTCTGCATATACTCCTCGTAGACATTGGCGCGCATTTCATGACAGCCGATACAAAATTCCTCGCGGTTAGTCATCTCCATGCCGGTGTTAAAACCGCCCCAGAAAATAATCCCACCAGCGAAGCCAATCAGCAGTAACGTGCCCAGCGCCAGACGGCTTGGGCGACGCCACCACTGCCATATACGTCGGATGATGCCAGGTTTACGGGTTGATTTATCCATAATGGCCTCTAGTTTCCAAAGCCTTTAGACGGCGTGAATGTGTTCTCGACAATCGGAGCCGCATCGGTTTGAGGAACATGGCATTGCAGGCAGAAATAGCGGCGCGGTGCGACGTTGGAAAGCACTTTGCCATCACTATCCATAAAGTGCGTCGGGCTTACGCGCGGCGCGCCTGTTGTGCGGTAATGTTCAACGCCGTGGCATTGCAGACAACGGTTGGTGTTTTTGCTCACCTGGTAACCGTCGACGCTGTGCGGGACAAGTGGCGGCTGATTAACATAGTTCAGCGCCATACGCCCCTGCTGTTTCGGCATATGTATCGAGCCTTCCGGCGTGCCAGACACTTCAGGAGACTGCGTCAGATCAGCACCGTTCGTGGCCCACAACGCCCCACTCACCAGCAGCGTAAACGCCGCAATCCATTGAAAGAATGTCTTGGTCAGGATGGTTTTTTTCATGATGTTATCCCCTTACACCTTCGCCAGTTTCACGGCGCATTTCTTATAATCCGTCTCTTTCGAAAGCGGATCGGTCGCATCCAGCGTCAAGTTATTCACCAGTTGAGCGGCGTCGAAGAATGGCATGTACACCAAACCCTGCGGCGGTTTGTTACGGCCACGTGTTTCGACAATCGAAATCACTTCACCACGGCGTGAAATCACTTTCACTTTGTCGCCACGACGCAAATCACGCGCCTTCGCATCAAGCGGATGAATAAACAAAACGGCTTCAGGGAAGGCACGATGAAGTTCTGGTACGCGACGCGTCATGCTGCCGGTATGCCAGTGTTCCAGTACACGTCCAGTGGATAACCACAGGTCGTATTCCTTGTCCGGGGATTCTGCCGCTGGCTCAAATGGCAAGGCGAAAATCACCGCTTTACCGTCTGGTTTGCCATAGAACTTGAAGCCTTCGCCCGCTTTCACGTAAGGGTCGTGGCCTTCGCTGTAGCGCCAGAGTGTTTCTTTACCGTCAACCACCGGCCAGCGTAAACCGCGCGCTTTGTGGTAGTCATCAAACGGCGCGAGATCGTGCCCGTGGCCACGCCCGAATGCGGCGTACTCTTCGAACAACCCTTTTTGCAGATAGAAACCCAGTTCGCGTGATTCGTCATTGAGCTGATCTTCCGCCAGTTCAGTGACCGGGAATTTGCTGACGTTTGCGTTGGCAAACAGCACGTCAAACAGCGTTTTGCCACGGTATTCCGGCTTCTGATCCAGTAATTCAGCCGGCCACACTTCTTCAACTTTGAAGCGCTTAGCGAATTGCACAAGCTGCCAGAGATCCGATTTTGCCTCACCCGGCGCTTTAACCTGCTGACGCCAGAACTGAGTACGACGTTCGGCGTTGCCGTAAGCGCCCTCTTTTTCTACCCACATAGCCGTTGGCAGGATCAGATCCGCGCTCAATGCACTGATCGTTGGGTAAGGATCGGAAACAATCACAAAGTTACGCGGATCGCGCCAGCCTGGCATACGTTCTTCGGTAATGTTTGGCCCGGCCTGCATGTTGTTGTTACACATCACCCAGTAGACGTTGAGCTTGCCATCTTTCAGCGCGCGGTCTTGAGCCACAGCATGCAAACCGACTTTCGCCGGAATGGTTCCCGCTGGAAGCTGCCACATATTTTCCGTGATTTGGCGGTGCTTCTCGTTGGTCACCACCATGTCGGCTGGCAGACGATGGGAGAAGGTGCCGACTTCGCGCGCCGTACCACATGCTGAAGGCTGGCCGGTTAAAGAAAACGGCCCGCAACCCGGCTGGGAGATTTTCCCCGTCAGCAAGTGGATGTTGTAAACCAGATTGTTAGCCCAGACGCCGCGTGAATGCTGGTTGAAGCCCATCGTCCAGTAAGAAATCACTTTTTTGTTCGGGTCGGCATACAACTGAGCAAGCGCTTCGAGTTGGTCTGTCGGCACGCCACTCATCTGAGCGGTTTTTTCCAGCGTGTATTCGGCAACGAACGCTTTGTAATCTTCAAAGCTCATCGGCTCTGAGGCATCAGAACCTGGGTTTTTGGCGGCTTTTTCCAGCGGATGCGTAGGGCGCAAGCCGTAACCGATATCAGTGACCCCTTTGCGCAGGTTCACATGCTGCTTAAAGAACGATTCGTTGATCGCATTGTTCTGAATGATGTAATTCGCGATGTAGTTAAGAATCGCCAGATCGCTTTGCGGTGTGAACACCATGCCGTTGTCGGCCAGCTCAAAACTACGATGCTCAAAAGTAGAAAGGACCGCGACGTTAACATTTTCATTCGACAGACGGCGGTTGGTGATACGCGACCACAAAACCGGATGCATCTCGGCCATGTTCGAGCCCCACAGCACGAATGCGTCGGCCTGTTCGATGTCGTCGTAGCAGCCCATAGGTTCATCCATCCCGAAGGTACGCATGAAACCCACCACCGCAGAAGCCATGCAATGGCGCGCGTTCGGGTCCAGGTTGTTCGAACGGAAACCGGCTTTGAATAATTTCGAAGCGGCGTAACCTTCCCAAACCGTCCACTGACCAGAACCAAACATCCCAACGGCTTCCGGCCCTTTTTCTTTCAGGCTGGTTTTGAATTTTTGTTCCATGATGTCGAAGGCCTGGTCCCAGCTAATGGGAGCGAACTCGCCTTCTTTATCAAACTGACCGTCTTTCATGCGCAACAACGGCTGGGTAAGCCTGTCTTTTCCGTACATGATTTTTGGCAGGAAGTAGCCTTTGATGCAGTTCAGGCCACGGTTCACTGGTGCATCTGGATCACCCTGGCTTGCCACCACGCGTCCATCTTGCGTGCCGACTAAGACGCCACAACCCGTGCCACAAAAGCGGCACGGGGCTTTATCCCATTTGATGGCATCTTGTTTACCGACAACAGCACGGGCAACGCCTGGTACGCTAAGACCAGCGGCGGCCGCCGCGGCTGCAATGGCGTTCGCTTTCATAAAGCTACGACGACTGAGTTTCATGGTGTTTCCTCACCTTGCTCATCCTGCTGGTGATAAACCAGCGACACCGCCAGCACACCCGCAATATTGCGTGCTGACTCAATTTGATTCAGCAGCACATCACTGCGCGCTGCTTCCATAACCACCACCAATTTGCCGTTCCCGGCATCGGTTAACGCAACTTCACTTCCCGGGAGCTCGCTCAATGCGTGGCTTACCGCGACAATATTGTGTGGATGGGCCTGAACCACCAGGCCGCAGACGTGCCAGTTAGCTTGCATTTGCGTGCCTCATAGTGATGGCTGAAACCGGGCAACCCGCGATACACGCGCCGCAAGCGCTGCAATCAGCATGATTGAGTAGAGGTTGTGCGATGCCCTGTAGCGAAGGGCGAAAGGCAATCGCCTGGGTTTCGCAACTGTCCTGACAGCTGCGGCATTCGATGTTGTTTTTAGCCAGGCAGTTATCGCCAATCGACAAGGTATGCTCCCAGGGGGAAACCTCGCGTTTCAGAAAGATTTTTTCTGGGCAGGCTTGCGCGCAGGCGTAGCAGAATGTGCATTCACCGTGGGTAAAGTTAACTTCGGGGTAGCCGCCCTGACCGCGTTTTAAAATATGGGTTTCGCAGGCCGACAGGCAGGCATCACAGCGCGTGCAATCCACAAGAAAATGGTTTTCGTCTCCGCTCCAGGGTGGGCGGAAAGCAGAACCGGAGCGTCGAAAGCTACCGGTTAGTAATCCACGACGGGAAAAATCAGCCATAAGGCACATCCTTGCATCACAAATACACGATTTCGCTGTAATGAAACCGGCAAACACTTCTGTGTTTTTTCATCATTTTTATTGAGCATTACGTTATGTGACAAAGGGGGAGTAGAGGCATCACCCTTTAGGGGTAAATACAGGGATGGGATCAATAAGGAATTCGGTTTGTAAAACAAACACTCACCCCGACGCCATGCCGGGGTGAATTTAGCCATTAATTCAGGCGCTGAGGAGGGACAGCCAGATACTCCATGATCCCCGCAGCAGCGTGGCGACCTTCCGCCATCGCGGTCACGACCAGGTCTGCGCCACGCACCGCATCACCACCGGCGAAGATTTTTGGGTTGGTGGTCTGATAGCGCAATTTATCTTCAACGCTCGCAACAATGCGCCCCCAGCTATCGAGTTTCACGTTTTGTTCTTCCAGCCACGGCATGCCATGCGGATGGAAGCCAAACGCCATAATCACCGCATCGGCTGGCATGACAAATTCGGAGCCTTCAATCGGTTCCGGGCGACGGCGGCCCTGCTCGTCAGGCTCACCCATTTGCGTGCGCAGCATACGGATCCCGACCACTCGGCCATTGTCATCCAGCTCAATGTTCAGCGGCTGCACGTTGAACTCAAACAATGCCCCTTCTTCTCTGGCATTTTTGACCTCTTTTTTGGAGCCTGGCATGTTGGTTTCGTCCCGACGATAGGCGCAAGTCACCTGCTGCGCTCCATGGCGTAAAGAGGTGCGGACACAATCCATTGCCGTATCGCCACCACCGAGGACCACCACCTTCTTACCTGCCATATTGATATACGGTTCTTCAGGCAATTCAGGTAACCCCATCACCTGTTTGGTGTTCGCAATCAGGAACGGCAGCGCGTCGTAAACCCCCGGCGCGTCTTCGTTTGGCAGCCCAGCTTTCATTGAGCGATACGTGCCAACGCCAACAAATACCGCATCAAACTCTGCCAGCACCTGTTGCAGGGAGATATCACGGCCCACTTCGGTGTTGAGTTTAAATTCAATCCCCATCGCGCTGAAAATCTCACGACGACGGCTCAATAACGATTTATCCAGTTTGAACGCCGGGATCCCAAACGTCAGCAGCCCACCAATTTCAGGATGGCGGTCAAACACCGTTGCCTGAACGCCGTTTCGCGCCAGAATATCCGCACAGGCAAGCCCGGCTGGCCCTGCGCCAATCACGGCTACACGACGGTTTGTCGGTTTGACGTATGAGAGATCAGGCGTCCAACCGCGGGCAAAAGCGTTGTCGGAAATATAGCGTTCAATATTCCCGATGGTGACAGCACCATATTCATCTTTCAGGGTGCAGGCACTTTCGCATAGACGATCTTGCGGGCAGACGCGCCCGGTCACTTCCGGCAAGCAGTTTGTCTGATGTGACAGTTCAACCGCCTCGAGAATGCGCCCTTCTTTGACCAGTTCAATCCACTGCGGAATGTGGTTGTGCAGCGGGCAAGTCCATTCACAAATACTGTGCTCGCCGCATTTCAGGCAGCGGTCAGCCTGGCTTTCCACCTGGGTTTTATCAAACGTACGATAGATTTCGTCAAAACCTGTTTTACGCAAATCCAGCTCAATTTTATCCGGCTCCTGCCGCGCTGGAGTTACCCGCATTTTGTTCACTTTCGATAATTCGCCACCCGCTGACAGCTGTTGCACACTTTGCTGCGCAGTGCTGTGCCACGGCTGAGATTCCATTGCCGCTGAGCGCAAACGTCGGTTCTTTGCCAATGTGGCAAGTGTCTCACTGCTGATTAATTTCAGTGCTTTGCTGGGACAATTTTCCACACATGCGGGGCCATTTTCGCGATGCTGACACAAATCGCATTTATGAGCATTGGCCTTAACCGAGCGCCCGTCATTGAGCGGAACCGTAATGACCTGCATGGCACCAAACGGACAGGCCACGACGCAGGATTTACAGCCAATACATTTCTGCTGGTTGACCTGCACACTGTCTCGGACACGTGAAATAGCGTCATTTGGGCAACTGCTGGCGCAGGGAGCAACTTCACAGTGCCGACAAGTGACGGCGTTACGTCGGCCATCATGCTTAATCACGGCGATGCGCGGCTGGAATTTTTGACGGGTCAGAACATGCTTTTCGTCATTGTGGGACATCACACAAGCCACTTCGCAGGCATGGCATCCAATACAAAGCTGTGCATTGGCAAGAACAAAACGATTCATCACTACCCCTTTGTCCGTTATTACAAACCGGAGGCTTATTTTTTATGGGGGTATGTTATTACCTGGCGATGTTTAAACTGGCAATGGTCATTTGCCCAATTTGTCCTGAAATCTGCTAATAACCTGGTACGGATCAATTTCCTTTCATTTTTAATGAAACATCGTTTTTCCCCGTTTTGTTATGCAGCAGTTATGCTTGTGATGTTACCGAGTTAATTCCTAACCATTGTTTTGGAAGATATGCCGAAATATAAGCAACAAGGATTTGTGACGTCGTCAGTTTCTGGTACGTTTCGCTCTCAATTATTTCGACGGGTAAATATGCAGTGATCGTAAAACGCTCGGTTTCCACGAGCCTGGCCCGCGCCTTTTTTTATATCGTTTTGTTATCGCTGCTTTCCACAGGCATTGCGATGCTCACCCTTGCGAGTAGTTTACGTGATGCCGAAGCGGTAAATGTCGCGGGCTCATTGCGTATGCAGAGCTATCGCCTGGGGTATGATTTGCAGGGCGATCGCACCCATGTTGACAAACATCTGGAGCAATATGACCAGACCCTGCGCTCACCTGCCCTGCTTAAAATCGAGAAATTCTGGGTGCCTGCAGAGGTCCGGGCTCGCTTTGCCGTGATTAATAGCGCCTGGGCCGAGATGGAACAGCATATACGCCAGGGCGATCTGCAATGGTATCGTGCCAACATCGCGGGTTATGTCGCGCAAATCGACCTGTTTGTACTGGCGCTTCAGCACTATGCCGAACGTAAAATGATGCAGGTTGTGATGGCCTCGGTAGTGGGTTTTATTGCCATTTTCACGCTGGTGTTTTTCACGCTACGCCGTTTCCGTCATCAGGTGGTGGCTCCTCTCAACAAATTGATGGTAGCCAGTGCCTCCATTGAGCGTGGCGAATTCGATTACCCACCATTGAATACGCAACTGCCAAACGAACTGGGATTGTTGTCGCAAACCTTCAACCGTATGTCTGGCGAGTTGCAAAAGCTCTATCGCTCAC
Organism: Buttiauxella selenatireducens; assembly: GCF_031432975.1. Lineage (GTDB taxonomy): Bacteria > Pseudomonadota > Gammaproteobacteria > Enterobacterales > Enterobacteriaceae > Buttiauxella > Buttiauxella selenatireducens. Next base: position 1,308,745 of record NZ_CP133838.1, on the reverse strand, counting down.
TTGAAGAGAGCGTGCAGGTAAAAACCCTGGATTTACAGGAGGCAAACCGCACGCTGGAAGTCCTGTACGCCTGCTCACAGGCGCTGACTGTCAGCACCATTGATCAACACTGTTTCGAACGTGTGTTACAGCAAGTGCGCCAGAAAACGCCGGTCAATTATCTCGAAATGAAAACCGGTGAAAACTGGAAGATACAAGACGGTGTTCAACATAATAACCAGACGTGGCAAACCTTGCCGATTGTGCTTGAGGATAAAGAGTTAGGTTTACTTCGCTGGCAAGCGCCACAAGGGGTTCCGCCGCTGCCGTTAATGCAGAGTCTGGCGAATATGCTGGGCCGCGGGCTGTATTTTAATCAGGCGCAAAAACACTATCAGCAGCTATTGTTGATGGAAGAACGTGCGACTATTGCCCGCGAGTTACATGATTCGCTGGCGCAAGTGCTCTCTTTCTTACGCATACAACTCACGTTACTAAAACGTGCAGTCCCGGCGGAGAACCAGCCCGCACAAGGCATTATTAATGACTTCTCCCAGGCGCTGAACGATGCTTACCGTCAATTGCGCGAGTTGTTGACCACCTTCCGCCTGACGCTCCAGCAAGCAGATTTACCTTCTGCATTGCAGGAGATGATCACCCCGCTACGTAAGCAAACGCAGGCCACTCTCACGCTGGATTGTCAGATTCCAACTCAGGCCTTAGATGCGTCGCAGCAGGTGCACTTACTCCAGATCATTCGCGAAGGTGTGTTAAACGCGATTAAACATGCACACGCCAATAAAATATCCGTAAGCTGTAGCACGTCCCAGTCAGGGGTTCATACTGTGAGTATTCTTGATGATGGCAGAGGGATTGCCAGCCTGACGGAACCCGAAGGGCATTACGGATTAAATATCATGCAAGAGCGCGCCGCCCGATTAGGTGGTGAGCTGACTATTTCCCGCCCGCAACCTGGTGGGACTTTAATTACGTTGAATTTTCGTTCGCCACCGTCAGAACAAGCGGCAAACGTAACTCCCGTAAATTTATAACGATAATAATGTGAAATGTATTGGGGTATGTGATGAGTGAGAAAACTGTCTGTCAGGTATTGATCGTCGATGATCATCCGTTAATGCGCCGTGGCATTCGCCAACTGCTGGAAATGGATGAAAGTTTTAGCGTGGTAGGTGAAGCCAGTAGCGGCGCAGAAGCCGTAAGTCTGGCAAATCGCCTGGCACCTGACCTTATTTTGCTCGACCTGAATATGAAAGGTTTGAGTGGGCTGGATACGCTGAACGCCATGCGTCGTGATGGTGTAAGCGGGCGTATCGTGGTGCTGACGGTGTCTGATTCGCGGAGTGATATTTTCACTCTGATTGATGCAGGCGCCGACGGATATTTGCTTAAAGATAGCGATCCTGACGTACTGCTCGAAGATATTCGTCGTGGAGCAACACAGGGCGAAGCCTATAGCGAGCAAGTCGCGGAATATTTACGCACCCGCAGTACCGACAAACACAGCGACGACCCGTTCGCGGTGTTAACCGAGCGCGAATTAGACGTGCTGCAAGAGGTCGCCCGTGGGTTATCGAATAAACAAATTGCCTCTGGCCTGCATATTTCTGAAGAGACCGTGAAAGTGCATATTCGCAATTTGCTGCGTAAACTTCAGGTTCGTTCCAGAGTCGCTGCAACTGTGTTATATCTTGAAAGTCGGGGCTTTTAAATTCATCAGCATCTGACCGTTCCCACTACAGAGCGCGAAGATTTTTTACAATATCTCCTCAATTTCTCCACGTTTGGACCTGCGGTAAAGGCTACAGTGACGACTGATACTCATAATCACAATCTGAAGTACTAACGAGGTCCTGACTGAATGGCGAATTTCTTTATCAATCGCCCCATTTTTGCCTGGGTGTTGGCCATTATTTTGTGCCTCACTGGTTTGCTCGCCATTTTTTCTCTTCCCGTCGAGCAGTATCCCGATCTCGCACCGCCAAACGTGCGTATCACGGCGAACTATCCTGGTGCATCGGCACAAACTCTGGAAAACACGGTTACGCAGGTCATTGAGCAGAATATGACCGGGCTGGACAACATGATGTATATGTCCTCCCAGAGTAGCAGTGCAGGCCAGGCCACCATCACGCTCAGTTTTAAAGCGGGCACTGACCCCGATTCAGCCGTTCAGCAGGTGCAAAACCAGTTGCAGTCTGCATTGCGTAAATTGCCACAGGCTGTGCAGACCCAGGGTGTAACCGTCAGGAAAACCGGCGATACCAATATCTTGATGGTCGCCTTCGTGTCCACCGATGGCAGCATGGATAAACAAGATATCTCGGATTATGTCGCCAGTAATATTCAGGACCCGATCAGTCGTCTTAACGGCGTCGGTGACGTGGATGCTTACGGCTCGCAATATTCAATGCGTATCTGGCTAAACCCGACCAAACTCACCAGTTACCAGATGACCACGGAAGATGTGGTCGATGCGATTAAATCGCAAAATGCGCAAATTGCCGTGGGGCAACTTGGCGGCACACCTTCGGTTGACATGCAGGCGCTCAACGCGACGATTAACTCCCAGTCGTTACTGCAAACTCCGCAACAATTTAAAGATATTACGCTGCGCGTTAATCAGGATGGCTCGCTTGTGTCACTCGGCGATGTTGCTGACGTCGAACTCGGTGCGGAGAAATATGATTTCCTGAGCCGCTTTAATGGCCAACCTGCATCCGGACTGGGGATTAAGCTTGCGTCCGGCGCAAACGAGATGGAAACCGATAAACTCGCCCGCGCCAAAATTGAAGAACTGTCGGAATTTTTCCCTCACGGTCTGGAAGCGAAAATCGCGTATGAAACCACGCCGTTTGTGAAAGCCTCGATTAAAGATGTGGTGCAAACACTGCTGGAAGCCATTCTGTTGGTGTTCCTCGTGATGTATCTGTTCTTACAGAATTTCAGAGCGACATTAATTCCAACTATCGCCGTACCGGTGGTGTTGTTAGGCACCTTCTCGGTGCTCTACGCGTTTGGTTACAGCATCAACACGCTAACGATGTTTGCCATGGTTTTGGCCATCGGCCTGTTGGTGGATGATGCCATCGTGGTGGTGGAAAACGTCGAGCGCATCATGAGCGAGGAAGGGCTATCGCCCAAAGAAGCGACGCGAAAATCGATGGGGCAAATTCAGGGGGCGCTGGTCGGGATTGCGATGGTGCTCTCTGCGGTCTTCGTGCCCATGGCTTTCTTTGGCGGTACAACCGGCGCCATTTACCGCCAGTTCTCGATAACTATCGTTTCCGCCATGGTGTTGTCGGTTTTGGTCGCGATGATCCTGACCCCCGCCCTATGCGCCACACTACTCAAGCCTTTGCATAAAGGTGAACACCACGGTCAGAAAGGTTTCTTCGGTTGGTTCAACCGCATGTTTAATCGCAATGCGGAACGCTATGAGACTCGAGTTGGAAAAATTCTGGCGCACAGTCTGCGTTGGATTCTGATTTACGTGCTGCTGATTGGCGGCATGGTTTTCCTGTTCCTGCGCTTACCCACCTCCTTCCTGCCGTTAGAAGATCAGGGTGTATTTACCACATCCATACAGTTACCGAGTGGTTCTACGCAGCAACAAACCACCAAAGTGGTTGAGAAGATCGAGCAATATTATCTGACGAAAGAGAAAGATAACGTACTCTCGGTGTTCTCAACTATTGGTGCCGGGCCTGGCGGAAACGGGCAAAACGTCGCTCGTATGTTCGTGCGTCTGAAAGACTGGGATTTGCGTGACCCGAAAACGGCCAGTTCATTTGCGATTATCGAACGGGCGACTAAAGCCTTCCGTGACATCAAAGAAGCCCGCATTATCGCCAGCAGCCCACCTGCCATCAGCGGTTTAGGTAACGCTGCAGGCTTTGATATGGAATTACAAGATCACGCAGGTGCTGGTCACAATGCGCTCATGCAGGCTCGCGATCGGCTGCTCGAAATGGCAGGCAACGATAAATTGTTGACCCGCGTTCGCCATAACGGTCTGGATGACAGCCCACAAATGCAGATCGATATCGATCAGCGTAAAGCCCAGGCGTTGGGTGTAACCATTGACGATATCAATAACACGTTGCAAACGGCCTGGGGCTCAAGTTACGTGAACGACTTTATGGATCGCGGACGCGTCAAAAAAGTTTATGTCCAGGCGGGAGCGGAATATCGCATGCTGCCGGATGACATTAACCAGTGGTATGTGCGCAATAAAGACGGCGGTATGGTGCCCTTCTCAGCATTTGCCAGTTCACATTGGGAAACCGGCTCGCCACGTCTTGAACGCTATAACGGTTATTCGTCACTGGAAATCGTGGGTGAAGCAGCCCCGGGCGTCAGTACTGGCACCGCAATGCAAATCATGGAAACGCTGGTGGAGAAGCTCCCGTCTGGTTTTGGCCTTGAGTGGACGGGAATGTCTTATCAGGAGCGGATTTCTGGGACCCAGGCGCCAGCACTCTACGCTATCTCGTTATTAGTCGTGTTCTTGTGTCTGGCGGCCCTGTATGAAAGCTGGTCTGTGCCGTTCTCGGTGATGTTAGTGGTGCCGCTTGGGGTGATTGGAGCGCTATTAGCCACGTGGATGCGAGGCCTTGAAAACGATGTTTATTTCCAGGTGGGGCTGTTGACGGTTATTGGGCTTTCGGCCAAAAACGCCATTCTGATTGTTGAGTTTGCCAACGATATGAATGCTCAGGGCCGCGAACTGGTTGCTGCAACGCTTGATGCCTGCCGCCAGCGATTACGCCCGATACTCATGACGTCACTGGCATTTATCTTTGGCGTGTTACCGATGGCCACCAGCAGCGGCGCAGGCTCCGGTAGCCAGCATGCGGTGGGAACAGGGGTAATGGGCGGAATGATTTCAGCCACGGTGCTGGCAATATTCTTCGTGCCATTGTTCTTCGTGCTGGTGCGACGACGTTTCCCGCTTAAAGAACATGCTGAAAAATAAGCAACAAAAAAGCGACCTGACTGGGTCGCTTTTTGTATGGCTCAAAGAGTATTGAGAATAAGAACATCATGTTCTTGCTGTTTATTTCATTTACGAAGCATATCTTCGATGAAATCTTTCCAGTTTCCTACTTCGTGTTCGATCATAACCGCCTCTCTTATAATTGCTTTATTATACGTAATCCCTTCCCTGGAGTGAAGCGACCAAATTTTATCGATTCACTGGCTTTCAACTAATATTGAGAGTCGACTGCGTATTGCATGAATTATCAGCTCAGCAGGTAATTTAAAATGTGACGACGCACGTGAAACAATATGAATCGCCTCTTTTCGGATTTTACTCTGTAAGCCACGAAAAATCTGACTTGTCGCAGCAATCAAGAGTTCAGAAATGGTGTAACTTCTCTTGGCTATAAAGCAATCACCCTGGAAAAAAACGCTATTACCTAACTTTCAGACTAGCAATTAGGCTATATTTTTCCTTGCGACTTTTTTATCATTTTAATTATTCTAAATATCTGCATAAGTAATCACATTTAAAAAAAGGATTGACTCCGTGATAATTCTCTACGGTATTAAAAATTGCGACACCATCAAGAAAGCACGCCGTTGGCTTGAAGCTCAAGGTGTGGATTATCAATTTCATGATTATCGCGTCGACGGTCTGGATGCCGAATTATTGAATAGTTTTATCGTAGCGTTAGGTTGGGAAGCACTGCTTAATACCCGTGGAACAACATGGCGTAAACTCGACGAGGCCCATCGTGCGAGCATTACTGACGCGCAGACTGCGGCGGAGCTGATGCTTTCAATGCCTGCAATCATCAAACGCCCATTGCTCTACGCGCCCGGTCAGCCTATGCTGCTGGGTTTCAATGAATCGAACTATAAGATGTTTATCAACGAGGTATAGTCCTATGTCTTGCCCGGTTATTGAGCTGACGCAACAGCTTATCCGCCGCCCTTCCCTGAGCCCAGACGACGCGGGTTGCCAGGCGCTGATGATTGAGCGACTGCGTGCCATTGGTTTTACTATTGAGCACATGGATTTTGGCGACACACAAAATTTCTGGGCATGGAGAGGAAAAGGCGAAACGCTGGCGTTTGCTGGCCATACCGACGTCGTGCCTTCAGGCGATGCCGACCGCTGGATTAACCCACCGTTTGAACCCACTATCCGCGATGGCATGCTGTTTGGCCGTGGTGCCGCTGATATGAAAGGTTCTCTGGCAGCCATGGTGGTTGCGGCAGAACGTTTTGTTGCACAGAACCCGCGTCACAAAGGCCGCCTCGCGTTTCTCATCACTTCTGATGAAGAAGCCAGTGCCAAAAATGGCACGGTGAAAGTGGTCGAAACGTTGATGGCGCGTAATGAACGCCTTGATTATTGCCTGGTCGGCGAGCCGTCCAGTACTGAAGTGGTCGGCGACGTGGTGAAAAATGGTCGCCGTGGTTCGTTGACCTGCAATCTCACCGTGCACGGTGTGCAGGGCCACGTTGCCTATCCGCATCTGGCCGATAACCCAGTGCACCGCGCAGCTCCGATGCTGAACGAGCTGGTATCTATTGAGTGGGACAAAGGGAACGAGTTTTTCCCTGCGACCAGTATGCAGATTGCAAACGTTCAGGCAGGAACGGGCAGCAACAATGTCATTCCTGGCGATTTATATGTGCAATTTAACTTCCGTTTCAGCACCGAACTGACTGACAACGATATTAAACAGCGCGTGATAGCTCTGCTCGATAAGCATCAACTGCGCTATACACTCGACTGGTGGCTGTCGGGCCAACCGTTCCTGACCTCACGCGGAAAGCTGGTCGATGCGGTGGTGAATGCCGTTGAGCACTATAATGAAATTAGACCGCAACTGTTGACCACGGGTGGCACGTCCGATGGGCGCTTTATCGCTCGTATGGGGGCGCAAGTCGTGGAACTGGGGCCAGTGAACGCGACCATTCATAAAATTAATGAGTGTGTTAACGCCGCAGACCTGCAACTTCTTGCACGTATGTATCAACGCATTATGGAGCAGCTTGTCGCCTGACAGCTGCGATAACTAAGAGGTTAAGCATATGGAATGGCTATCACACTACTGGTGGATTATTGTACTGGTACTGCTGCTGGGTATTTTCCTGAATGTTATTAAGGATTTGAAACGCATCGATCCGAAAAAATATATGGCGAACAAACCCGATCTTCCCCCACATCGTGATTTCAACCATAAGTGGGATGACGAAGACGATTTCCCGAAGAAAAAGCCATAATTATGCAAAAAGCCACTCCCGAGAGTGGCTTTTTTAATGCGCCATTTTATGTCTCACATAAATTCGACGATACCCTTGTCGTTGGGTTTGCCGCCGCTTAGTGCTTCATCGAAATAGTGCTTTGGCACGGTGTAGCGCAGATGATCCAACGCAATCTTGATGCTGCGGTCATCGATGGCATGGCCTAAATCGTCAATCACATCCAGCGTCACATCCCCACCGAGTTGCGTTAACGTTTCCGAAGCATCAAAGGCGTGCTTCACGTCAATCACCCCGTCAACATCACCATGAATCAAATGGATAGTGGTTGACGTTGATGCGCTTTCTGGAAGCTTTGCGTAGCGACCATTAAAGGCAATCACGCGCGAGGCTAACTGCGGCTCAGCTTTCACACCTTCAAGCGCCATAATCGCCCCTTGCGAGAAGCCAATCAGTGCAGTGGCATTAGCCGCGACACCGCTGTGTTTCTGCCAGTAACGCACCACGTCGATAAACGTTGGCATGATGGCATCGACTCGCTGCTGCCGATTATCTTCCGTCACCCCAGCAACAGAAAACCACTCCCGACCTTGATACGGGCCGCTGGGTGCCGGGCCACCGATGCTGACCACCAGTGCATCAGGAAAATGTGGCGCAAACCAGCTACCAATTTCACCCATTGCGACGGGGTTATCGCCAACACCATGAAAGAACAGCAAGAGTTGTTTTGCCGGTGTGGCGGGACTCTGAACAACAAAGTGGTCGTGTTTCATGGTTTTCTCCTTACGTTTCTGGCGTTAACTATACGCTGACACCCCATGATGACCATGCCATTTGACTGAACGACTTAGTGGAAAAATTGCAATTGCATAATCGCGCTTTTCAGCGCAATGCACTGCTGCTCATCGCATTTTTCCAGTGCCTTCTGGGCTTCCTGGCGCATGACGTTCAGAAGCGCTTTACGCCCGGAAATGTGCCACTGTTGGCAAACTGTTTCTACACTCAGGTGCTGTTGCACGCGCCCGCGCAGTGCATTCAGCGGCAGATCGCTGGTGAGTAGTAAGCGATTCAGGGAACCTAAACAGGCTTCCAGCGGGCGATGCCCAAATGCAAAACCTGCCAGCTCCAGCCAGTCATCACTGTTTAGCTTAGCGTCTTCACAGCCTAAAACAGGCAATGGTTGGTCAATCCATGGTTGTAGCCAGACAATATCGCGCTGCAATCGAGATTGTTCATGAAGAGTGAGCGCTTCCCCAGGCGGTGTGAGCGGCAGTAACGCCATCGCGGTATAGCACCCGCTACTGGCCTCACGATGGCTACCCACGCGTACCAGTACGAAGCCACAACTTTCCCAAAAACGCCAAAGTTCGTCGGTAAAACCAAAACTTACTGAAAGGTAATCAGCCGTCTGCTGTGCATGAGTTTTCACTCTGGCAATGATTTGCTGGCCGATTTGCTGACGCTGGCGCAACGGATGCACCGCAATGCGGCTGACGCGTAAACCTTTAAGCGTTGCGGCTAAGGGACTGCCACCATGTGCCGCCAGCGATTGTGCTACTAAATTACCGCGCGGACGGCGGAATCCTGCCCACACCGCGCGGCTCAGATTTTCACTCAGCCCGCCCTCTTCCACCAACCAGCTGGCACCTATCGTTTCTGCCCCGCAGTTAGCGGCAATGAAATGCTGACCTGGGGCATCCAGCATCCGACGCCAGTCCAACGGTGAAGTACGGTAGTGCGCACCTGACAGCAAGCGATACATTTGCTGTAGCTGAGGCGAAGGTTGTGCTTCGTGAGTGCGTTCAATGACCTGAAGAGTAATCGCGCCTTGCGCTACGGCTGTGATATCTGGTTCATCAAACAGCAAAACAGTGTCGATTAACTTTTCCAGAGGATCATTGATCGCCCAACGGATTGGCGTAGACAGGGTATAGCGCGTCAATGTGTTGAGACTTGCACAGAACTTGAGGATAAACCCCCTTCCGGTTCCTTCGTAGCCCTGAACCGTGGTGGTCAGCAACACACGAGGGAAATGGGAGATTAATCTGCGCAACTGAGGCGCCGGAATAGCAGCCGCTTCATCAATGATTAGCCAGTCAGCCCGATATGCCTCAGGGTTGGTAAGCAGCGCATCGGGAGCGACGAAATTGAAATAATCTCCGGCATGATCTGCGAGCACATCCGTTGCCGCTTTGGCGGGTGCAGTCACCAGTCCCGTACCCGCGATCCGGCACAGTAGCATACCCGCCAGGGCAGATTTCCCTCGCCCTCTTGGCGCAGTAACTGCCGCAACCCCTTCTGGCATTGAGAGAAGGGCATCAAGAATAGCAGCCTGTTCATCGAAAGGTGCGCCGCTAGCCATATGCCACTGCATGCGCTGGGGAAAATCAGGGAGTTGCAGCGGCTGATGCTGTTGCCAGAGCACACACTCGCTATCAGCGCGGATGCAGTGTTGCAGGTGAGTGATAAAGTGAGGTGTGGGAATAGCTTCAGACTGCTCGCTCCAGCGACCCGAGTCGGAATCGGGCTGTTGCGGCCAGGTGTCCCATGCAGGCGCAAGCAGCACTAGCCAGCTTCCGGCTTTGAGTGTACCGGCCAGAGCCGCCAGCGCTTCGGCATCCAGCCCGTTTCTTGCGTCAAATACGGCATGCTGAAACTCACGCCCCAGCAAAGTACGCATCGCTGAGGTTGCACAGTGAAGCGGCAATTCGGGTGCGGCACCCACCCAAAGCCAGTCGCCGGGCAATAGCCGGGCGAGAGACTGAACCTGCTGGCTGCACCAGGCGCTCTCACCGGCCAGTATCATCATGCGGCGAATACCCGCATCAGCCATACTGGCGGTGGCTTGCCTAAGCTGTTCCATGGCGTTAATCCTTGTCACATCTCGTTATTTGACAGTGTTACCAAAGGTATTGCACTGAGCAGGGTCACCGCTATCAAAACCACGTTTGAACCAGGTGTAACGCTGTTCGGAAGTCCCGTGGGTAAAGCTGTCAGGAACCACACGTCCTTGCCCTTGTTGTTGCAGACGATCGTCGCCAATCGCTTCAGCAGCATTCAGCGCTTCTTGTAAATCTCCGACATCCAGCACCTCTTGTTTCTGCATGCTGTTGCCCCAGACGCCCGCAAAGCAGTCTGCCTGTAATTCCATTTTTACCGATAGACGATTTCCTTCAGCCTGGCTTGCACCTTGCTGGAGTTGACGGACTTTCGGCTCGATCCCCAATAACTTCTGCACGTGATGTCCCACTTCATGAGCGATGACATATCCCTGAGCGAAATCACCCTCTGCGCCCAGTTTGCTTTTCATTTCATCGTAGAAAGAGAGATCGATATACACCGTGCTGTCAGCCGGGCAGTAGAACGGCCCCATTACAGACTGACCGGTGCCGCACCCTGTTCGTGTCGCCCCACGATACATCACCAGTTTTGGCTGCTGATATGTCCGGCCCATCTTCTGGAAAATCTGCCCCCAGGTATCTTCTGTTGTTGCCAGAATCACCGAGGTAAATTTAGCGGCTTCATCATCATTCGGGCTAATGGATCGCTGAGTGGATTGCTGGTGAACGGGTGGCTCGCCGGTCAGCATTGAAGTCAGATCGACGCCGTAATAACCCGCTACGACGACGACAATTAGAATGATGATCCCGCCTTTACCGCCAGGTAAACGGAACCCACCACCGCCTCCACCTAAGCCAGGACCTGAAGAGTTACTTCTTCTGTCTTCTACATTGTCGCTTTCGCGACGACCTTGCCAGCGCATAATCAACCTCAAAATTCACAACTTGTAATAGGTAGATCGTAGGTGGTTAATTGCAGGATTACCATAAGAAACAAGACGTGAAAAAGCCGAATGTGTAAACACATCCGGCTTTAAAAAGAATTGCGCGGGAATTTAGTCTAATTTAACACCAAGACGATGGGCAACTTCTTCATAGGCTTCAATGAGTCCTCCCAGGCTTTGGCGGAAACGGTCTTTGTCCATCTTGTTGAGCGTTGCTTTGTCCCACAGGCGGCTACCGTCAGGGGAAAACTCATCACCCAGTACAACTTCGCCCTTGAACAAACCGAACTCCAGCTTGAAATCGACAAGGATCAGACCCGCGTCATCAAACAGCTTGCTCAGCACATCGTTAGCTTTGTAGCTCAGCTCACGCATACGAGCCAGATTCTCTTTGCTCACCCAGCCAAAAGTTTCACAATAAGATTCATTGACCATCGGGTCATGCATCTCATCATTTTTCAGGAACAAATCAAACAGCGGTGGATTCAGTTCAATGCCTTCTTCGATGCCAAGGCGTTTAACCAACGAACCCGCCGCACGGTTGCGGATAACACACTCAACCGGCACCATATCGAGTTTCTTCACCAGCACTTCGTTGTCGGAGAGCAGTGCTTCCATTTGAGTAGGAATGCCAGCTTCTTCCAGTTTGGCCATAATGAAATGGTTAAACTTATTGTTCACCATGCCTTTGCGGTCGAACTGTTCGATGCGTGCACCGTCCCCTGCTGACGTATCATTGCGGAATTCGAGCACCAACAGATCCGGGTTTTCCGTGCTGTATACGGTCTTCGCTTTGCCACGATACAACTCAGCTTGCTTTTGCATCTTTCTTACTCCAGGTGTGATTTAACTAAAAATTCCGCTATTTGTGGCTACGCACACGTTTGCGTAGCCTATCAGAAAAAAGGCCAGATTGCTCTGGCCTCTAAAACTTACTTGCTGAAAGCCGACTGGAATGCAGCGACCAGGGCGTCGTTCTGGGACTGCGTCAGCGTGTGACCTTTTGGATCGATGAACTGCAGACTGCTGCGGTTATCGAGGTCGCCCACTTGCAGTTTATAGTCGCCACTGGACAGACCCGGGTCTTTCGCCCCTAACGCTTGCCATTCGCTATCAGACAATGGTTTGTAGGTCACAGCCATGCTACCGGTTGAACGCGTGGAGTCAGTGACTTTCATACCGACTTTCTCAAGCGTTGCAGGTAAACGGCCCCAGACAACGTTGTACGGACCACGCACCACCAGCATTGGTAAGCCAGTGTCGTCAGCGGCACTTTGAACATCAAGTTGTGTCGCTGCGCGGCTGTCTTTCGCGTTCTGTTGGTCGGTCTGAGTTTTATCCAGACCTGCACTGATGCTGTTCAGCATTTCTGCGCTATAACGCTGTAAGGAGGCAGCGTCAGAAACCGGCTTACCAGCCTGTTCCAGATTCAGCAGTTTAACCACCACGGCTTGTTGATAGCCCTGCGGTTTCACACTGACTTGATAGCGCCCACGGTACTGTTGATCTTCATCAGCACGGTTCCATTCTACCCACTCAGTGGACAGAGTCTGGCTCGCGTCATCACGTTTATCAATGCCGTAGTTTTTTGCCTGAAGAACACTGACAACTTGTGGCCACAGCGTAGAACTACGCGAATTTTCGACCATCAGTGTGGCGGTATCCCCAGTAAACTGAGTACGCGCACCACTGACCAATGCCAGAGGTTGAGCAGGCGGACGGATATCCAGCTCTTTGCCTACTGCGCCGCTGCCGTTGGTGACCGGAACATTATATTGACCATTCTGCACCGGCAGGATCATCCCCGCTGGTGAGTGGATTTCCGCGAGGGGTGCTGCATCCAGATAGGATTCGTCACCGCTAACCTGGCGCTTGTAACGCTGGTCAGTGCTGCATGCTGCCAACAGCATGGCGAGCGTCACCACTGCAACTTTCGCCACCATCGACTTCTGTACTGAGTAAGCCATCAAATCTCCCTAAACTCTACAGCAAACCGGCATGCTTGAGCGCGCTAATAATCACCGGACGACTGGCTTCAGTCAGCGGTGTCATTGGCAGGCGTAAGGTATCGGTTGCCACAAGTCCCAACTCCCTGCATGCCCATTTGACCGGGATAGGGTTGGGTTCAACAAATAATTTATTGTGCAGCGGCATCAAACGTTCGTTAATAACGCGCGCTTGCGCAAATTGCCCATTGGCGGCCAGTTTACACACTTCTGCCATTTCACGCGCGGCTACGTTTGCCGTCACAGAAATCACACCGTGGCCACCCAATTGCATGAAATCCAGCGCACTCGCATCGTCACCGCTAACCAGGATGAAGTCATCTTCAACCAGCTCTTTGATCTGGTTTACTCGGGTTAAGTTCCCGGTGGCTTCTTTGATACCAATAATATTTTTAATTTTCGCCAGGCGGCCTACGGTTTCAGGCAGCATGTCACAACCGGTACGAGAAGGTACATTGTACAGCATCTGCGGCAGGTCGGTGCTTCCCGCGATAGCGGTAAAGTGCTGGTACAGCCCTTCCTGAGTGGGGCGGTTGTAGTAAGGTGTTACCGTCAGGCAACCCACGACACCGCTATTTTCAAAACGCTTAGTCAGGGAAATAGCTTCAGAGGTGGCATTGGCGCCAGTCCCTGCGATAACCGGAATACGGCCATCGGCCAGTTCCAGCGTCATCAGTACCACATCACCGTGCTCGTCATGGCTCAACGTAGCAGACTCACCGGTAGTCCCTACCGAAACAATCGCCGAAGTCCCGCTGGCAACATGGTAATCAATCAGTTTTTTCAGGCTTGATCGGCAGACATTACCTTTCTCATCCATCGGCGTCACAAGCGCGACAATACTTCCAGTGAACATTGGCCATCCTCTGTGCTTACAAGTGTCTCAATGGTACGTTTGGTGCAGGATCAAAAGCAAGTCACCAGGTGACGCTACACGGTTGTACGCAAGTTTTTTTTATGCTTTCCTTATGATATCTCACCGATTCACAGGAAGAATACGTTTGACTCCCTCACCACACCATTATTTGGTCATTACGGCCCTTGGGGCGGATAGACCTGGTATTGTTAATACCATCACCCGTCATGTGAGCAGTTGCGGCTGTAATATTGAAGACAGTCGCCTTGCTATGCTCGGTGAAGAGTTCACGTTTATTATGCTGCTGTCGGGCAGTTGGAATGCGATTACCCTGATTGAATCGACCCTGCCTCTAAAGGGGGCCGAGCTGGATTTGCTCATTGTCATGAAGCGAACGGCCGCACAAGAGCGCCCGGCGATGCCCGCGACAGTCTGGGTGCAAGTCGAAGTGACCGATTCCCCTCACTTAATCGAACGCTTCACTAACCTGTTTGATGTTCACCATATGAATATTGCCGAACTGAGTTCTCGCACTCAACCCGCTCAGGATGGCCAGCCTCCACAGCTGTATATTCAAATTACGGCGCACAGTCCCGCCTCTGAAGATGCGAGCAGGATCGAAGATGCGTTCAAGGCCCTCTGTACAGAACTCAAAGCACAGGGCAGTATTAACGTTGTGAATTATCCACAGCAAGATGATTAAGACGGAGAGTTGTAATGAGCCCACTGAAAGCCGGTGACATCGCACCGAAATTTAGCTTGCCCGATCAAGACGGCGAGCAAATAAATTTAACCGACTTCCAGGGACAGCGCGTTCTGGTTTATTTCTATCCTAAAGCGATGACACCAGGCTGTACCGTACAAGCGTGCGGTTTGCGTGACAACATGGATGAGTTGAAAAAGAAAGGTGTGGAAGTGCTGGGTATTAGCACCGACAAACCGGAGAAACTTTCACGTTTTGCCGAAAAAGAGTTACTTAACTTCACCCTGCTTTCTGATGAAGACCATCAGGTCTGTGAACAATTCGGGGTGTGGGGCGAGAAATCGTTTATGGGTAAAACTTACGATGGCATCCACCGCATTAGCTTCCTGCTAGATGGTGAAGGGAAAGTCGAGAAAGTGTTTGATGATTTCAAAACCAGCAATCATCACGATATCGTGGTTAACTGGCTGAAAGAAAACGCTTAATTAAGCAATAACAATATTAAAAAAGCCGACGTAATGTCGGCTTTTTGCTGTCTCTAGTTCGGCTTGTCGTCTATTAGCAGAGTATCTGGCCAGGCATGCACCACCGCTTTAATCAGCGTGGCAAGCGGGATGGCAAAGAACACCCCCCAGAATCCCCACAGCCCGCCAAAAATCACCACCGACAGGATAATGACTAACGGATGCAGGTTAACCGCCTCGGAAAATAGCACCGGTACCAGCAGGTTGCCATCCAGCGCCTGAATAATTAAGTAGACGGCAAACAGCGTCCAAAATTCCGGACCGATGCCAAACTGGAATAACGCAACGCACACCACCGGAATGGTGACCACAAACGCGCCAATGTACGGAATCAGCACCGATAGTCCGACCAACACCGCCAACAGTAGCGAGTAGTTCAGGCCAAAAATCGCAAAGCCGATATACGTCGCCACACCCACGACCAGCATTTCCAACACTTTGCCACGGATGTAATTAGTAATCTGCTGGTTCATCTCCAGCCACACTTGCCCGGCAAGCCCACGATTTCGGGGTAAAACGCGGCGCACAGCATTCAACATCTGTTCTTTATCTTTGACCAGGAAGAACACCATTAGCGGGACTAAAATCAGGTAAATGGCCAACGTTAAAAGGCCCACTAACGAGGCGAGTGAGTACTTCACCACCTGATCGCCCATGCCCATCATCCGCCCACGCATATTCTCAGCGATGGCATCAATAATGCCAGCATCAACCAGTGCCGGATAACGTCTTGGCAGCGTTGCGGCATAATCAGAGAGTTTATTAAGCATCCCCGGCATGTCACGAATCAGGTAAATCCCCTGCTGCCAGGCGACAGGAGCCACCACTAATACCATCAACAACAAAATGCCGACAAACAACACCAGCACCATCGTCGACGCCCAGGTACGCGAACACCCCAAACGCTGAAGCCGCGCCGTTGGCCACTCCAGCAAATAAGCCAGTACAATCGCCACTAACAAAGGCGCTAACAGCCCGTGGAAGAAGAACAGAATGACAAATCCAGCAACCAGAATAACCAGCAGCGCGATAGCTTCCGGGTCGCTAAACCGTCGTCGATACCACTGCAACAACATCTCGAGCATACATCCCTTCCCTGACAGCTTTATGCGAGGAGAGATTGTATCTAAATGTCACAATAAAGACTTCGCTTTTTAATGCCGTTCAATGGCGGTTTAAAATTGGCGCAGATAAGATAGTTCTTAGCCGTGCGCCAGGTTACAGTTCATCGTGGTATGCGAACAAAATCAGGTAATACTTGTCGAAGATTAACTTTGATTAAACAGGACAGGATGTATGTTCAGGCAGTTGAAAAAATCACTGGTTGCAACTTTGATGGCAGCTTTGCTTGCGGGTCCGGCTACACCAGCGTTTGCTGATGTGACCGATCAACTGCCAGATATGGGAACAACCGCCTCAAGCACGCTGTCAATCGGCCAGGAATTGCAGATGGGCGATTATTATGTTCGTCAACTGCGAGGCAGCGCCCCATTAATCAATGATCCTTTGCTGGTGCAATACATTAACAAACTTGGCATGCGTCTGGTTAACCATGCTGATTCCGTTAAGACGCCCTTTCACTTCTTTCTGATTAACAACGACGAAATCAACGCCTTTGCCTTCTTTGGCGGTAATGTCGTGTTGCACTCAGCGCTGTTCCGTTATGCAGATAACGAAAGCCAGCTCGCATCGGTTATGGCGCACGAAATCTCTCACGTCACGCAGCGTCACCTTGCGCGTGCGATGGAAGATCAGAAAAAGAACGCCCCTCTGACTTGGGTTGGTGCGTTAGGCTCTATTTTACTGGCGATGGCCAGCCCACAAGCGGGTATGGCGGCGCTCAGCGGTACGCTTGCTGGGACGCAGCAAGGCATGATCAGCTTTACACAGCAGAACGAGCAGGAAGCTGACCGCATCGGTATTCAAGTGTTGCAGCGCTCTGGCTTTGATCCGCAAGCGATGCCGACCTTCCTTGAGAAACTACTCGACCAGTCTCGTTATTCTTCGCGCCCACCGGAAATTCTCCTTACCCACCCATTACCCGAAAGCCGTTTGTCGGATGCGCGTAACCGTGCCAACCAAATGCGGTCAGTGGTGGTGCAATCTTCTGAAGATTTTTACATGGCAAAAGCCCGTACGCTGGGGATGTACAACTCAGGCCGTAATCAGCTGACCAATGATTTATTGGATAGCTGGTCAAAGGGCAACATCCGTGAACAGCATGCCGCAACTTATGGCCGAGCGCTTCAGGCGATGGGAACAGATAAATGGGATGAAGCACGCAAGCTGTTACAGCCACTGCTCGCAGCGCAGCCTGGTAACGAGTGGTATCTCGATTTAGCGACCGATATTGACCTTGGGCAGAAGAAAACCGCGGATGCGATTAATCGCCTGAAGAACGCACCTGATTTAAAACAAAACCCGGTGTTGCAGCTGAACCTTGCCAATGCTTATGTGCAGGCCGGACAGCCAAAGCAGGCAGCAGAGATCCTTAATCGCTACACTTTTGCCCATCCCGATGACAGCAACGCCTGGGACTTGTTAGCACAGGCCGAAGCCGCGTTGGGCCATCGCGATCAAGAGCTCGCTGCTCGTGCTGAGGTTATGGCGCTTGTGGGAAGACTTGATCAAGCGATTACGCTGCTCAGCGGCGCAAGCTCTCAGGTTAAGTTGGGTAGTTTGCAACAAGCTCGTTATGACGCGAGAATCGATCAGTTCCGCGAATTACAAAGACGCTACCTTCAGTATTCTAAGATGTAACAGGAGTTACGATGTCGACTGCCGTTTCTATTTATCATAATCCGCGCTGCTCAAAGAGCCGTGAAACGTTAAGCCTGCTGAAAGCAAATGGCGTAGAGCCCGAAGTGGTTTTGTATCTGGAAACTCCGCCAGATGCTAACACACTGAAATCTTTGCTGGAAAAGTTAGGTTTTTCCAGCGCACGCGAACTGATGCGTCAGAAAGAGGATTTGTACAAGGAGTTAAATCTGGCGGATGCCATGCTTAGCGAAGAGCAATTGATTCAGGCAATGGTCGATAATCCAAAACTGATTGAACGCCCGATTGTCCTGGCGAATGGGCAAGCACGAATGGGTCGCCCGCCGGAGTCAGTGCTGGAAATTTTGTAACTTTGCGATTTAGCGCCCTCACCCTAACCCTCTCCCCCAGGAGAGGGGATAGTCCGGGTTTATCCTTCACGCTCAGCAGAGAGGGACCGTCCAGGTTTATCCTTCTCCCTCAGGGAGAAGGCTGGGATGAGGGGGGTTTTAAAGCCCGAGAATCTCTTTCACAAACGGGATCGTCAGCTTACGCTGCGCGGTAATAGAAGCCAGATCAAGCTGATCGAGCGTCATAAACAGCGTGCGCATTTCTCTATCCAAACGTTTGAGCAGAAAACGCCCCACGTCTTCTGGCAACTCAAACCCACGCAGTCGTGAGCGCAGCTGTAATGCCTGAAGTTTATCGTCATCGGAAAGCGGTTGTAGCTTGTAGATTTGCCCCCAATCAAGGCGCGATGCAAGATCGGGTAATTGCAGATTAAGCTGGCGCGGAGGCCTGTCACCCGTAATTAGCAGGCGCGTTTTTCCTGATTCCAGAATGCGGTTATAGAGATTAAAAATCGCCATCTCCCACAATTCGTCACCCGCAACACACTCAATATTATCGATACACACCAGCGAAAGCTGCTCCATACCGTCGAGCACTTCCGGAACAAACCAGGTACGTTTATCAAGAGGCACGTAGCCGACAGCTTCGCCTCGTTGCGACAGTTCCGCACAGGCGGCATGCAGCAAGTGGCTGCGCCCTCCTCCTTCTCGCGACCAAAAATAGATATAGCCGCTGTGATCCTGACGGAGCACGGACTGGAGTGCAGCAAGTAAAGAAGGGTTATCACCCGGCCAGAAACTTGCAAAAGTTTCATCGTCAGGCAAATAGAGTGGCAGTGATAGCTGTGCCGGCGTATTCAGAATTACCTCAACCATAACAGGCAGAAAAACGCAGAGAGTTTATCACAGAATTGAAGATCAGGAGAACCGGGCGAACAGACCGCCCGGTTTGAGGCAAAACTACGGTTTTACGTCGCTTTCTTCAGCATCCAGCACCACTTCTTCCGGGCGCAGAATACTGATCAATTTGAAGATTAAGCTCAGGCCAACACCGACGATTGTCGCCAGCGCCATCCCTTTCAGTTCAGCTGCGCCAATGTGCACTTTCGCGCCACTCACGCCGATGATCAGAATTACAGATGTCAGGATCAGGTTTTGCGTTTTGTTGTAATCGACTTTTGATTCAATCAGCACGCGAATACCCGATGCACCAATTACGCCGTATAGCAGTAGCGAAACACCGCCGATGACCGGAACCGGGATAATTTGAATCGCTGCAGCCAGTTTGCCGACACAAGAAAGCAGAATTGCCAGAATCGCAGCACCACCAATCACCCAGGTAGAATAAACGCGGGTAATCGCCATTACGCCGATGTTCTCGCCGTAAGTAGTGTTCGGTGTAGAGCCAAAGAAACCAGAGAAAATAGTCGAAATGCCGTTGGCGAACATCGAACGATGCAGACCGGGGTCGCGAATCAAATCTTTCTTCACAATATTTGCTGTCACCACCAGGTGACCGACGTGTTCAGCAATGACCACCAGTGCCGCAGGCAGAATGGTGAAGATGGCGAACCACTCAAAACGTGGGGTGTAGAAGGTTGGCAGCGCGAACCAATGTGCTTCAACAATTGGCGTCACATCAACCACGCCCATGGCAAAGGACAGCGCATAACCCGCCAGCACACCGATAAGAATCGGGATAATGGCCAGGAAGCCACGGAACAACACTGAACCGAAAATCGTTACCGCAAGGGTAACCAGCGAGATGATGATGGTTTTTGAATCGGGTGATGTGCCATCAGCTGGCAGTAAACCCGCCATATTCGCCGCCACGCCCGCGAGCTCCAGACCGATTACCGCTACAATTGCCCCCATTGCTGCTGGAGGGAACATCACATCCAGCCAACCGGTACCGGCTTTTTTCACAATCAGCGCGACGATACAGAACAACACGCCACACATGATAAAACCGCCCAGCGCCACTTCATAACCCAGTGGTAAAAGCAGCAGCACGGGTGAAATAAATGCAAAGCTTGAACCCAGATAAGCCGGGATTTTACCTTTACAGATAAAGAGATACAGCAGCGTTCCGATTCCGTTAAAGAGCAGCACCGTCGCCGGGTTAATGTGGAACAAGATTGGCACCAGAACGGTGGCACCAAACATAGCAAACAGGTGCTGTAAACTTAACGGTATCGTTTGCAGCAGGGGTGGTCTTTCGTGAACCCCGATGGCGCGGCGTGTCATAGTCGTTTCCTTTGTCTGTCTGTTGTTGTTGTGTTGTAGTCAAAAAAAAGCCGACTATCAAAGTCGGCTATTTTTTAGTGAATCACTTATTTCGTACCAAAAATCTTATCGCCAGCATCGCCGAGGCCCGGAATAATGTATCCGTGCTCGTTTAAGCCCTGATCGATAGAAGCGGTGAACAGTTCTACATCCGGGTGCGCTTTTTCCAGCGCTGCGATACCTTCTGGTGCAGCCACCAGAACCAGCACTTTGATGCTAGTACAGCCTGCATTCTTCAGCAGGTCGATAGTTGCAATCATTGAACCGCCGGTTGCCAGCATTGGGTCAACCACCAGCGCCATACGTTCTTCAATGTTAGAAACCAGTTTCTGGAAATAAGGAACGGGCTCCAGAGTTTCTTCGTTACGGTAAACACCCACAACGCTGATACGTGCGCTTGGAACGTTTTCCAGCACGCCTTCCATCATCCCCAGACCGGCACGCAAAATTGGCACAACGGTAATCTTCTTACCTTTGATCTGGTCAACTTCTACCGGGCCGTTCCAGCCTTCGATAGTGACTCTTTCAGTTTCCAGATCCGCCGTAGCTTCGTAAGTTAGCAAGCTGCCAACTTCTGAGGCGAGTTCACGAAAGCGTTTGGTGCTAATGTCGTTCTCACGCATCAGGCCTAGCTTGTGTTTGACGAGTGGGTGTTTGACTTCCACGATCTTCATACTCTTTCTCCCCGAGATAGTTGGCCACCATAAAAAAAATCGCCGGATTATACCGCTTTTTCGTGGCAGTGCTACAGGTATTGGGGTTGATCAGGATCAACGAGACTGGAATCAGTATATATCAACAATTATTACATCCCGCTGAATAAGAGGCTCGCAAACGTTTGCCTGCACTGTTAGAATTGCGGCGTTTTTTATTTCTAACCCATACGCGGGGACTTAGCAGTGACCGACAAAACTTCTCTCAGCTATAAAGATGCCGGTGTTGATATTGATGCTGGTAACGCTCTGGTCGATAAAATCAAAGGCGTAGTGAAAAAAACCCGCCGCCCGGAAGTCATGGGTGGATTAGGCGGTTTCGGTGCGCTGTGTGCGTTACCTCAGAAGTATCGTGAGCCTGTGCTGGTTTCCGGCACTGACGGTGTGGGTACTAAGTTGCGTCTGGCTATGGACTTAAAACGTCACGACACAATCGGCATCGATCTGGTCGCTATGTGTGTAAACGACCTGGTTGTTCAGGGCGCTGAGCCACTGTTTTTCCTCGATTACTATGCAACGGGTAAACTTGACGTTGACACCGCGGCAAGCGTTATCACCGGCATCGCCGAAGGTTGCCTGCAATCTGGCTGCTCATTAGTCGGCGGCGAAACCGCTGAAATGCCAGGTATGTACCACGGCGAAGATTACGACGTGGCAGGCTTCTGCGTAGGCGTAGTCGAGAAATCCGAAATTATTGACGGTTCTAAAGTGACCGACGGCGACGTGCTGATTGCGCTGGCATCCAGCGGCCCGCACTCCAACGGTTACTCTCTGGTGCGTAAAGTACTGGAAGTCAGCGGTGCTGACCCGCTGACCACCGAACTGGAAGGCAAACCGCTGGCCGATCACCTGCTGGAACCAACGCGCATTTACGTAAAACCATTGCTTGAGTTGATTGCCGAAGTTGACGTGCATGCTATCTGCCACCTGACCGGCGGCGGTTTCTGGGAAAACATCCCGCGCGTTCTGCCTGATAACACTCAAGCCGTCATTACCGAATCTTCATGGCAGTGGCCAGCGGTATTTAACTGGCTGCAACAAGCCGGGAATATCAGCCGTCACGAAATGTACCGCACCTTCAACTGCGGGGTCGGTATGCTGATTGCGTTACCTGCTGCCGAAGCTGATAAAGCGATTGAGTTTTTGAATGCAAAAGGTGAAAACGCCTGGAAAATCGGTAGTATCAAAGCCTCCGATTCCTCTGAGCGCGTGGTTATTGAGTAATGAAACGCATTGTGGTGCTAATTTCCGGCAGCGGGACTAACCTTCAAGCAATCATTGATGCCTGTAAGCTCAAAAAGATTAACGGCACCCTCGCGGCTGTATTCAGTAATAAAACCGATGCTTTCGGTCTGGAACGTGCGCGTGAGGCAGGGATCCCTGCCCACGCGTTAACCGCCAACCAATTCGCCGATCGTGCAGCGTTTGATCGTGAGCTAATGCTTGAGATCGACGCTTACGCACCGGATCTGGTGGTGCTCGCCGGTTACATGCGGATTCTTAGCCCTGAATTTGTCACGCATTACGCTGGCCGTCTGATCAACATCCACCCTTCTTTATTGCCTAAGTATCCTGGCCTGAATACCCATCGTCAGGTGCTGGAGAACGGTGATGAAGTCCACGGGACATCGGTGCATTTTGTTACCGAAGAACTCGATGGTGGGCCGGTGATTCTTCAGGCCAAAGTCCCGGTTTTTGACGGTGACGATGAAGACGACATCACTGCTCGTGTGCAGCACCAGGAGCATGCAATTTATCCGCTGGTGGTGTCCTGGTTTATCGAAGGGCGTCTGGAAATGCGTGATAATAGCGCCTGGCTTGATGGCAAAGCGTTACCAGTTCAAGGTTATGCCGCAGAAGAGTAGAACAATACAGTGGCGGTTCCCCGCCACCGTTTATCGCGCTCGTTCGTTCACCACTTTCATCAGCAGCACTGTCGCCGCCAGCACAAGCGTAATCCCATTTGCTATCATCAGGGGAACATCCCCGTTACTCATTCCATATAGCAACCAACAGAGCACGCCGAAAACAAACACCAGATACATGCTCAGGGATATGGCTTTAGTATCGCGATTCTTCAGGATATGCAGCACCTGTAGCGCAAATGACCCCGTAGTGCAGCACGCGGCAACAGGCCCAAGCCAGGCTAAATCAATCATCTTGTTTGACTCCATCGCAATTGATTAACACGCACTCCCGCTCATTCCAGCCTGCTGGCAACGGTTGTGGACGATAAATTTCTACATTCCGCAGCGCCAAATCTTCAACGCCGTTGGCATACAGACCAGGCAAACCGCCAGGATACGCTTCCACGCCGAAAGCTCGTTGCGTTTGCGGATTCAGGCACCAGGCGTTGTCCAGCCCCATTCCGGTTGGTGATAACGGATTACAAGGTGGGCGAATGTCATACAAACCTTGTTCAGGTGAGGAGCTGACCCTTTGCGTGAGTTGCAGGCCCTCAAGAACGATATGTCTTACTTGTCCTGGTAACTCGCTGTGCATATTAATGGCCCCATCACTCACTCCTGAAAGACCGCGAAACTGAATAAATTCGATTTCACCTGGATGGATTTCCGGGTCACGGGCGCGCACTGAAAGATAAACAGGATCGGCTTTACCCCAGTGACAAGCATGAGCCATCTCGCAGCTAAAAGTAATGTTGCTGAAAATCATGCGACGCAAACGTCCGCCATCCCGGGAAACAAGCCCTATCGCCCGGTTTGACTCATAGATGACGCAGTTGGTTACGCAAATATCTTCGATGTCTTCCCATGTTTCTGTACCAATTTTCAACGCGCAGCTTTTAGAGCGAAGCGTGCAATTACTCACGACAACCTGCCGTGTTGCACGTTGCAACGGCGCGGGTTTACGACTGGTCTTGAGGCAAATGGTGTCATCGGCTGCACTGAAGTGGCTGTTGCTGATATGCACCTGCTGACAGCTATCGATGTCCAGCGCATCCGTATTCGCCATCGACAGGTCGTTATCCACGGTAATACCAATTACTTTCACCTGCTGGCACGCGACGAGGTGAATGGTCCACATCGGGGCATTCTCAATGGTAAAATCTTGCAGTTGGACTTTAGTGCAATCTTCGAAAACAATCATGCGTGGACGGTGTTTGGCAGGCTGCCGATACCCCATTTCATCAACATGAGGTGCAAACCACCCCTCCGCATTGCCGTTAATTTTTCCGGCGCCACACACCGTAATATTGTGCGCGCCCATTGCGTACAGAAAAGCCCAGTTGGAACACTCTGCTGTACTTTGCGTCGTGGCCTGCTGGAAATGACGATAATCATCGCTAACCACCAATTCCGCGCCTGCCTGCAAATAAAGTGTGGTATTCGAATGCAGTGTTAACCCGCCCAGTTTGTAGCAGCCACTCTCAACTTCCAGCGTCCCCCCACCCTGCTGTGCCAGTGTATCCAGCGCCTGTTGGAAGCGGAGCGTATCTTGATTTTTATCGTCATTACTCGCCCATTGTGGGGTCAGAGTCAGTTTCATGGTTCTCTCATCACTCAATGTAAAAGATCCTGATATCTCACCACGCCCCATTTCTGCGCTCTACGGGTTAAACCTGCCTGACGGGCAGAAATGCAGTCTCGCTCGCAAAATACGTTTTGCGCAGGATAAAAAGGTGATCTGCTTCACAGTAGGTTTGAGGGGTGCTTTTCCATTAGTGACGTAAGTCACACTTTATTGCCCCTCTACGCCTCTATGTCACCCCAACTGCGTGGAACAGTGAACATTTGTTCGGTATTTCCTCGCCTCCTTCGCATTACCAGATAAAACCCCTGCAGGGGTCGTGGAGAATGTTGCCCACACTTCGTAACGTAAATGCCGAACTCCTTTTTTATCGGACTCCAGCCTCAACTTCTGTTTAAGGAACAGACCATGACAAATACACCGCTATCACCCACCCGTGAACACACTACCGAGCTCATTGATAGCCTGATTGGTGGACTGGTCGACATCAAAGACGCTGATGGACGCTTTTTACAACGCCTCAGTGATGGCCGGATTGTTGATACCAAAGGGTGGGCTGGCTGGGAATGGACACACGGAATCGGTCTGTTTGGTTTATATCGCTACTATCAGGTAAGTGGCTCTGAGCGCGCCAAAGAGATTATCGACCTCTGGTTTAGCGATCGTTTTGCCGAAGGCACGCCAATTAAGAACGTCAATACCGCCTGCCCGTTCCTGACGCTGGCATTATGCTATGAAGATCAGCCAAATCCACAATGGCTCCCCTACCTGGAAACCTGGGGGCGCTGGCTCCAGCATCAACTGCCGCGTACCGATGAAGGCTGTTTCCAGCATGTCACTTATGAAAATGACCATCACCAGCAAATCTGGGACGACACGCTGATGATGGCAGTGCTTCCACTTGCTCGCATCGGTAAATTACTCAACAAACCAGAGTGGATTGAAGAAGCGAAATATCAGTTTACTCAGCATATTCAGTACCTGGCTGAACCTAAAACGGGGCTGTGGTATCACGGCTGGAACTTTGATGGACGACACCATTTTGCTGGGGCGCTATGGGCTCGTGGGAATAGTTGGATAACACTCGCCATCCCTGAGTTTTTGGAGCTGTTAGATTTACCGCCGCAGGACGCGCTTTATCGCCAACTGTGCAATGTGTTACGCAATCAGGTTGCAGCACTTGCCGAATGCCAGGCGGAAAATGGTTTGTGGCCAACCCTGCTTAACGATCCAGAAAGCTATGTTGAAGCCTCTGCCAGTGCCGGGTTCGCGGCTGGCATCTTCAAGGCCGTTCGTCTGGGCTACCTTGAGAGCCATTGGCTTCCAGTGGCACTACGTGCAACCGAGGGTGTAATCAACCACATCACGCCACAAGGGGAACTGACGCAAGTTTCGTTTGGTACGGCGATGGGGCACGACCTGGACCACTATCGAAACATTCCTCTGACCTCAATGCCTTATGGTCAAGCGATGGCGATCCTCTGCCTGGTTGAGTCACTGCGTTTACACATCTAGCCATTAATTGTTTAGCTATCAGGTGGATAAAGCTTTTGCTGTATCCACCTTTTTTATCCGCTTTTTTCCCCACTAGCCTGTCAGTTTCGCTAACTCTTTGCTTAAACTCCCGGCAAGCGCTCTGGCTCTTCCGGCATCAAACATGACATGCATGGCAGGAGGGATATCACTCCATTTGCCGCAAAAATCCTCCATTTCATGAGCCGTTCCATAGAGTGCCTGAATATTGGCCTGGCACACTTCACGCAGGCTCCAGTTATTCTCAACTTCGCGAGCATAGTGCAGCGTAAAAAAGGCTTTTTGGGCATGAATAAACGCCCGGCAATATAAAAACAGCCCTTGCCATTCAGTCTGCCAGCGCTGAGCTAATGCCGGAGGGAAGTCGGCATTTTGCGCAAACTCGAATGCCTGACGCTGTACATTTTCCGCCCCTTGCCACGCTATATCTTTCTCTGCCGCGATCAAGGAGAGTTTCCGGGATGCCCCTGCGGCATCCTGATTGTCAAAGACGATGTCATCTGCTGAGCCGGGCAACCAGTGGTTGCGGTTAAGCTGGCCATACAAACTCCAGACCACCTGACCGTAGCTTTCAGGTAACAGACTATGGCGATGAAAAACATGGTGACGAGCGTAAATGGCGCTGTAAATCACCTGATGCGCCTGTTCAAACAACACCTTCAGAATCTGAAGCTGCTGTTCATCCGCTTGCCATTGCCAGCACTCCATTAGCCAACGCTTCAGCAGTTGCGATGTACTTTCTGACAGGGCGTCTGACTTGAGAAACCTTGCACAACAAAAGAGGTTAAACTCACTTAAGGTTCCAATCACACTGTGATTATCGATACCTTCCCAGCTTGCTTTGCACAACACCCCTTTGATAGCCGGGTTGCTGGCCTGGCACCACAGTAATCGTCCCTGAATTTCATCCGCACGGATAAACGGCAGGTTTCCCCAACACACTTCTTCCCCGGCAGCGTCCACTTCCACCCAGACTTCTCGGTCTGATACTGCCAGCAATGCCGGGTTATTAGGGAATTCGGGCCAGAAGCGTTCCGGTGTGAGTTTTATCGAGACCGCCACATCGGCGGGCAAACCAGCGATAGCGTCGAGAACCGGCTCAACTCCGTCGATACTGGCGGGGAAAAGACGCAATACTAGTTGTTTGTGGTGGCGTTTCATGACCTGGGCGGCGGCATTAAAACAACAACGGTAAAGTGCCGTACTGGCCGATTTTTTTTGCTGCGCCACGTTCGCTTTCCAGTCTGGCGCCGCGATTGGCACCAGACTGTCAGTATTTGAAATCGCCAGGAGCAAGCCATCTATCGCGGGAATCTGCTTACAGACCAGCGCCAGTTTATCTGCCAGATACTGGCTCCAGAAATCAGCATCAAAACGCAAGCCGCCGTGGCCATCGAACAACTGGGGTTGTTGCAGGAGTAAATCAGCCGGAAATCCAATCTCTTTAGCCTGAAGATAGAAGCGCAAGCCACGTGCCTTGCAGTACTGCGCTAAGCGATTCAGGTAAACGCAGCAGCCACGCTGATGCACGGATATACGGTCATTGTGTTGCGCAGGAGTGTAGCCCGCCGGGGTAACAAGCTTGCCCAGTAAATCGGTTTGCCCAATCACCACAGTATTAAAGTTATGCGCACAGGCATAATCAACAAACTGGCAGGCTTGATGCCAGTTCCATAGCTCCTGGTTGTTCAGTTCAAGCGCCCGTGTTTCCCACATCCCCAGCCCCTACCACTTTATAAAACACCATTTTAATTAAAAAATGGCGGCGCTACTGTCTTGCGTCTCACAGTGCTGAAAGCGAGAAAGAAGTTGGTTTACGGCCATTGTTGGACATTCCACGTTAAAGCTCGCCATAATGTCAGACGTGACGGCATTTTTACGTCCACGAAAACGCAAGTGAGGGCTAATGGGTCAGGATAAGCTGTATATCGAAAAAGAACTGAGCTGGTTGTCTTTTAACGAACGTGTGCTCCAGGAAGCTGCGGACAAAATTAATCCGCTGATCGAGAGAATGCGTTTTCTCGGCATCTATTCGAATAACCTTGATGAATTTTACAAGGTCCGATTCGCTGAACTTAAACGGCGGATCCTGATCAGTGAAGAACAAGGTACGGCTCCCAATTCGCGCCATTTACTCAATAAAATTCAGGCGCGTGTTCTGAAAGCTGATCAAGAATTTGATGGGTTGTATAACGATCTGCTGTTGGAAATGGCGCGTAATCAGATCTTCTTGATCAACGAACGCCAGCTTTCCCCCAATCAGCAAAACTGGCTACGCCACTATTTCAAACATTATCTGCGCCAGCACATCACACCTATTTTGATTAACCACGACACCGATTTGGTGCAGTTCCTCAAAGATGATTACACCTATCTGGCGGTAGAAATTATTCAGGGCAGCGATATTCGTTACGCGCTGCTGGAAATCCCGTCCGATAAAGTGCCGCGCTTTGTGAATTTGCCGCCTGAAGCGCCGCGCCGCCGCAAGCCGATGATCCTGCTGGATAACATTTTGCGCTATTGCCTGGACGACATTTTCAAAGGCTTCTTCGATTACGACGCACTGAACGCCTATTCGATGAAAATGACGCGCGACGCAGAGTACGACCTGGTGACCGAAATGGAATCCAGTCTGCTGGAATTGATGTCTTCGAGCCTCAAACAGCGTTTAACCGCGGAGCCGGTGCGTTTTGTTTATCAACGAGATATGCCCGATGCGATGGTCGAAATGCTGCGTAATAAGCTGACGATCACTAACTACGATTCCATCGTGCCTGGCGGCCGTTACCATAACTTCAAAGATTTCATTAGCTTCCCAAATGTTGGCAAAGCCAATCTGGTCAATAAACCGTTGCCGCGCCTGCGCCATATTTGGTTCGATAAATTCCGCAACGGCTTTGATGCAATCCGTAACCGTGACGTGCTGCTTTACTATCCGTACCACACCTTTGAGCACGTGCTGGAATTGCTACGCCAGGCGTCATTCGACCCAAGTGTGCTGGCGATTAAAATCAATATTTATCGCGTGGCGAAAGACTCGCGCATTATCGAATCGATGATTCATGCCGCGCATAACGGGAAGAAAGTCACCGTTGTGGTTGAGTTGCAGGCACGTTTTGATGAAGAAGCGAATATTCACTGGGCGAAGCGCCTGACTGAAGCGGGCGTACACGTTATTTTCTCCGCGCCAGGCCTTAAAATTCACGCCAAACTCTTCCTGGTTTCCCGTAAAGAAGGTGACGAAGTGGTGCGTTACGCTCACATTGGCACCGGTAACTTTAACGAGAAAACCGCGCGTCTTTATACCGATTATTCGCTGCTCACCGCGGATGCGCGCATCACCAATGAAGTGCGTCGGGTATTTAACTTTATCGAAAATCCGTATCGCCCGGTCACGTTTGAGCATCTGATGGTTTCACCACAAAACTCGCGTCGTCTGCTTTATGATTTGGTCGACAAAGAGATTGCGAATGCGCAAAACGGCGAACCGTCTGGCATTACTCTGAAACTGAATAACCTGGTCGATAAAGGGCTGGTCGATCGCCTGTATGCGGCTTCAAGCTCAGGGGTGAAAGTTAATTTACTGGTGCGCGGCATGTGTTCGCTTATCCCTAATCTGGATGGCATCAGCGATAACATCCGTGTGATCAGCATCGTTGACCGCTATCTGGAACACGATCGCGTGTATATCTTTGAAAACGGCGGCGATAAGAAAGTCTATCTCTCCTCCGCTGACTGGATGACACGAAACATTGATTACCGCATCGAAGTGGCTGTCGCTATTCTCGATCCGCGCCTGAAACAGCGGGTGCTGGATATTATTGAGATACTGTTCAGCGATACCGTGAAAGCGCGCTATATCGACAAAGAACTCAGTAATCGCTATGTTCCACGCGGTAACCGCCGCAAGGTACGCTCCCAACTGGCGATTTACGATTACATTAAATCTCTGGAACAACCTGAATAACCTATGCCGATAAAAAAACATGCTCCCCGCCCGCAGGAGTTCGCTGCGGTCGATCTCGGCTCAAACAGCTTCCATATGGTGATTGCCCGTGTGGTTGACGGCGCGATGCAAATCATCGGACGCCTGAAACAACGTGTCCATCTGGCTGATGGTCTGAATGCTGATAACGAGTTAAGCGAAGAAGCGATGGAACGTGGGCTGTCATGCCTGGCGTTATTTGCTGAGCGCCTTCAGGGGTTTTCTGCGGACAATGTTTGTATCGTCGGGACGCACAGTTTGCGCCAGGCGGTAAACGCCGAAGAGTTCCTTAAACGTGCCGAGCGCGTAATCCCCTATCCGATCGAAATCATTTCCGGCAACGAAGAAGCGCGCCTGATTTTCATGGGGGTGGAACATACTCAACCTGAAAAAGGCCGCAAGCTGGTTATTGATATTGGTGGCGGATCAACCGAGCTCGTGATTGGCGAAGATTTCGAACCGATGCTGGTTGAAAGCCGCCGCATGGGCTGTGTGAGCTTCGCGCAAAACTTTTTCCCTCAAGGGATTATCACGCCAGAAAATTTCAAACGCGCGCGCCTTGCTGCAGTGCAAAAGCTGGAGAATCTTTCCTGGCAGTATCGTTTGCAAGGCTGGAATGTGGCGATGGGCGCGTCTGGTACCATCAAAGCCGCGCATGAAGTGCTGGTCAATATGGGCGATAAAGATGGGATTATTACACCTGAGCGCCTGGAAAAACTGCGCGATGAAGTTCTGAAATTTAAAAATTTCAATTCAATGAGCCTGCCGGGTTTATCCGAAGAGCGTAAAGCCGTATTTGTGCCTGGCCTCGCCATTCTCTGCGGTGTGTTTGACTCTCTGGCGATTCGCGAACTGCGCCTGTCAGATGGAGCATTACGCGAAGGCGTGCTGTATGAAATGGAAGGTCGTTTCCGCCATCAGGATATTCGTATTCGCACCGCGCAAAGTCTCGCTGACCAGTACCATATCGACAGCGATCAGGCTAAACGTGTATTGACCACCACTGAGCATATTTATCAGCAATGGGAGATTCAAAACCCGAAACAGGCCAATCCGCAGATGGCCGCGCTGCTGAAATGGTCGGCGATGCTGCACGAAGTGGGGCTGAATATTAATCACAGTGGGCTACATCGCCACTCGGCTTATATTCTGCAACACAGCAACCTGCCGGGCTTTAATCAGGAACAGCAGATGTTGATTGCTTCTCTGGTGCGCTATCACCGCAAAGCGATAAAGATTGACGATCTGCCACGTTTTACCCTGTTTAAGAAAAAGCAGTTCTTGCCCTTAATTCAGATCCTGCGCCTGGGCGTCTTGCTGAATAACCAGCGACAGGCAACCACCACGCCGCCGACGCTGGTGCTGGAAACAGATGAAAACCACTGGACGCTGCGTTTCCCATACGACTGGTTTAGTCAGAACACGCTGGTGCTGCTGGATTTGGAACGTGAACAGCAATACTGGGAAAATACTTCAGGATGGCGGCTATCTATTGAAGAGGAAGCCAGCCCGAACGTGGCGGCCTGACTGTAAAAACAACAAACGCCCTGCGGGGCGTTTGTCTTTTCTATGTCTCAACTTTCTGCGTAAGAAGTGATTCAAGCGGTCGCGGATGCCCAATCAAATAGCCCTGAATATAATCGATTCCCAGGCTTTGCACGGCTGCTTTGATCTGTTCACTTTCAACATACTCCGCCACCAGCTGCATCTTTTTTATCCGTGCCAACTGACAGATAGAATCCACAATCTGATAATCCAGGCTACTGGTCAGCATATTGCGAATAAAGCTGCCGTCGATTTTGAGGATGTCCGCGCTGATATCTTTCAGGCGCGCGTAACTGGCATAGCCCGTGCCAAAATCGTCAATCGCAACCCGACATCCCATATTTTGTAATGCGGTCAGCGTCGCATTAACTTGCTCTATATTGGTTAATGCGTTGCTTTCAGTAATTTCAAAAATAAGTTGCCAGGGTTCTATGTTGTAGCATTTCAACAAGCGTTTCACTTCGCCTGCAAACTGTAAACGCCCCACTGACGCCGGTGTTAAGTTAATCGAAAAGCGGCTACCGGGAAGCTGTTCCCGATGGTTATCCATGAATGTTAATGTGGCTTCTAATACCCATTTGTCGATTTTAGAAGATAAGCCAAATTCGTGTGCGACTGACAAAAATGCGTCAGGCATAAACAGATTATCGCCTTCGTTATCGCCCTTCATACGCAGCAAAATTTCATGATACGTATCACCGCGAACCCCTTCGATTCGCTGCACCATCAAGACGAAATTCCCGGTATCAATCGCTGCCTGCAAGCGGTTCATCATCGCCACTTTATTTCTCACCGCGTTCTGCACGTGGTTTGACCCCTGCTGCTGCAAGCTTTCGGGTTTTGAGGTTGAAAGCGACAAATCAGCCATGGTGCTGAGTTCGCCTAGCAGGTAGTAAATGTGTGTCACAGGCTGGCGAACGTGGCAATAACTGATACCCACTTGTGGCTGCATCGCCATCCCGTCCCACATAAAGCGGAACTGTTTCACATGCTGGTCAAGAGACTCAATGCGCTCATGATACGAGTCATAATTCATGCGCACGGCCAATTCATGGCCTGACAGGTGATAAACATCTTCGTTATCGGCCAAAAAGGGTTGCAGATAATCATTGAGCTGCTGCTTATATTGGATACGAAGTTGCACCCCGTAGTTACGCCCTAAAAGCTCAAGTTCAGGTACCCGCAAAAATGCTAATGCTGACCATGGATGACGGGATAAATCACGGTTAAGCGCCCGCAGATTCGCCATTTGTACGATGGGGTCAATAAAGGCCACTCGGCGCGCTTTTCTGTGCAAAAAGCGCTGGCGAGTCGTGACAACCGCCATGAGATAAATGGTCATAGAGAAAACGGCGTAGCAAGATGAAGCGATCGCCAGATGGAGTTGGAAACCCATGTAAGGCGGCAAATAGTTATAAAAGCCGCTGCACAGGATGATTAAAATAATGGTCCAACTTGTTGTGATAAACAGGAACCCAAAACGCATCGCACCCCACAACATCAGCGGCAGGATTAACGTAAGGGTGTAATCAGTGGTGAAAATAGTGCTGGCACCATTATTGGGTACCAGCAGCAGGCTAATCAACAGGACGACCAGTGCGGCCCAAAGTGCCATCTCAGTTTTCGTCACGCCAGTCTGCATTTGAGCTTTCATCCGCGAAACAAACGAGAAAGCAAAACGCGGGTTACGGCACATTCGAATGACGGTATAGAAGAATGGCATCCCAGTTAAACAGCCAATCAGGACCGCCTGAAAATTGATTAACGTCCGTGCATGAAGCAGGCTTTCTACGCTACTACTGCCCGCATCAGTGTACCAGCCAAAGAAAATCCCCAGTTGATAGATGGCCACAAATATCAAAGAGTTGACTAATACCAACCAAACCATGCGTTGTGCCGTAAGGGTAATGGCACCAAACATGATCGAACTACGCCTGGGAACAAAAATATGATAGCCGCCCCAGCTTATCGTGATGGGAATTAAGAAATGAATCACCGCCATTAACGGGGCGAACTCACCACGCAACGGGATAAAGTAGATGAGTAGTGCAAGAATAATTCCCGGCAGGGCTGACCATGCGAAAACCAACATCAGTGCGGTCATCAAACCCAGTGGCATATAGACCAGGAATACTCGCCCGCCATCCATAACGGTTTGGGCGTTACACCACATCGCTATGGGAAGTAAAATACTCGGGAGCACCAAAGGAAGCGCCCACCATTTGTCCTTAGATTTCTTATACCAGCTTGCCAGATACATTCGTTATCGCCAAAAACCCTGTCATCCAGCGTGGGTAAAATTCGAACAGGAATCCAGCCTGGCCGATAAAACCATATTGCTATGGGGTAGAGTGCCGATTTTAGTTAGGGAGGAGCTTACTAAGATGATCTTAATCAATTTTTGCCAGAGTTTTAATTTCTTTAGTAAAGAAATTAAAATAAATACTGGGTATATATTAATCAACTAAAATTAAGAAATGTTTATATAACAAGGGTGAATGTTTCCGTGAGTCACTCTGAGATGTCCTGGAATTGACCTTCGGGCACCACTGTGTATAAATACCACCGTCGCCCGCGGTTGACGGGTAAACATCAAGGATCATTTGCGTGACACAGGTTACGAGTATGCGAAGACGACATAAGTTTAACAATCGTATGACCCGCATTATTCTGCTCATCAGTTTTCTCTTCCTTTTTGGCCGTTTTGTCTACTCTGCCATCGGTGCCTGGTACCATCATCAGGACAAAGTTGAAGCACAGCAAAGCAGTCTGTCAGTGGATAACACCAACCGGTAAAGCCTTCTTTTAATTAAAATTAATAACACTGCCTTCCAGACGGTGAGATTTTTCACGCCTGAATTTCAGAAACCTGTTACTCATTTTCCAACCAACTGATGAAAAACTCGCTGAACATGGAAACCTGTAGCGGCTGAAAACGGCGCTGCGGATAAACAAACTGTAACCCCACCTGTTTTTTGTCATGGCGACTAAAACCAATAAAACTGTCTGCCAGCAGCACTTTTAGCCGCCCCTGTTCCACATCACGTTTGACGTCCCACCAGGATTTGCTGGCTATTCCCGCACCGGACAAAACCCATTGCCGCAACAACGCGCCATCATCACATACCATTGCTGGCATCACGCGCACGCTTCGCTTTTCCCCATCACACTCAAAGCGCCACTCATTCATCAACGTTCCCCTTCGTTCCATTATCAGGCAACGATGCGAAGCCAGATCATCCACGGAGTGCGGCTCGCCATGGGCAGCAAGGTAAGCAGGTGACGCTACCAAAACCCGATAGTTTTGCCTGATGACTTTCGTCACCAGATTGCTGTCCGGCAAATTACCAAAGCGGATGCTCATATCCAGTCGTAAGGAAATCAAATCCACCACATCTTCGCTAAGGTATAGCGAGCTTTTTACTTCCGGATGCTGGCGGGAAAAATCGAGTAACGCCGGTGAGAGATACTGTCGCCCAAAATCGGAAGGGGCAGCAATGCGAAGAGTGCCGCTTAATACGCCCTCTTTTTGCATCAGCGTTGATTCCGCCTGCTCCATTTCCTCTAACACGCGAAGCGCGGCGTAGTAAAACCCCTCCCCGGCCCGGGTTAACGCAATCGCTCGGGTGGAACGATTAAAAAAGCGCGTTTGATAACGTTCTTCCAATGCCTTCAGCCGCGCAGTCATGGTCGCGGGCGATAAGTTCATCCGTCGGCCTGCGGCCGCTAATCCCCCCGCTTCAGCCACCGCCACCAGCAATGCCATATCTTCGAGCTTACCCATTATTCTAATTTCCTGAATAGAGAATCAGATTTCAATGCCATTATCAAAACGACAAAGGCCCCGTAAAGTCAATGCATCGTTAACTATGTCGGAGTCGAAAAATGAAATCACGCCACCTGTTTGAGGCCACTCGCGTTGGGTCAATTGAAACCCTTAGCCGTATTGTCATGGCCCCCATGACACGCTCGCGCTCCGCACAGCCGGGCAATATCCCAACCGCGATGATGGCGACGTATTATCAGCAACGTGCAAGTGCTGGGCTTATCATCACCGAAGCGACACAAATTTCTCCGCAGGGTCAGGGCTATTCCTGGACGCCAGGTATCCACTCGCCAGAGCAGATTCGCGGCTGGCGTCAGGTAACCGACGCGGTTCATCAGGTAAACGGAAAAATCATCTCGCAACTGTGGCACGTCGGGCGCATGTCCCATGAAAGTTTTCACGCTGACGGCAAGCCAGTTGCACCTTCAGCACTTTCACCGGATGCGCAAGTTTGGGTGGTGGGCAGCGATGGCGTTGGCCGAATGGTTGACTGCCCTGTTCCTCGCGAATTGACACATGACGATATTCGTCAGGTGGTTGCCGATTACCGCCAGGCGGCACTCAACGCTATTGATGCCGGTTTTGACGGCGTAGAAGTCCACGGCGGCAACGGCTATTTGATCGATCAGTTCCTGCGCCGCACCTCCAACCAGCGCACCGACGAATATGGTGGCAGCCTGGCCAATCGTGTGCGCTTCGCACAAGAAGTGCTGGCAGCCATTAGTGATGCTATTGGTGCAGACAGAACGGGTATCCGCCTTGCCCCGTTTATTACTCAGCGTGGCATGGACGATCCGCAGGCCATTGAAGCGATTCTGAGCCTTGCTGCCTGGTGCGAACAAAAAGGCATTGCCTTTGTCCATCTGGCAGAAGCCGACTGGGATGATGCACCTCAGGTGCCGTATGAGTTTCGTGAAACGCTTCGCGCGACCTTCAGCGGGGCCATTATCGTCGCGGGTAATTATACCCAAGAGAAAGCGGAGGAACTGCTGAGCGCAGGGGTTGTGGATTTGATTGCTTTCGGCCGTCCGTTTATTGCCAACCCGGATTTCCCACGCCGTCTTGCGGAAAACCTGCCGCTGGCACCTATCAGCAATCCAGCCGCCTTATTTGGTGGCAAAGAAGCTGGCTATACCGACTATCCCGCCTGGTCTTCAAGAGAGGTATAAATGACATAAAAAACCCTCTGTAAAAACAGAGGGTTGATATTCAGTACAACGCGTTACTCGTTAATGGGAAATTATTCCCACTCGATTGTCGCTGGCGGTTTGCCAGAAATATCGTAAACCACGCGGGAAATGCCATTCACTTCGTTGATGATGCGGTTGGATACACGACCAAGGAAATCGTAAGGCAGGTGTGCCCAATGTGCAGTCATAAAGTCGATGGTTTCCACAGCACGCAGTGAAACAACCCAATCGTATTTACGGCCATCGCCCATCACGCCAACAGAACGCACCGGCAGGAACACAGTGAACGCCTGGCTGACTTTGTTGTAGAGATCTGCTTTATGCAGCTCTTCAATAAAGATGGCATCGGCACGGCGCAGCAGGTCGCAATACTCTTTCTTCACTTCGCCCAACACGCGCACACCAAGACCTGGCCCTGGGAACGGGTGACGGTACAGCATGTCGTATGGCAAGCCCAGTTCCAGACCGATTTTGCGCACTTCGTCTTTAAACAGCTCACGCAGCGGCTCAACCAGACCCATCTTCATCTCTTTCGGCAGGCCGCCCACGTTGTGGTGAGATTTGATGACGTGTGCTTTACCGGTAGCCGAGGCCGCAGATTCGATAACGTCAGGGTAAATAGTGCCCTGCGCCAGCCACTTCACGTCTTCCAGTTTCAGTGCTTCTTCATCGAAAACTTCAACAAACACGCGGCCGATGATTTTACGTTTCGCTTCTGGATCGTTCTCGCCCGCCAGCGCGGACAGGAAACGCTCTTCGCCTTCAACGTGAACAATGTTCAGACCGAAGTGGTCACCGAACATATCCATAACCTGCTGTGCTTCGTTCAAACGCAACAGACCGTTATCCACGAAGACACAGGTCAGACGATCGCCAATTGCACGGTGCAGCAGCATTGCGGTCACGGAAGAATCCACGCCACCGGACAGGCCAAGAATGACTTTGTCGTTGCCCACTTGTTCACGCAGACGAACAATCGCGTCTTCGATGATTTTTGCTGGTGTCCACAGCGCTTCGCAGCCGCAGATATCCAGTACAAAACGCTCCAGCAAACGCTGGCCCTGACGGGTATGGGTCACTTCCGGGTGGAATTGCACGCCATAAAAACGTTTTTCTTCGTTTGCCATAATAGCGAACGGACAGGTTTCGGTGCTAGCAACGGTAACGAAGTCAGAAGGGATCGCGGTGACTTTATCGCCGTGACTCATCCAGACATCCAACAGCGGTTTGCCGTCGGCACTCAGTGAGTCTTCAATGCCGCGAACCAGGGCGCTGTCGGTTTTGACTTCAACCTGTGCATAGCCAAACTCGCGCTCGGTAGAAGATTCTACGTGACCGCCAAGCTGCATTGCCATGGTCTGCATGCCGTAGCACACACCAAATACTGGCACGCCTGCGGTAAAGACATATTCAGGTGCGCGTGGGCTATTGTGCTCAGTCGTACTTTCCGGTCCACCAGAAAGAATGATACCGCTTGGATTAAATTCACGAATTTGTGCTTCAGTGACATCCCATGCCCACAGTTCACAGTAAACGCCTAGCTCACGTACGCGGCGCGCGACAAGTTGAGTGTACTGAGAACCGAAATCGAGGATAAGTATGCGATGTTTATGGATGTTTTCCGTCATTGACGCTTATTCCGAGGCAAGTGAAACAAAATAAAAACACCCGGCAGAAAGCCGGGTGCAGAAATTTTAAGAACCCATACGGTAGTTCGGGGACTCTTTAGTAATCGTCACATCGTGGACGTGACTTTCCTGAATGCCCGCACCGCTGATGCGTACAAATTCCGCTTTAGTACGCAGTTCATTGATGGTACCACAGCCGGTCAGA
The DNA here is from genome assembly GCF_031432975.1 of Buttiauxella selenatireducens. Classification (GTDB taxonomy): domain Bacteria; phylum Pseudomonadota; class Gammaproteobacteria; order Enterobacterales; family Enterobacteriaceae; genus Buttiauxella; species Buttiauxella selenatireducens. The sequence continues at coordinate 1,270,147 of NZ_CP133838.1, read as the reverse complement.
CCCATACAGGAACGCAGGCCGCCCATTTGCTGGTGAACGATCTCTTTCAGACGACCTTTGTAAGCCACACGGCCTTCGATACCTTCCGGCACCAATTTGTCAGCGGCGTTGTCAGTCTGGAAGTAACGGTCTGAAGAACCTTTGGACATCGCGCCCAGAGAGCCCATACCGCGGTAGGATTTGAAAGAACGGCCCTGGTAAAGTTCGATTTCGCCAGGAGATTCTTCAGTCCCTGCCAGCATACCGCCAACCATGACCGCAGATGCACCCGCAGCGATGGCTTTTGCGATATCGCCTGAGAAGCGGATACCGCCATCAGCGATAACAGTGATACCCGTACCTTCCAGCGCTTCAACGGCATCCGCAACGGCCGTAATTTGTGGAACGCCCACACCCGTTACGATACGAGTGGTACAGATGGAACCAGGACCGATACCGACTTTCACAGCGCTTACGCCAGCTTCAGCCAATGCACGGGCGCCAGCGGCTGTTGCCACGTTACCGCCAATGATTTGCAGGTCAGGATATTTCGCGCGGGTATCGCGAATACGTTGCAAAACACCTTCGGAATGCCCATGAGAGGAGTCAATCAGTAAAACGTCGACACCAGCAGCGACCAGAGCGTCGATACGCTCTTCGTTGCCCGCACCTGCGCCTACGGCCGCCCCAACACGCAAACGTCCCTGCTCGTCTTTACAGGCGTTAGGTTTACGTTCAGCTTTCTGGAAGTCTTTTACGGTGATCATACCGCGCAGATGGAAGTTAGCGTCTACAACCAGCGCTTTCTCAACACGTTTTTCGTGCATTTTGGACAGCACAACATCACGCGCTTCGCCTTCTTTCACGGTAACCAGACGCTCTTTCGGCGTCATGTACACGCTAACAGGCTGGTTCAGGTCGGTCACAAAACGCACGTCACGACCGGTGATGATACCGACCAGTTCGTTTTCTTCGGTAACAACCGGGTAACCGGCGAAACCGTTACGGGCGGTAAGTTCTTTAACTTCGTGCAAAGTGGTCGTCGGCAATACGGTCTGTGGGTCAGTCACAACGCCACTTTCGTGTTTTTTCACGCGTTTGACTTCATCAGCCTGGCGCTCAATCGACATGTTTTTGTGAATGAAACCAAGTCCACCTTCCTGAGCCAATGCGATGGCCAGACGGGCTTCCGTTACGGTATCCATTGCTGCGGACAGCATAGGGATATTCAAACGAATAGTTTTGGTCAGTTGGGTGCTGAGATCAGCCGTGTTAGGCAGAACTGTAGAGTGAGCTGGAACGAGGAGAACGTCATCAAACGTCAGTGCTTCTTTAGCGATTCGTAGCATGGCAATATCTCAACCTGGGGTGAATGAGAACAGATAAAATATTGCCGCGGCATTATACAGAGCGTAAGCGATTGCATCCACACTTTTTTCACAAAACACCTTGCCAAGTACGATATGAAAGGTACTATCGACCGAATAACTTGCTGATTTAAAATTTGATCCAGGTCACATGCCAACGATAAATACCCCTTCAATTTTTACCGTCAGCCGTCTCAATCAGACGGTCCGCATGCTGCTGGAGCAAGAGATGGGGCAAGTCTGGATCAGCGGTGAAATTTCCAACTTTACCCAACCTGCTTCCGGCCATTGGTACTTCACGCTCAAAGACGATACAGCACAAATTCGCGGCGCAATGTTTCGCAACAGCAATCGACGCGTCACCTTCCGCCCGCAACACGGGCAACAGGTTTTGGTGCGCGCCACTCTGACGCTCTATGAGCCGCGTGGTGATTACCAGATAATCGTTGAAAGTATGCAGCCTGCGGGTGAAGGTTTATTACAGCAGCAATACGAAGAGCTGAAGCTGCGTCTCACCGCAGAAGGGTTGTTTGAGCAGATTCATAAACAACCGCTGCCAACGCCTGCGCACCAGGTCGGGGTGATTACCTCAAAAACCGGTGCCGCACTGCATGACATTCTGCATGTACTAAAACGTCGCGATCCCTCCCTGCCAGTCATCATATATCCAACCGCTGTGCAGGGTGCTGACGCACCGCTGCAAATCGTTCGCGCGATTGAACTGGCAAACCTACGCAAAGAGTGTGATGTGCTGATTGTGGGGCGTGGCGGTGGTTCGCTGGAAGATTTATGGAGCTTTAACGATGAACGCGTTGCTCGCGCTATTTTCGCGAGCCAAATTCCGGTAGTTAGCGCCGTAGGGCATGAAACTGACGTCACGATCGCCGATTTTGTAGCAGATGTTCGTGCACCGACCCCTTCGGCTGCCGCAGAGATTGTCAGCCGCAACCAGCTCGAATTACTGCGCCAGCTTCAGTCCCAGCAACAACGAATGGAAATGGCGATGGATTACTACCTCGCCCAGCGTTCACAGCGTTTCACACGCCTGCATCATCGTTTACAGCAACAGCATCCGCAATTGCGTTTAGCACGCCAACAAACCACGCTAGAGCGCTTACAGCAGCGTCTGAATATCGCGATGGATGCGAAACTGCGACGTACCTCGCAACAACAGCAACGTTTGATGCAGCGCTTAAATCAGCAACAACCGCAGCCACGTATTCACCGCGCCCAAACTCGTTTGCAGCAGCTTGAATATCGTTTATCGCAGGTTGTGACTGCGCGGCTGAACAATACGCGTCAGCGATTTGGCACCGCTATCGCACAGCTTGAAGCAGTCAGCCCGCTGGCAACGCTTGCGCGTGGTTATAGCGTGACAACAGCAACCGACGGCAAAGTGCTGAAGAAGACAAAACAGGTGCATTCCGGGGATACGCTGACGACGCGTCTGGAAGATGGTTGGGTGGAAAGCCAGGTCACCGGCATTACACCGGTGAAACCTAAACGCACGCGCAAAACAGCGGCGAAAAGCTAAAACTTAGTTAGCAACAGGCACGAATTCGACGCGTTTTTTCGAAATCAATCCGTGGCCGTTCTGGCAGAAATAGTCGACGGCACCGCACGCTTTTAAAACTTCCAGCGGCTTGTGGCAATCCGGGCAGCGGGCTTCAAGATTGAAGTTCTTTTTGCAGCTTTCGCAATGTGCACCGTTGTCAGTTGCTACCAGCGGTTTAGCGCAAATTGGGCAATTGAGTTCCATAATCTCTCCTCAAAACAAAATAAAACGGGAGCATTTCGCTCCCGTATCAATTATTTGCTTTTCTTGATGTGCTTGATCAAACGCTTACGTTTACGCATCTGGTTCGGCGTCAGGGTGTTACGTTTGTTGGCAAACGGGTTCTCCCCTTCTTTGAACTGAATACGGATTGGCGTCCCCATTACATCCAGCGATTTGCGGAAGTAGTTCATCAAGTAGCGCTTGTAGGAGTCCGGCAGGTCTTTAACCTGGTTGCCGTGAATCACTACGATTGGCGGGTTATAACCACCGGCGTGAGCATATTTCAGCTTAACACGACGACCACGAACCAACGGTGGCTGGTGATCTTCCGCAGCCATGGTCATGATGCGAGTCAGCAACGCAGTGCTTACGCGGCGCGTGGAGCTATCATAAGCTTCACGAACAGATTCGAACAAGTTACCCACGCCGCTGCCGTGCAGTGCGGAGATGAAGTGCACGCGAGCAAAGTCGATAAAGCCAAGACGGTAGTCCAGGGTCTCTTTAACTTGCTCTCTGACTTCGTTGCTCAGGCCATCCCACTTGTTGACCACAATCACCAGTGAGCGCCCACTATTCAGGATAAAGCCAAGCAGAGACAGATCCTGATCGGAGATACCTTCGCGTGCATCAATAACCAGCATGACAACGTTAGCATCTTCGATCGCTTGCAGGGTTTTGATTACCGAGAATTTCTCAACGGTTTCAGTGATTTTGCCACGTTTGCGCACCCCAGCGGTGTCGATGAGAATGTATTCACGCTCATCGCGTTCCATTGGGATATAGATGCTGTCACGCGTCGTTCCTGGCATGTCGTAAACCACAACACGGTCTTCGCCAAGAATACGGTTGGTGAGCGTTGACTTACCTACGTTCGGGCGACCGACAATGGCCAGTTTGATTGGCAAATCCTGAGGATTAAATGCTTCTTCTTCCTCTTCTTCTTCCGCTTCTTCTTCGTCTGACACAATGCCATTCTTAGCATTGAATGCCGCCCAATAGGCTGCATCTTCGTCGATTTCTTCTTCCGGCTCACGCGGATTTGTTTCGTCGATGAATGGGATTAACACGTGTTCCAGCAGGGTTGTTACACCGCGGCCGTGAGAGGCTGCGATCGGGTGAATTTCACCTAATCCCAAAGAGTAGAAATCGATAACCGCCTGGTCAGGATCCATACCGTCAGTTTTGTTCGCCACCAGGAAGGTAGGCTTCTGACGAGAACGCAGATGTTTGGCAATGGCTTCATCGGCAGGCATCAGGCCCGCACGTGCATCCACCATAAACAGCACCACATCAGCTTCTTCAATCGCTAACAGCGATTGTGCAGCCATATGCGTTTCAACGCCGTCTTCGGTGCCATCAATACCGCCGGTATCGATGGCAATAAATTCGCGACCTTCCACTTCAGCACGACCATACTTGCGGTCGCGAGTCAGCCCCGGGAAATCCGCGACCAGCGCATCTCGGGTACGCGTCAAGCGGTTAAACAACGTGGATTTTCCGACATTAGGGCGCCCGACAAGCGCAACCACAGGTACCATGATAAAAGCCTCATTACTCAAAATTCATCATAAAACGACGTCAAATCACATCGTTTCTAAAAACAGGAAACGGCTCCCGGACTACGGGAACCGTTTCGCTCATGCTATTACGTCAGGTAAGTTTAACGCTTGATAGCGTACAACGTACCATCTTTCGCCTGAATCAACAGTTTGTCGCTGGCAACAACTGGCTCAGTCTGGAATCCAGAGCTGTCCACTTTTTGTTGGGCAACAAAGCGACCGTCATCAGCATTAATCCAATGCATGTAACCTTCGGCGTCACCAACAACCAGATAGCCGTTGTACAAAACAGGTGAAGTCAGATTACGGTGCAGCAGATCACTTTGGGTCCACAGTGTAACGCCGCCATCCGCATTCAGGGCAATCACGCGGTCATTTTGGTCGACGAGGAAAATACGGTTCGCATCAACAATGAAGTCGTTTACTGAACCCAATTCACGTTTCCACATCACCTGACCTGAACGTAAGTCCAGTGCAGTCAGGTTGCCATTATATGCCAGCGCATAGACCACACCGTTAACAATAACAGGGGTCGTATCAACATCGCTCAGACGGTCAATTTCAGTCGCACCGGTTGCCTGAGAGATACGCTGCTGCCAAATCAGCTGACCTTGCTTCATCAGAACTGCGCTTACGCGTCCGTTATCACCGCCAACAATTGCGGCACCAAACGCGACTGCAGGTGCTGATTCACCGCGCAGAGAAAGTGCAGGCATATCAAGGTTTACAGTCCATTTAACAGCACCGTCTGCCTCATCAAATGCCTGAAGCTGACCATTGCTGGTGTGAACCAGAACTAAACCTTCGCTGACCACTGGGCGAGAAAGTACTTCGCCTGCAGCCTTGCTTTGCCATGCAATACTACCATCAGAGGTGTTAAGCGCATAAACCTGTGCTTTTTCACTACCGACGTAAAGATGTGCACCTTCAACCGTTACGCCGCCAGAAAGCAGCGCGGGCAGGTTGCTGGAATAAAAATTCGTCTTTTCAGAAAGGTCGATAGACCAGACTTCTTTACCATCGTCCGCGTTAATGGCTTTTACGGTACCACGGCGATCGGCGGCATAAATGTTGCCGTCCTGCCATGCTGGATGCAAATTGGAATAGAAATCACCAATTCCGCTACCAACAGAAGTACTCCATGATTTTTCAGGTTCAAATTGGTTTTCAACTGTCGGCAGTGGAGACATCTTAACCACATCTTCTTCACCGCTAAACAGTGAACAACCGCTGAGCAGCGTCAGAGAAATCAGCCCTGGTACAAGTAGTTTACGCAATTGCATCCGGTCCCTCTTAGCTCGACAAATTATTAATTTTCATCTGCATCATTTCGCGCAGGGCTGGAGAAGCGTCGGTCTGTGAGCCTTTGCTCCACGCATCGCGTGCACCTTGCTTATCCCCTTTGCTGAGCAGCGCTTCACCGCGCAAATCAGCGATAATCGCTACCCAACCTTCACCTTTAACACTGTCGAGCGTTTTCAGCGCAGCATCAATTTGCTTTTGTTGGATTTGAACTCGAGCCAGACGTACATTGATCAGCGCCTGCAAATTTTCGTCGCTGGTGCTGCTCAGACCCTGCTGCAATTGAGCAGCTGCTTTCGCGAGGTCGTTGTTATCTGCGTACTTCTGCGCAATTTCCAGTGATGCCAGTGCGCCGTAAGTATTTTTAGTGCTAGCTGCGAATTTTTCTGCCGCACTCAACGTGGCAGGTTGATCAGCACGCACCGCTTGAGTGACGGTTTGATACTCAAGAGAAGAAGCCATTGAGCTTTCAGCCTGATGGCTGTTCCAGTAACGCCAGCCCATCAGTGCGCCAATACCCAGAACAACACCCACTACCAGCGCTTTGCCGTTTTCGGCAAAGAAGCGTTTTACCGCATCAACCTGTTCGTTATCGTTTTCGTAAATTTCCACGCAGTCCTTCTCCTTAACGATTAAACACTGGGGAAATTAACCCAGTAGCGCCTGCAAATGAGCGACCGCGTTTGCTTGTTCAACGGTAGTTTGCTCACCTGTGCGCAGATCCTTAACGACGACCTGACCATTAGCCACTTCAGTTTCGCCCAGCACCAGTGCAGCACGCGCACCCCACTTATCTGCACGGACGAATTGTTTCTTGAAGTTACCACCGCCGTAGTTAGTCATCAGCTTGATAGCTGGGACCTGATCACGTAATTGCTCAGCCAACAGCATTGCCGCAGCCTGCGTTCCCTGACCTGACGATATCAGGTAAATATCGACAACAGATTCTGCTTTAAATTCCGGATTAATAGCCTGAACCAGTAAAACAAGACGTTCCAGACCCATCGCAAAACCAACTGCAGGCGCTGCACGGCCACCAAGTTGCTCAACTAAACCATCGTAACGGCCGCCGGCACAAACGGTTCCTTGAGAGCCCAGACTGCTTGTAACCCACTCGAAAACAGTGCGGTTGTAGTAATCCAGACCTCGCACCAGGCGCTGATTCACGGTATACGCGATACCGGCAGCGTCAAGGTACTGGCACAGACCCGCGAAATGTTCACGAGACTCTTCGTCCAGATAATCACCAAGTGTTGGTGCGTCATCCAGCAATGCCTGAACGTCTGGATTTTTTGAGTCCAGTACGCGTAACGGGTTGCTGTACATGCGACGCTGGCAATCTTCGTCAAGTTTCTCTTTATGCTGTTCAAGGAACGCAACGAGCGCATCACGATAGTTAGCACGCGCTTCAAGAGAGCCAATAGAGTTCAGTTCCAGACTGACGTGCTGGTCGATACCCAAGGCACGCCACCAGCGAGCAGTCAGCATAATCAGTTCTGCGTCAATGTCTGGCCCTTGCAGACCAAAAACTTCGACCCCCAACTGATTGAACTGGCGATAGCGCCCTTTTTGCGGACGCTCATGGCGGAACATCGGCCCGATGTACCACAAGCGCTGTTCCTGATTGTACAGAAGACCATGTTCGATACCGGCACGCACGCAGCCCGCGGTGCCTTCAGGACGCAAAGTCAGGCTATCGCCGTTGCGGTCCTCAAAGGTATACATCTCTTTTTCAACCACGTCGGTCACTTCACCGATGGCGCGTTTGAATAACGGGGTCTGCTCTACAATCGGCAAACGGATTTCGCTGTAACCGTAGCTGCCGAGCACCTGTTTCAGAATGCCTTCAATGCGCTGCCAAATGGCGGTTTCGCCAGGCAGGTAATCGTTCATGCCGCGGATGGCTTGAATGTTTTTTGCCACGTTTATTCTCTACCGAATTTATACAAAAAATGAACCCGAAATCAGACTGTTTGTTGTCGCAAAACGTCTGGCGGGTTCAATCATACACGGGAAGCCGAATGCTTCCCATGTTTCGCACTATTTTTCCAACTGCTGGATACTAATCCGCTGTGATTCATCAAGCATGGAGGCCTTGGCACGAATACGCGCTTCAAGCTGCGCAATCATATTTTCGTTATCCATTCGCTCGCGTTGACGCACACCATCTTCATAGAAACCGCTTTTCTTGTTGCCACCAGTGACACCCAAAGTGGAAACCAGTGCTTCGCCCGGCCCGTTCACCACGCAGCCGATGATCGAAACATCCATTGGCGTAATGATATCTTCAAGGCGCTCTTCAAGTGCGTTCACTGTCCCGATAACATCGAATTCCTGGCGCGAACATGTTGGGCAGGCGATGAAGTTAATACCGCGAGCACGGATGCGCAAAGATTTCAGGATATCGAAACCAACCTTGATCTCTTCTACCGGATCGGCGGCCAGTGATACGCGCAGCGTGTCACCAATGCCTTCGGAAAGCAGTAAACCCAGGCCAATTGCTGATTTCACCGAACCACTACGCATGCCACCCGCTTCTGTGATCCCAAGATGCAGAGGTTGATCAATCTGCTTGGCCAGTAGACGGTAGGATTCAACAGCCAGGAAAACATCAGACGCTTTAACGCTGACTTTGAATTGATCAAAGTTAAGACGATCAAGATGATCCACATGACGCATTGCCGACTCTAACAGCGCCTGGGGCGTTGGCTCGCCATACTTCTCCTGGAGATCTTTTTCCAGCGATCCGGCATTAACGCCAATACGAATAGGGATGTTTTTGTCGCGGGCGCAATCGACAACGGTACGGATGCGCTCTTCGTTACCGATGTTGCCTGGGTTGATGCGCAGACAATCGACGCCATACTCAGCCACTTTTAGGGCGATACGGTAGTCAAAATGGATATCAGCGACCAACGGGACATTGACCTGCTGTTTAATAAGCTTGAACGCTTCTGCCGCATCCATAGTCGGCACAGATATACGAACGATATCTGCACCCACTCTTTCTAATGCTCTGATCTGATTAACAGTGGCTTCAACATCCGTAGTACGGGTGTTGGTCATTGACTGGACGGCGATCGGTGCCCCGTCGCCGATTGGCACATTCCCGACGTAGATCCGTTTGGATTTTCTACGTTGAATTGGGGCTTCATTATGCATTACAAATCTCCACAATTACGCGTCATGCTGGCTGCAATTATTCAGCACTTACCGTCAGACGTGCAACCTGGCTAGTTCTGATAAAACGACTCAGGTCGACAGGTTTACCCTGGAACTGAATCTGTACTGCCGCCGGAGCACCAATTTTCAACTTATACGGTGCCTGACCGGCTAAATTCAAATTGCCATCTTTACGTTGCATGCCGCTGAACAGTTTTTTACCCGTCGCATCGGTCACTTCAAGCCAGCAATCGGCATTAAAGTTCATCACTAATGCATTCGGGTCAGCCGTCGCCGTTGCAGGTGTAGTCACAGCGGCTTGATCGGTAGGTAAAGTGGCATTCGGCGCAGGCGGTGTTGTGGCCTGCACATTTTCTGCAGGTGCCTGGCTTGGTGACACTACAGCGGAAGAATCTGCTGGAGTGGTTTGCTGAGCCGTTGCTGCCGGGGCCAGATTTTGTGTTGAATCAGTCGTAGGTGCAGATTGCGTCGCAGGCGCCTGCACAGGCTGCTGGGCTGAAGTATCAGCTGCGGATGAATCACTGGTATTCAATGGAACTGATTGAGAATTGCTATTACTCGCTGAAAGTTCAGCTGAGGATTGATCTGCCATCGTCGAAATTTCTTCCTGCTGCGCCTTGTGGTTCTGCCACCACCATGCGCCCGTCAGACCGACAACAACAAACAGAACAAGCCATGTAAAGGTCATTAACCAACCGTCACGTTTCTTACGACGTTTCCCCAGGGAAAAACTTTGCATTGGGGCAACTTTGGCAGCCTTAATCGGCGCCTGTTTTGCCATCATTGGCAACAGTTCTTCTTCAGGGATACGCACCAGTCGTGCATAAGAGCGGATATAACCACGCAGGAACGTTGACGCTAAGTCGGCAGGCGCCTTGTCATCTTCAATATCCCGGACGGTAGAAACCTTCAAGCACAGGCGTTCTGCCACAGCTTGTTGGCTAAGACCGAGTTCTTCACGCGCTGTACGTAGACGTTCGCCCGTGGTTTTTGCTGCATTTGATTCGTGAGTGGCTTCAGTATTCATTAGCTACAACTGCTGGTGCTGTTCGATTGAGGAATTAGGCAGGAGCCTTGTCGCACAGCCTTTCCGCTACGCCACACTCTCCCGCTCCGCGAAACTAATTTTTCTTCTGAAGGGCACCCCTCCAGACAACATAATATTCAGCTCAAACTACATATTCACATAAAAAAACCGCTTTACATGAACGCTTCATCACCGATGAGTTAACCATAGACATCATTTTGAATGTTGTCAGTGGATTGCTACCCACAATGGTTAAATAGCTGCGCCTAAACTATTGTTGTACCGCTACATACTGCCTTAAAGTGCAGTGAAACGCACCGTAATTATTAATCTTAAAGACACTTGCTAAACTTGCATAACTGCAAGATATAACTACGTGTTTTTTGCGCCATACAGCCACATGACTGCATGGCGCTAGTCTGATCAAAATGAATGCTTATCAGACTGCTTTAACATCAATAGGTTCACCTTGCATACGTTTACGTAACGTACGTTTGGTTCGGTCGATAACTTCACCTGCCAACTGTCCGCATGCCGCATCAATATCATCGCCACGTGTTTTACGCACAATGGTAGTGAAACCGTAGCTCATCAGTACTTTTGAGAAACGGTCAATTCGGCTATTGGAACTACGACCATATGGCGCACCCGGGAACGGGTTCCATGGGATCAGGTTAATTTTACATGGCGTATCTTTAAGGCATTCAGCCAGTTGATGCGCATGTTCAGTACCATCGTTGACATGATCAAGCAGAACGTATTCCACAGTGACACGGCCCTGGTTGGCGTTGGATTTCTCCAGATAGCGGCGCACCGCGGCCAGGAAAGTCTCGATGTTGTACTTTTTGTTGATCGGCATGATTTCGTCACGAATATCATCGGTCGGAGCATGCAAAGAGATGGCAAGTGCCACATCAATCATGTCGCCCAATTTATCCAGCGCGGGAACCACACCCGATGTGGAAAGCGTTACGCGACGTTTAGAAAGCCCAAAACCGAAATCATCAAGCATGATTTCCATTGCTGGAACCACGTTGTTGAGGTTCAGTAGCGGCTCACCCATCCCCATCATCACCACGTTGGTGATAGGACGTACGCCGGTTTTCTTTTGCGCACCGATAATTTTAGCCGCACGCCATACCTGGCCAATAATTTCAGAAACACGCAGGTTACGGTTAAAACCTTGCTGAGCTGTTGAGCAGAATTTACATTCCAGAGCACAACCAACCTGAGAGGAGACACACAATGTAGCGCGGTCTTCTTCAGGGATATATACCGTTTCGACCAGCTGATCGGCGATTCTGATTGCCCATTTGATGGTGCCATCGGCAGAGCGTTGCTCTTCAGCAACTTCAGGTGCGCGAATTTCAGCGACTTCTTTGAGTTTGTTGCGCAGAACTTTGTTGATGTCGGTCATTTCATCGAAGTCATCACTGCAATAGTGATACATCCATTTCATGACTTGATCAGCACGGAAAGGTTTTTCGCCCATATCAGCGAAGAACTCTCGCAGTTGCTGGCGGTTAAGATCCAACAGGTTAATTTTTTCTGACTTGTTGGAAACGACTGAAACAGGTGTCTCAGGAGTGACAATTTGCTCTGACATAATTTCTTCCGGCCTCGTTGTTACACGTTACGGCCCCAGGAGGGTTAAAAAGATACGCCCCGGAGAGCAAGCTCATCCGGGGCGTAGCATTGTACAAACTCTATGGCACAGATGCCATGTCTGATAGCGATGTACATACAAATAAAATGTAACGGTCGCTTAACAGATAGTGCTAATGCCCACATCTATTTGGTTTACAGGTATTTCTACCCGCCAACCAACCAGAAAGGACCATTAGCGAGTGCGTGGGCAAACTTCACCTTCAGCGAAGAAATAGGCGATTTCGCGAGCAGCTGATTCTAAAGAATCAGAGCCGTGGGTGCCGTTTTCGGTGAAGCTATCCGCGTAGTCTGCACGCAGAGTACCCGCCAGAGCGTTAGCTGGGTTAGTTGCGCCCAGAATGTCACGGTGACGCTGAACCGCATTTTCACCTTCCAGAACGCTCACAACGATTGGACCGGAAGTCATAAACTCAACCAGGCCGTCGAAGAATGGTTTGCCTTCGTGCTCAGCATAGAAACCCTGTGCCTGTGCAGAAGTCAGGTGCAACATTTTTGCGCCAACAATCTTAAACCCTGCGGATTCAAAACGAGCATAAATATTACCAATAACGTTTTTTGCCACCGCGTTTGGTTTGATGATGGAAAAAGTACGTTCAATAGCCATGATTACCTCTGTGTCTGTTCTGTTTGCCCGGTCCCGTCATTACTCATGCAACGGGAGCGTTAGCTGCCTGCTGCGGGAAGTATTTATGGGATACCCGGTTATGATTTGGCGCCGATTATAATGAGCAAGTCTCGAGTTGCCTATGGATGCAGGTAACATTTTTTTAAAATAAAGCGAACATCGGCAACACTTTTCACCTGAACGCCTAAAAATCACACTATGGCTCTACTGCAAAGTGAAATGAGCAGCAGCAATCTGCCCGGCTTCATCAAGCACCAATACTTGATACTTTCCCGGTTTATCCAGATTTAGCGCGATCCCGTTTTGCTTTTCACTCATCGGCTCACCGTTCAAAAACCACCAGCGATCACCTTGCCCACCCTGCGTACTAAGACGAAGCACTAAGCTTAATTCGCCAGGTAGACGCTTCAAAATAGCGCCCTCACGTACCCCTAACAATAATAAAGGCGTAACTTCATCTTTCTGCTGCGGTGGACATTGTTCCGAAACCGCTGGCAAACGAGCGGCTCTTCTCTCACTGACGGGCAACCAGGGCTCAAGTGGCAACGGCCACAAAGAAATAATATGTCGTGTCGCATTTGGGCAATCCGCCGCCACACGTTTCCCTTGCTCGTCCAGCCAGACCAACTTTCTTGATCCCTGAACGCCTTCTTGTCCCTGCGCATCAAGCGTTGGCGGTTGGCTATCATCCAGTAACCATCCCGATAACCTGCGTCGGCAATTGCTGTCTCCCAGGGCCAGAGTTTGCCCTCCCGGCCAGCAAATTTCGCCCGCAGAAACCGTTGCCGGACGCGGGTCAACAGGCAGGCGTGCCTGCTGAACAGCGGAAGTGGCTTGCAGCATATTATTGACCTGATTTAACAGCGGCACGGCGCTACCTAAACCAAACTGCCCAGCAACCGGCGTGCTATCAGGGCGTCCAGTCCAGATACCAATGAGATAGCGGGGATTTATCCCGATAGCCCACGCATCGCGATAACCGTAGCTGGTACCCGTTTTCCACGCCAAAGGGACTACAGCGGGTAACGTCGCATCCGGTTGCGGCTGGGCTTCACCCGCCAGTACTCGCCTAATAATCCAGGCAGCTCCCGCAGACATCAATGGCCGTTCCAGCAATGGTTGGTCTGGCTGTAAACGCAAATGTGCCGCGCGCCCATGGCGAGCAAATGCGCTATAAGCGGCAACTAACTGATCCAATCGCGCCCCGCCGCCTCCAAGAATGAGCGAAAGATTAGGCTCGCTGTTTGCAGGAAAACGCAGATCCAAACCCACGTTACGCAGTTGTGCAGCAAAGCGTTTTGGCCCATATGCTTCAAGCACTTGCACCGCAGGGAGATTGAGCGAACGTACCAGTGCTTCACTCATACTGACCGGGCCATGAAAACCCGTGTCGAAATTTCCTGGGCGGTAATCACCGAAGCGGCGTGGCACATCCTGTAACAACGAAGTGGGATGAATCAACCCATCGTCCAGCGCCAGGCCATAGACAAAAGGTTTAAGCACCGAGCCTGGTGACCGAATTGCCGTGACCATATCAACATGGCCGAAACGACTTTGATCATTAATATCGGCCGAACCAACCCAACCGCGTACTTCCATAGTGGTGTGATCGACGACCAACATCGCCAATGATGAACGCGCCGGAAGTTGAGCTTTCCAGTTCAACGCCAGTTCTTCCAGTTGGCGCTGTAACGGTGCATCGATAGTGGTAGTTATTTTCTGAGCGTCGCTGCGATTTACCAGATAACGTGAAAGTAATGGAGCTAATTGCGGCATCTGGCGTGTAGTTAGCCAAACGGGTTCTTCGAGAGATTCTTTAACCTGTTGCGGTTCCCAGACAGCTTGTTCGGCCATGCGAAGCAGCACTTTGTCACGTGCAGCTTGTGCCCGCTCAGGCCAGCGGTCTGGACGCAGGCGGCTAGGTGCTTGCGGGAGTACAGCCAATAAAGCCGCTTCCGCATAACTAAGATGCTCAGGAGATTTTCCCAGGTAGACCCAACTGGCCGCGCCCACTCCCTGTAACGTGCCGCCAAAGGGTGCGCGATTCAAATAAAGGGTGAGAATTTGCTCTTTCGAAAGATGCCACTCAAGTTGCAGAGCCCGCCACACCTGGCGGATTTTTCCGCCAAATGTTCGGGGGTGGGGATCCAACAAGCGAGCCACTTGCATCGTCAATGTACTGCCACCCGAAACCACTTTTCCGCTCAGAAGATCCTGGCCGGCTGCACGTAGTATCGAAAGTGGGTTAATACCTGGATGCTCCCAAAACCAGCGATCTTCATAGTTGATCAGGGCTTCGAGATAACGGGGTGAAACATCATTAAGCGTGACCGGATAGCGCCAGATGCCGTTCTCGTCAGCAAAACGCCACAGGGGGGTGCCATCTGCTGCAACCACGACACGTGCAGGATTCGCCTGAGATAGTGGCAGCGGCCAAAGCCGGTCTGCCAGCAAAATCCCCAGACAAAAAATGAGAGGCGCAACGATGAAAAAGTAGCGCCGCCGCCAGCGTAGAGGCTGTCGCACTTGACGAGGCCCGTTACGGATGAATAGTCAGCATGCCAGTGCTGGCTCCTGTTGCCCGCCACTGCGGAACATACATCGATTCCACTTGAGAAACCGGCACCTGATACGTCCCTGGAGTCACCGCTCGCGCCAGGTAAACCAGTGTCGCATGCTGGCTTTCATTGAGTGGCAATGCCGCAACAAAGCGATCATCACGGAATTCCATGTGCTGGATATCCGCCTGTTGCATCTGGCTCAGTAACCCCTGAACCTGATTATCGCTTTCGCTCAGGCTGGCACTGCTTTCTGACAGGTTCTGATTTTCCAGTTCAAGCCCGGCAGGCAGTAGATCGACCACCAGCGCATCAGGCACATTTTTATCCGCCCAAACATCTAACCAGACCATCACTAGCTCACCGCTTTTCAGCTCTGACAACGATTTGCTGTTACCTTTGGCATCCAGGAAATGGCGCTCAATGTGCAACACATTGCTATATGGTGCTGGAGACTGTTGCGGATAACCCGCGCTGTCCAGGCGGAGATAGAGATTGCCCGGGCCAGTGTTAGTCACTTGCAGGCTATTGAGCTGTTCGGCTGTTAAATTACGTGTCATTGATTGCCCACTCGCCAGTGGTTCGTCAGTAAAGGAGACCTGCGCTTGCCAATCTCCTTTCACCGTTTGCCAGTTACGGCCAGCCAGGAAGAGTGCGTTACTTTCCTGTGTCGAAAGCCAGCGTTGGCTAAAGGCGAGGTTAGAGAGATCAGACAGCAAGTTACTTTGCTGGTCTGGCAGCAATTTGTTCTCCTCCAGAAGACTGAGAACCATTGCTTTATCACGCAATTCACTACCGTAATCAGCCATCCAGATTCGCTCGTCACTACGACGGGTTTGCAACCCTAACTTGATAGCTTCTTCGCCACGCGGCGCATCACCCATTAACTTTAACGCCACGCCAAGTTGCACCAATGGCAAACCGGCACGGGCAGAGCTATGGCGCTGCCAAAGATCACGCAACGCTCCAAGAGGTGCTTTTTGCTGACGCGCTAATACCTGGCCTGCATAGGCTTGAATCGCAAATTTACTGGCAGCGGCATCATCGCTATAACGTAATGCAATTAGCCCTGAATCCTGAAGGTAGCGCAGCAGACGCTGATTGGCTTTATTGAGCGAATCTACATTAACGCTGTAACCTTGCTCGCTAGCACGGACCAGGAAATCAGTCACATAAGCCGTTAGCCAGTACTCTTCCGGCCCTTCTTTGTCCCATAAACCAAAGCTGCCGTTATCGCGCTGCATATCGAGCAGACGAGAAATTCCCAGATCGATTGCTGCGCGACGCTGCTCATCAGAGGTTCCTTTTATCCCCAGAGCGGCAAGCTGTGCCTGATTGGTATAAAGCGAAGGGAACAGGCCACTGGTCGTTTGTTCAAGGCAACCATACGGATACGCTTTAAGCTCACGGATATAACGCGCCAGGTTTAGCGGCGGGCGACCACTGAGTAATACCTGTCCTTCAAGTGTTGCAGGAGCTAAACCGGAAATATGTCGCGGCGGAATATCCCACACTTCACCGGGAGCAAGTACCGCACCACTGTTGATACTTTGAGCCGGGAACGGAGGACGCACAGATAAGGTCCATTGTTTTTGCAGGGCTGCAAATGTTTCGCCAGGTAAGTTGACGCCATTGATTTGCGCATTCAGTTGCCCATCACCAAAACCATCCAACGCGCGGACTGAGATAAACAGAGTTTTACGCGCGCCCGGCATCAATTTCACGGTTTGTGATGCCGCTGAGTCCAGCGAAAGCAAGCCGCTGGTGTTCAGGTTTACATTCAGTTGTTGCGGTTGGTCGGTCAGGTTAGTGAGATCCATCGCTAAACGACTGCTATCACCGCTCGCCATAAAGCGCGGCGCAGCCAGTTCCGTCACAAGTGGCGCAGCAACTACCACTTTATTCTCGCTATGACCAAAACGGTCATCGGTCCAGGCTTGCGCCATGACACGCAACTCGCCGTTGAAATCGCCAATAGGGAGCGCAACCGTGCCTTCACCTTTTTCGTCAAGTTGCACTCGCTGAGCTTGTTGGGCAATGATCGTGACGTGGTTAACCGGTTTTTTACCGCCGCGGCTTAATGCATCTCCTTCGTCACCATCACCACCAAAGCGTAATGCGGCTAAGCGCCCTTCCCCTTCAATCACCTGACCATAGATATCGTATAAATCCGCGCCGTAACGTTTACGACCAAAGAAGGCTTCCCACGGGTCTGGGGTTTTGTAGTCAGTAATATTCAGTACCCCGCTATCCACAGCGGAAACCAGCACATTAATTTGCTTCGGCATTTCCCCGTTAATAGGCTGGGTTTTTACTTTCACTGTCAGGTTCTGATTCGGGCGCATTTTAGCGGGGGCTTCTAACGTAAGCCCAAGTCGGCGGCTTTCATCAGCCAGTGGAAGATGCAAAATACCGACTGCGCGTTTTGGTGTTGCCGAACGGCTCTTATCACCAGGCCGTATCACCAACGTGCTCAAATACAGGTCGTGCCGTTGCCAACTTTTATCCACTGGAATTGCGATATCCAGGCCTTTTTCTGGCACATCAATTTCTTTCCACCACAGTGGACCATCGCTGGATTCCACCATCGCGTAGCCTTTTCCCGCCGCTGGGGCAGAAATATGCAGATTAATCGTATCGCCAGGCTTATAAGTTGGTTTATCTATTTTCAGCGTCACGCGGTCTGGTCGTACAGCGCCTTCACCGTCACTGTTGTCTTGCCAACTGTAACCCGCCCAGAAACGCATGCTGCTGAGATTGTTTGTCTCCGGATCACGTACTTCAAGACGGTAGGACCCCCATTCAACAGGGAAAGCCACTTTGCCGGTTTCACCCGCTGCAAGCGTGAGCTTTTGCTCCGCTTCTATGAGGTCTTTCTGGTCATATTGAGACTGCCAGCCTTCACCCTCTTCCCAACTCCAGAAATAATCCCGGCGCTCGCGGATGAGCCGCACATCAAGCCCAGAAACCGCCAGCTTTTCCCCTTTTGCATTGGCATAAACAATGTCAAAACCGGCATTAGTATCTTCATCAACGATAGGTTGAGTACGAGTGCTGTCAGTTCGGTAATCGTAGATCTCTTTGCTGGCGAATTGCGGGCGAATGCCAGGCAGCGCGTCGTCTGGCCAGATAGCTTGTTCAGCACGACGCGTCACTGGACGACCACCCGATTCCAGCAAACTGGTTTGTAGCACCAATCGTAATGGCGAGTGGACATCAGCCCATTGGCTATCGGTACTGACTGTTGTTTTACCTTGCTCATCAAGCTGGAGCTGGACTTCATCGAGATTACGAGACAGGTTTTCTTCGTTTATATCGCCAAACTGGAACCCTGGTAGAGCAGACACCGCTTCACGAAGCGGGCGCAAGAACAGCTGTCCTTGCAGATTGTTACCGGACGCTGGTGCACCGTACAGATAACGACCTGTAATCTGGAAGCTCACAGATTCATCAGGGCTGACGGGATCCTTATTACCCTTGATATTCAGTGCCATACGCTCTGGCATGAAGTCTTCAACTTTAAATGACCAGATACGTGGCTGATTATCGCCGGTATTTACGCGCACCTGCCAGTTGCCGGTTTGCACATTCGGATTCAATGGGTAGCTGAATTGATACAAACCCTTTTCTGGTTGCCAGACTTGCGTTCTGGCGACCTGGCCATCTGGCTTCACCACTTCCAGTTTTACCGGTTGAGCAGGCAGTGCTTTCCCATCGCTATCGCGCAGTAAAGCATTAAGCAGAACGGTTTCACCCGGACGATAAAGATCCCTTGGGCCAAACATAAAGAATTGCTTAGTGAACCCGGCATCTCCGGCAATATCGAATTCAGCCAGGTCCAGTGCCGGGCGGCTCAAATCCAGCAACGTAGTTTGTTCTGTAGTACGCGCGAGTAATAACGTCCCTTTGCCTGGTTTTTCAAGCGTAGCGTGGCCATCACCATCGCTCTTCGCTTGTGCCAGGGTTTGTCCTTTTTCATCAAGCAGGGAGATTTCCACACTGGACTGTGCCGCACCATTTTCCAGGCTTTGGGTGAAGACATCTAACCGGTCATGGTAGCGGTGTACGGACACCCCGATGTCGCTTAACGTAAACAATGTTGCCGCATTGCTATAACTGTAATGACCGGCCTGATTCATAATCGCGATATAGACGCCAGGTTGTTGCAGCGGTTTGATTTCACCTAGCGGTAGCAGCAGTTTTTCACGGGTATTGCGCGCAGGATTGAGGTCAAACCTGCCGCTGTAAACCAAATCCGCAAGCTTGAGCAAATTGTCAGATTCCCAGTTAGAGACTGAGTTTCGGTATTGCCACTGGCTGATGAATGAGCTTAACGATTCGCTTTTTATCCGGTAAAAATTGACGTCAATTTTATCGACGTTGAGCGCCATCACCGGTAAACCTGCAATCACTTTGGTTGGCAGCAAGGAACCCCGGCTGGCAAACCCAACGCTCGGTTGAATGTCACGTGTCGAAATTTGTTTCTCGAAGGGGCTGTCAAAAGTTGTTTTATTGAGAGCAAGCAAACCGCTATCAACCGTCAGTATCAGTTCACGTTTAGGCTCAAGATGGCGCAAACGTAATTCTTTTAGGTCAGCTGAAAGTTCCCACGCGCCGTCCACTTTACCGCTGGTCTTATCCACCAAATGAGCCACGCGGGAGAAGTCTTGATTGGGATCGAGTGGAATGGAGAAGGTGAGGACCAGCGTGGCTGCGCCATCAAGCTGAACCTCGGAGGCATCCAGCAATTTCAACGATTTGCCAGCGGAATCCTTCGCTAACTTTTCAAGTTGTGAGGCGTCCGGTTTTGCCGCTGGAGCCGCACTTTGCTGGGCCGCACTATCGCTTTTCGCCACCGGCTGAGGTTTGTCGTTATTGTCGCACCCTGAAAGGGCCAAAGCCGCCACTAGCGTCACCGCCAGCGCACCCAGACGCATTGCTCTCATGTTTTATCCCTGGCCGATACGGCCCATTAGCCCACAACGTTGTACATGTATTATGCGGGTACATTAAAAAAACGAAAGTATGAAAACTCTGCATTGCGCGTTTTCTCGCAAAGGAAACATTGAATTGTGCAACTGTTACAACTGAAATTCTGTTGCAAAGTGGAAGCGCGATCACAGCCTGAAAGGTTACATGTTACCTTCTAAGTCATTTGTTTTTAAAACAATAAGATAGATAGAAAGCCAGTCATGATTCTTGCTACATTTTGTGCTGAGTCGCTGCCTCGACGCGGTGTTTAGCTAAAGTGATAATAAGAGACTGCTAAATGAAAAGTGCCGTTAACGCCCTACAAAATTTCGGAAAATCGCTCTATGGCCCAGTGCTTATTTTGCCGATCGTCGGTTTATTTATCGCGTTCGGTAATGTATTGGGCAATGGCAATCTGGCTGAATATTTACCGTTCCTCAGCCACCCTTCACTTCAACACACCGGTGTTCTCATCTCCAAATCAGCGGTATCGGTGCTGGCCAACCTGGCACTGGTATTTGGCGTAGGTATTCCCATTGGTCTTGCGGCAAAAGATAAAGGGTATGCCGCATTGATTGGCCTGGTCACTTTTATCGTATTTATTAATGCGATGAACGTAACACTACAACTTCAGGGAGAACTGGCTCCTGCCGACCAGATGCGCACCGCAGGGCAAAGTATGGTGTTGGGCGTACAGGTGCTTGAGATGGGCGTATTTGCCGGGATCCTCACCGGCGCGCTGTCGGGATATCTGTACAACCGTTACTCCAGCGTACAATTTTCAGGTGCGATGGCGATTTACTCTGGGCACTGCTTCGTCGCCATTATCATGCTGCCGGTTTCGATGTTACTCGGCGTTGTGATGAGTGAACTCTGGCCATTTGCTCAACATGGAATCAGCGCGCTGGCGTTAGCGATTAAAGGAGCGGGAGCATTTGGCGTAGCTATCTATGGCTTCCTCGAGCGCATTCTGGTGCCAACCGGTCTCCATCACCTGGTCTATACACCTTTCCTGTACACCGAGTTAGGTGGTACGGCCGATGTTTGCGGCAATATTTACCAGGGCGCACGCAATATTTATTTCGCTGAAATGGCCTGTCCGAGCGTTCATCAACTCAGCAGCACGGTGGTGTGGGACGCTCGCGGCATCAGCAAAATGTTCGGTCTTCCTGCTGCGGCATTCGCCATGTATATGACCGCTAAACCTGAGCGCAAAGCGGCGGCGAAAGCGATTCTCATCCCGGCTGCGCTGACGTCTTTGCTGGTTGGTGTGACGGAGCCGCTGGAGTTTTCATTCCTGTTTGTCGCCCCTATGTTGTTTGGCGTGCATGCCGTTCTGACCGGCATCGGCATGATGTTGTTCTACCTGTTAGGTGTTCACGCTATCGGAGCTAACGGGATTATCGATTTCATTCTTTATAACCTGCCGCTTGGCACCGAGAAGTCCAACTGGCCGATGTACATCGTCGTCGGGCTAACGATGTCGGTTATCTACTTCCTGGTGTTCCGCTTCCTTATTCGCCGCTTCGATATGAAAACGCCGGGGCGTGAGGACGACGAGCAAGAAACAAAACTGTTTACCAAACAAGAGTATCAAGCCAAAGGCAGCAACGATGGATTGGGTGAAGCCATTATTGAGGGTCTTGGTGGACGAGCCAATATCGAAGTGGTCGACAACTGTTACACCCGCCTGCGAGTGACGGTACGCGATGTTTCAGTTATCGATGAGCCCCGCCTGAAATCGACTGGCGCGAAAGGGGTGATTAAACAAGGTAATAACGTTCAGGTGGTCTACGGGCTGCATGTCAAAAAAATGCGAGAAGCAGTAGAGACGTATCTCTAAAGGAGCCAATGATGTTTAAACCCCCATTTATTTTGTCCATTGCCGGTGGTGGTAGCACTTACACACCGGGCATTGTTAAGAGCCTGATGGTGCGCCTGGCCGATTTCCCATTAGCTGAAATTCGCCTCTACGATATTGATGGCGAGCGCCAGTCGATCATTGCTCCAGTGGTTGAGAAAGTCATTCGTGACCATAGCCAAAATATTAAATTCACCGTCACTACTGACCCTGAAGTCGCCTTCAGCGGCGCCCATTTTGTTTTCGCTCAGATGCGCGTTGGTCAATATAAAATGCGTGAGCAGGATGAAAAGATCCCATTACGTCATGGCGTTGTTGGGCAAGAAACCTGTGGCCCCGGTGGCCTGGCGTATGGTCTGCGTACCATTTTACCGATGGTTGAATTATGCGATTTTGTTGAGCGTTATGCGCATCAAAAAGCGTGGATTGTGAACTATTCAAACCCGGCGGCTATTGTTGCTGAAGGCGTGCGACGTCTGCGCCCGAACGCTCGCGTGCTGAACATTTGTGATATGCCCGTCGCCGCCATGCGTAACATGGGCGCTATCCTCGGCGTCGATCGCCATAAACTGGAAGTTGATTACTTCGGTCTGAACCATTTTGGTTGGTTTACCCGTGTGCTGGTTGATGGGGAAGACCGCCTGCCGGAATTGCGCCGTCATATCGCTAAATTTGGTCTTCTGACCGAAGACGCCGCGCAAACTGACCCGCAGCATTCCGATCCGTCGTGGGTGAAAACCTGGCGTAATATCAAACCGATTATGGATAATTTCCCGGAATACCTGCCAAACCCTTATTTGCAGTATTACCTGATGCCAAACGAAATCGTAGAGCATCAAAACCCTGACTTCACGCGCGCCAATGAAGTCATGGATGGGCGTGAGAAGAAACTGTTTGCCGCCGCCGAAGAATATAAAAAAACGGGGATCCTGCCGGATGCATTCCACGTCGGTGTACACGGTGCGTTTATCGTTGATGTCGCCTGTTCCCTGGCCTTTGATTTGCGCCAACGTCATCTGGTGATTGTGGAAAACAAAGGCGCGATTGCAAACCTGCCGTATGACGCAATGGTAGAAGTCCCTGCGTACATTACATCCGAAGGGCCGGAACCGGTGCGCATGGGTGCAGTTCCTCTCTTCCACCAGACGTTGTTAATGCAGCAGTTAGCCTCAGAGCAATTGCTGGTTGAAGCAACGATTGAAGGCAGCTACGAAAAGGCACTACAGGCGTTTACGCTTAACCGCACCGTGCCAACCATGCAGCATGCGAAAGCGATTCTTGACGATATGATTGAAGCTAACCGTGATTACTGGCCGCAGCTTCAACAGGCGTGGAAAGCTGGCGAAGCGGTGAAATAGGCTTCTTTTTTCAAGAAATTCGAGACACCTCGCGCACCTGGATATAGTTGCTTGTCGGTTTAGCTAAAAACACCGACAATCCGGTAATAAGCAATAAATCGGAGGCAACGGCAACTATGTCCACTACTTTCTTCGTTGCGGGCGACTGGCTCGCAGAACATGTTAATGATGCGAATATCCAGATTATTGATGCTCGCATGGCTCCTCCTGACCAGGAACATCGTGATGTGCCCGGTGAATACCGCGCAGGCCATCTGCCCGGAGCTGTATTTTTTGATATTGAAGCCCTTTCCGATCACACCAGCCCCCTGCCGCATATGATGCCGCGCGCTGAAGCCTTCGCCGTCGCAATGCGCGAGTTAGGTATCAGCCAGGACAAACATCTGATTGTTTACGACGAAGGAAACCTGTTCTCTGCCCCACGTGCATGGTGGATGTTGCGTACCTTTGGCGCGGAGAAAGTCTCGATTCTGGCCGGGGGTTTAGCCGACTGGCAGCGTGAAGAATTACCTCTCGAAAAAGGTGATGTTGAATTAGCGGAAGGTGAGTTCGATGTGAATTTCGATCCCCTCGTCATTAAACGTCTGACTGATGTCCTGCTGGTCAGCCATGAAGGCACCGCGCAAATCGTGGATGCTCGCCCTGCCCCACGCTTTAATGCACAAGTTGACGAACCACGTCCAGGTTTAAGACGCGGGCATATTCCGGGCGCACTAAACGTGCCGTGGAACTCACTGGTAGAAAATGGCCAGTTGAAAACCACCGATGAGTTGAATGAAATTTTTACCCGCCAGGGTGTGAGTTTTGATAAACCCGTCATCGCCAGTTGCGGTTCGGGCGTCACTGCGGCGGTGGTCGTACTGGCATTGACTACGCTTGGCGTCAACGGTGTTTCGTTGTATGACGGTTCCTGGAGTGAATGGGGTGCACGCCCTGATTTACCTGTCGAACCAGCACAATCTCAGTAATGGATAACCGCCTGGTCGGCCTGCTTGAGCGCGGGGAGTCTTTAACCCGCGCTGAGTATCGCGTTCTCTCGCACTTAACTAACCACCCTTTGCTGGTCGGCAACATCACGGTTCGCGAGCTTGCACAAGAGACGTTTGTCTCCAGCGCGACCATTATGCGGCTGTGTCATAAGCTTGGTTTTAGTGGTTTCAGTGAGCTTATCTGGCACTGCAAACAACTGCTTTCCAACGCGCCGCATATTTCTCAGCAACCCATGCAGCCCGTGACCACACTCCCGGTTTTATTCGATGAGTTTGTAGCTAATTACCAGCAAACCTTCCGTTGGGTGACTCCCGGGTTGATGGAACAATTCGCGACATTGCTGCGCGAAAAAGAGAGCTTCTTTTTATACGGCGCGGGTTTTTCCTATCTGTTTGCTGAATATCTCACCAAGAAACTTCAGGTGCTGGGCAAAACTGCGTTTATCTCCGGGCCGGGCGATAGTCGGGGGATTTTCCTGAGCAATGCGTCCAAGTACCAGGTATTTATCGCCATTTCTCGAAGTGGCGAAACTGAACAGGTATTGGATAAAGCGCGGATTGCACAGAATGTTGGAATGACGATTGTGGCATTTACTCGCGCATCGTCGAACAGTTTGTCCGAACTTGCGGATGTTCATTTTCAACTTTACGACGAGGCAATCCACTATGCAGCAGAAGCAGCAGGGATCACCTCGTTTGAGTCTAATCTGGTGATGCTGATAGATTTATTGCTATTGCAGGCAACGGCTTAAATAATTCGATTGGTTTTGAAATCGCGCAAGAAGCTCCCCCAGCGGCGTTCATAGAAGGGCGTAATGTGCGCCATCATGAAATGGCTAATGCCCTTCTCACCTTCTACCACCTGGCAAATATCGACCGGCTCATCACCTGGTAAAGTGTCCGTTGCCACACTTCCCGCCTGGCGAATAATCGCTTCAATATCACCTTCCGCTTCAATACCAATCAACAGATTTGGCTGTTCATCTGCACGTTCTTTGATCGAGCAAATAAAAGCACGTTTCACTGTTTTCAGGTTTTTAAATAGCGTAGTTAACGAATCGACCATTTGCGCTGGCGGCTCAGCCACTTCAGAAAGCAGCAACGATGTCCCGCCATCCAGCACTTCTTGCTGGGTTAATGGATCACTTTCGTCGCTGATTAAATGAGTGATTTCACGCGGGGTAAACTCTTTACCCGACGGCAATTTAGCATTCAAAAACAGTATTGCACCCTGCGTCATTTCAAACAGCGTGCGTACCGGCATCACGACAAACGCTTGCTCGTGGCTGATGGCCTGTTGCAGCGCTTCAACAGAGGTGAAGAATGGAATGACAGAAGTGCCATCATCTTTTTCCCAGTGCTGCAATTCGACTGCACTATCGGCATCAATGGCTTCGCCTTCTGCGGCTGTACCTGGTACCCAAACCGTAGACTCCAACAGTACGCGGAAAAATGCAGGGCGATGCGCAGGTTCAGTCGCTGCCTGCTCAAGCAGGGTTTCGAGTTCGTTTTTTGATTCTGACATGGTCGTTCCAGATTATTCATATTTGATCCCCTCTCCCATTGGGAGAGGGTTAGGGTGAGGGGATAAGCATTGATGGCAACCATCAAGCCAGGTCACCCTCATCCCGACCTTCTCCCCCAGGAGAAGGGGAAAAACAGTTATTTACCCACCAGCAGGTTAGCAATAGCACGAACACCAATGCCTGTTGCGCCAGCAGACCACTGTTCAACAGCACCTTTGCGGTAGGTTGCGGAACAGTCAATGTGCAGCCAGCCCTGGTGATAATTTTCCACGAAGTGGGACAAGAAGCCCGCTGCCGTACTCGCACCCGCCGGGAAGGAAGCGTTAGATGTGTTGTTCAATTCAGCAAAGTTAGATGGCAACTGATTGCGATGGAACTCGGCCAACGGCAAACGCCAGAATGGCTCGTTCTCAGCAGCCGCACTCGCCATCAGGCGGTTTACCAGCTCATCATCAAAACTGAACAGGGCATGGTAATCGTTGCCCAATGCTGTTTTCGCCGCACCGGTTAACGTCGCGCAGTCGATGATCAGTTCAGGTTTTTGCGCACACGCATCAATCAGGCCATCAGCCAGAACCAAACGCCCTTCCGCATCGGTATTCATGATTTCAACGGTTTTGCCGTTGCGATACTTAATGATGTCGCCCAGTTTGAAGGCATTACCGCTAATCAGGTTGTCCGCACAACACAGGTACAGTTTGACGCGTTTGTTCAGGCCACGAGTAATCGCGAAAGCCAGAGCACCAGTGATGGTCGCCGCGCCGCCCATGTCAGACTTCATCGAGTCCATGAACGCGCTTTGTTTGATGCTGTAGCCGCCGGAATCGAAAGTGATCCCTTTACCCACCAGGCACGCATAAACCGGTGCTTCTGGGTTACCGGTTGGGTTGTAGTCCAGTGCCAGCAAGACTGGCGGACGTTCGGAACCACGGCCAACGGTATGGATACCCATGTAGTTCTGCTCGCGCAGATCTTCGCCTTTAGTGATGCGCCAGGAAACGTTATTGCATGCAACATCGCACAACAGATCAACAGCACGTGAAGCGAGTTGTTCTGGGCCAAGTTCTTCTGCTGGGGTATTGATGGTATGACGAACCCAGTCGATGATTTTCAGACGGTTGTTAAGCTCTTTTTGCTCTTCTTCACTCAGCACAGCCCAGTCAACTTTACGCGTGCCTTTTGGCGCACGATAGCCCTGCCAGAATGCCCAGCTCTTTTCTACATCCCAACCTTCACCCGCCAGTTCTACATGTTTCAGGCCCTGGCCGTCGATTTTACGCGCCGCACGTTGGATTAACCCCAGGTCATCTTTGCCTGTCAGGTGCAGGGTAATCCCTTCGTCATTAATGCTGTAAGCGGCTTTATCGCCCCAGCGCGCATCGGCAGGCGCGGTGGAAAGCGTGATTTTCATGGCTTCTGACATTGTTCTTTTCCTTATACTTTTTCAGCTCATGCTTCATATAGAAAAGGCTGCCATAGGCAGCCCTTGTTCTAATACCCTAAATCATTCGGCTTCATCTAACCAGACTAACAGAATAGCTTCCAGAATTTTTTCATTGGATGCGTTTGGATCGTCGTCAAAATCTTCCAGATCGCAGACCCATTGATGAAGATCGGTAAAACGCACCGTCTTCGGGTCAAGATCCGGGCGACTGTCGTACAGCGCCTCGCCAATTTCGCGGCTATCGGTCCATTTCAGTCCCATTTGCGGCTCCTGTTAGTGCTCACGCGCATGGTTGATGGTGTAGCGCGGCATCTCAACGACCAGGTCTTCGTCAGTGACGCGTGCCTGGCAGCTTAAACGGCTTTCAGGCTCAAGACCCCAGGCTTTGTCCAGCATATCGTCTTCGTCTTCCGTACTTTCAGCAAGGGAGTCGAAACCTTCACGCACGACACAGTGGCAGGTGGTGCAAGCACAGGACTTTTCACAGGCGTGTTCAATCTCGATCCCGTTGCGCAGTGCAACATCAAGAATGGTTTCACCGACATTTGCTTCCAAAACTGCGCCATCTGGACACAAATCCTGATGAGGCAAAAATACAATCTTTGGCATGTTAAACCTCGTCCACGGAGTGGCCTTTCAGCGCCTTACGGATTGATTCATCCATACGACGAGCGGCGAAATCCTGGGTTTGTTTGTCTACGTTTTTAATGGCTTGTTCAATCGCATCGATGTCGTCACCCGCAGCGGCAGCATGGAGTACCACCATCGCAGCGTCGATATCAGCACGTTCAGCGGCACTTAACAGCGCGCCATCTGAGGTCAACGCACCTTGCAAGCTTTCCAGCACGCGGGCCGCGTCAACTTTTTGCTCTGCGAGCATACGTGCTTTCACGTCATGCTCGGCAAAGCTCATGGAATCCTGAATCATCGAGGCAATTTCACCGTCGCTCAGGCCATAAGAAGGCTTCACCTGAATAGACGCTTCCACACCCGTGGATTTCTCCATGGCGGTCACGCTCAGCAAGCCGTCAGCATCAACCTGGAAGGTCACGCGGATATGCGCGCCGCCAGCAGGCATCGCTGGAATGCCGCGCAGCGTAAAGCGTGCGAGAGAACGGCAATCCTGCACCAGCTCACGTTCGCCCTGCATGACATGAATCGCCATCGCAGTTTGACCATCTTTGAAGGTGGTGAAATCCTGCGCACGTGCCACTGGAATGGTGGTGTTACGCGGAATCACTTTTTCCACCAGACCGCCCATGGTTTCAAGACCGAGCGACAGCGGGATAACATCCAGCAGCAGCATTTCGCTGTCTGGCTTGTTGCCCACCAGGATATCGGCCTGAATCGCCGCGCCAATAGCGACAACTTTATCCGGGTCTATAGATGTCAGTGGGGTGCGGCCAAAGAACTCGCCCACACGTTCACGCACTAATGGCACGCGCGTTGAACCACCGACCATCACCACTTCCAGCACCTCGTTAGCCTCGACACCGGCGTCTTTCAACGCACGGCGACAGGCCAGCAAAGTACGCTTAACCAGGGCTGCAATCAGTTCGTTGAACTGCTCGCGAGTCACGGTGCCTGTCCAGCCCGCCACTTCAACAGTGGTGCTTTGTGCATCGCTTAACGCAATTTTCGCAGCGATTGCGGCATCCAGTAACTGGCGTTGGACGCGATCGTCGCTACGGTCAGCAACGCCCGCTTGTTCACGCAGCCAGTCGGCCAGCAGGTGGTCGAAGTCGTCGCCGCCCAGCGCAGAATCACCGCCGGTTGCCAGCACTTCAAACACGCCACGGCTTAAACGCAGAATAGAGATATCAAAAGTGCCGCCGCCCAAATCGTAAACGGCGATCACACCTTCTTTACCGGAATCCAGACCGTAAGCGATAGCCGCTGCGGTCGGCTCATTCAGAAGACGCAGGACATGCAGCCCAGCCAGACGCGCCGCGTCTTTGGTGCCCTGACGCTGTGCATCATCGAAATAAGCAGGAACGGTAATGACCACACCATCAAGTTGGCCTTCGAGCGCTTCGGTCGCGCGTGCACAAAGAGCCTTGAGGATGTCGGATGAAATACGAATAGGGTTCAGCAGCCCGGCCGGGGTGTTGATCATCGGCAGGCCATTTTCACTCGGCTGGAGTGAATAAGGCAGATGCGGATAGCGTGCCTGAATGTCAGCAAGGGAACGGCCCATCAGACGTTTTATCGAACTGATCGTGTTTGCTGGATCTGTTGCGGCTTGCGCACGCGCATCCCAGCCCACGTTCAAACCTTGTTGCTGATAGTGCACCACAGAAGGTAACAGGTGACGCCCTTCATGGTCAGGCAGCGTTTCGGCTTGCCCACTCCGAACTGTTGCAACCAGTGAATTGGTGGTGCCTAAATCGATGCCCACCGCCAGCTTACGCTGATGGGGGGCCGCACTCAGACCCGGCTCACTAATTTGTAATAACGCCATATTGAGCTTCCAGTTAAAAATCGAGCAGCTTTTCTTCGAGTTGTTCTATTTGGCTGCGCAGTTTATCGAGAAAACGCAGTTTACGCACAGTATCCGCCGCCTGCGTCCAATCCTGATTATCCAGTTGTTGCACCATTAACGCCATGCGGGTTTTCACCATCGCATTGACGTTGGCACTAAAGGATTCCAGGCGGTCGCTATCTTTGGCGTGCTCGATGTTATCAAGCTCTTCGCGCAATTCGAGTTGTTCCATCAAAAACGCGGTGTCGCGCACGGTATGCTGTTCATTCGCCAGATCAAAACCGTTGAGGGAGAGAATATACTCGGCACGCAGCAACGGATGACGCAGCGTTTGCCAGGCCTGGTTGATGGTCGCAGATTGTTGGACCGCCAGCAGTTGTTCCGCCTGAGGGCGGCTGGCGTATTTATCCGGATGGAACTGGCGTTGCAGCTCCTGGTAACGGGTCGCCAGCAGCTCAGTGTTGACAGTGAAGCCTACCGGTAACCCAAAGAGGGTAAAGTAATCCATAACAGACTCAGGGTTAACGTGGTAAAGCGCCATTCCCCGCAAGCCTTAGCTCGCGGGGAATGAGCTGAAATCAGACGTGGAAGCTTTCGCCGCAGCCGCACTCATCTTTCACGTTCGGGTTAGTAAATTTAAACCCTTCGTTCAGACCTTCTTTGACGAAGTCGAGCTCAGTGCCGTCCAAAAATTGCAGGCTTTTACCATCGACGACCACTTTCACGCCTTTGTCTTCGAACACGGTGTCTTCATCCATCGGTTCATCAACAAATTCCAGAACATAAGCCATGCCAGAGCAGCCAGAGGTGCGAACGCCTAAGCGCAAACCAAAACCTTTACCACGGTTGGCAAGAAAGGCATTCACGCGTGCAGCAGCACTGTCGCTAAGGGTAATCGACATACAACGACCTCAACTCAACAATAATTATTTAGCTTCACGCTTACTTTTGTAATCCGCAATTGCCGCTTTGATAGCGTCTTCTGCAAGGATTGAGCAGTGAATCTTCACCGGTGGCAGTTCAAGTTCTTCTGCAATGTCGGTGTTTTTGATGGCTTGCGCTTCATCCAAAGATTTACCTTTAACCCATTCGGTTACCAGCGAGCTGGAAGCAATGGCAGAGCCACAGCCGTAGGTTTTGAAGCGAGCGTCTTCAATAATACCTTCATTGTTGACTTTAATCTGCAACTTCATCACGTCACCACAAGCAGGCGCACCCACCATACCGGAACCGACGCTGTCATCGCTGTTATCAAAAGAGCCAACGTTGCGTGGGTTTTCGTAGTGATCGATTACTTTTTCGCTATAAGCCATTTTTAATTCTCCTGAATTCGATACCGATTAATGATGAGCCCATTCGATGGAATTAAGATCCACGCCCTGCTTGAACATTTCCCACAGTGGAGAAAGGTCGCGCAAACGGCCAATGGACTTACGTACCAATTCGATGGTGTAGTCGATCTCTTCTTCAGTAGTAAAACGACCTAAAGAGAAACGGATGGAGCTGTGTGCCAGTTCATCAGTCATACCCAGCGCACGCAGCACGTAGGATGGCTCAAGACTTGCTGAAGTACAGGCAGAACCAGAAGAAACCGCGAGGTCTTTGAGCGCCATGATCAGGGACTCACCTTCAACGTAGTTAAAGCTTACGTTCAGGATCGTTGGAACCCCATTTTCCAGGTCGCCGTTCAGATACACTTCTTCCATATCTTTCACGCCGTTCCACAGACGGTTACGCAGCGCGCGCAGACGGGACATTTCTGTTTCCATCTCTTCTTTCGCGATACGGTAAGCTTCGCCCATGCCGACAATCTGGTGAACAGGCAGAGTACCAGAACGCATGCCGCGCTCATGGCCGCCACCGTGTACCTGTGCTTCGATACGAATACGTGGTTTGCGGCGAACATACAGCGCGCCGATCCCTTTCGGGCCATAGATTTTGTGACCAGAGAAGGACATCAGGTCAACTTTCAGCGTGCTCAGGTCGATAGGCAGTTTGCCTACACTTTGAGTCGCATCAACGTGATAGATAATGCCACGCGCACGGCACATTTCGCCGATTGCCGCGATATCTTGCACCACGCCGATTTCGTTGTTCACGTGCATGATAGAAACCAGAATGGTGTCGTCACGCATCGCAGCTTCCAGCACATTCAGGTCAACGATACCGTTGCTCTGTGGTGCCAGGTAAGTCACTTCAAAACCTTCACGCTCAAGCTGGCGACAAGTATCCAGCACCGCTTTGTGTTCGGTTTTTACCGTGATGATGTGCTTGCCTTTCTTCTGATAGAAGTTAGCGGCACCTTTAATTGCGAGGTTATCAGATTCAGTAGCGCCGGAGGTAAAGACGATTTCACGCGGGTCTGCACCAACCAGTTCAGCGATTTGGTTACGGGCGATATCAACAGCTTCTTCCGCCTGCCAACCGAAACGGTGAGAACGAGAAGCCGGGTTACCGAAGGTTCCGTCCATAGTCAAACACTGCATCATTTTCTGCGCAACGCGTGGATCAACCGGCGTAGTCGCAGAGTAATCGAGATAAATCGGTAATTTCATTGCTCTTTAAGCTCCGTACATCACTACTTCAATGCAAAAAACCAAACCTGTTTAAATGGGAGCGACGGGCTCCCGGGTCTGATTCTAAAATTCGTTTTTGTTGTGCTTATGCGCGCAGTTTAACGTCGATAGCGTCTTGAGAGCGCGTACTGCGATGGTTTTCATTATGCTGGCGGCCGGAGACATCCAACACTTCCTGGTTATTCACCAGTTCACCCAAGGTGATGTTATTTAAAAAACCGGTCAAACGATCGCTCAGATCGCGCCACAGTGCGTGAGTCAGGCACTTATCGCCGCCCTGACAACCACCTTTACCCTGGCAACGCGTCGCATCAACAGATTCATCTACGGCGCTGATAACTTCGCCAACCGCGATGCTGTTTGCTTCTTTACCTAACAGATAACCACCGCCAGGACCGCGTACGCTGGCAACCAGGCCATTTTTACGCAGGCGGGAGAATAACTGCTCCAGGTAGGAGAGAGAGATTCCCTGACGTTCTGAAATATCAGCCAACGGCACTGGACCTGATTCGGAGTTCAACGCAACGTCAAGCATTGCGGTCACGGCATAACGTCCTTTCGATGTCAGTCTCATGTCTTACTTAACCTCAAATCGCCCCTCGAACCGGGGGTTTTTTATAAATGTGATTGTCACATAGCAGGTCGCAAGTCTGACATTCCTGAGTAAATTGGTCAACTATTTAACCCACCAATTTACTCAAGTATTATTTGCCTGATTTTTTCTCGTTATCAATAGAAGAAAGCATGCCGCGCAGGATGTTAAGTTCTTGAGTTTCCGGGCGTGCACGGTTGTACAAGCGGCGCAATTTGCTCATTATCTGGCCCGGATGGCTGGTACGAATAAAGCCGGTTTTCAGCAATACTTGTTCCAGGTGAACGTAAAAACGCTCGAGATCGTCAGCCGATGGATACTGAGTCTGGTCTTCCACAACGACGGTTTCTTTACCTTCTTCTTGGGTGGCAAGCCAGGCAATTCGCACTTCATAGGCAAGGATTTGCACCGCCATCGCCAGGTTCAGCGAGCTGTATTCTGGGTTTGCCTGAATCGCAACGTGGTAGTGGCATTTCTGCAATTCGTCATTCGTTAAGCCTACGCGCTCGCGGCCAAAAACAATGGCGACTGGCGCATGTTGCGCTTCGGAAATGCTCTTTAAACCACATTCGCGTGGGTCAAGCATCGGCCATGGCAGCGTACGAGAACGTGCGCTGGTGCCAACCACCAGGCTGCATCCCGCCAACGCTTCATCCAACGTGTCGACAATTTTAGCTTCACCAATAACATCACTGGCACCCGCAGCAAGGGCGATTGCCTGAGAGTCAGGTTTAACCAGCGGATTTACCAGCCAAAGATTGGTCAGCCCCATGGTTTTCATCGCACGAGCTACAGAGCCCATGTTGCCGGTATGAGAGGTTTCAACCAGCACTATACGTACGTTTTGCAGCATTCTTGACTCATAGCCTGAAAAGATTATCGCGATATCCTATCATAACCCTGGGACATATTCCGAACGCTCTGCTATACTCCGCCGCGTTTTCCGTTCTTTAACATCCAGAGAGAGACCGATGCATCCGATGCTCAACATCGCCGTGCGCGCTGCGCGCAAGGCGGGCAATTTAATTGCCAAGAACTACGAAACCCCAGACGCTGTAGAAGCGAGCCAAAAGGGCAGCAACGATTTTGTGACTAACGTAGATAAAGACGCTGAGCGTCTGATTATCGAAATTATCCGCAAATCCTACCCGCAACACACCATTATCGCTGAAGAATCAGGCGAGCTGGCGGGTACCGAGCAGGATGTGCAATGGGTTATCGATCCTCTGGATGGCACTTCTAACTTCATCAAACGTTTGCCGCACTTCGCGGTATCAATCGCTGTTCGTGTTAAAGGCCGCACCGAAGTTGCTGTGGTTTATGACCCAATGCGTAACGAGTTGTTCAGCGCTGTTCGTGGCCAAGGCGCACAGCTGAACGGTTACCGTCTGCGCGGCAGCAATGCACGTGACCTCGACGGCACTATTCTGGCAACTGGCTTCCCATTCAAACTGAAGCAACACGCCACTCCTTATATCAACATCGTCGCTAAACTGTTCACCCAGTGTGCAGACTTCCGTCGTACCGGTTCAGCTGCGCTGGATCTGGCATACGTTGCGGCTGGCCGCGTTGATGGTTTCTTCGAGATTGGTCTGAAGCCTTGGGATTTTGCAGCAGGCGAACTGATTGCTCGCGAATCCGGTAGCCTGGTATGTGATTTCACCGGCGGCCATAACCACCTTTTGACCGGCAACATCGTTGCAGGTAACCCGCGCGTCGTTAAAGCCATGCTGGCAACGATGCGTGATGAGCTGAGCGAAGCGCTGAAGCGTTAATCTCTGATCGTTGTACGCCCTCACCCTAGCCCTCTCCCCCTGGAGAGGGGATGTTCTTTTCTCCCATAGCTGGAACTCCCCCCCTCCCCCAGGAGAGGGGATGTTCTTTTCTCCCTTAGCTGGAACTCCCCCCTCTCCCTCAGGGAGAGGGCCGGGGTGAGGGTTGTTTTAAAAGCGAAAAATTAACGCTAAAAAGGCCGAATCCCGCGAACGACCGGTTGAGCACTCAGCCACATCACCATCGCCGCTAATACCAAAATGCCCCCACCCGCTAACGCCAATGTTGCCCAGGCGACCTGTCGCCATAACACCGGTGCTTTGTTACCGCTCATGCGCACAGCTAAAGTACGGAATCCGTGTACCAAAAACGCCAACCCGGAAATAGTCATGGACGTTCCCGCAGCCATCGTCAACGCAGACAACATTCCCCAGCTATAGACGCCAATCACTTTGCTAAACAACAGCACCATAATAGCGCCAGAGCACGGGCGCATGCCCATAGACAAAACGATCATGGCCCTGGCGCGCCAGTCCTCCCCTGCCTCAAGCTGTTTTTCTGTCGGCAAATGCTGATGACCACAACCGCATTTTTCATCATGCACATGAAGTGGCGTGAACGAGGTAAAACGCTGAGGTTTTCTCAGAACGTGTTGTAATTTGCGTAAGGCGCGGCCACACAGCATCAGGCCCAATATGCCCACCAGCAAATAACTGCCTTTTTCCAGCCAGAAACTGCTCATATGCAATTGCCGCGACGGTAACGCCAATATTCCCAACACGACCGTCACCAGCCCAATCGCCACCAGCCCTTGTAATAAGGACGCGGCAAAAGTCAGTTTAAGGCTGCTTTTCAAACGCGAAGGATGGGTTGCAAGCCAGGTAGTAATGACGACCTTGCCATGCCCCGGCCCCAACGCGTGAAGCACACCATAGACAAAACTAAATGACAGCAGCGACCAACCCGCTCGCGCTGGGTTTTCGACAACCTCACGCAATAGCGCGCTCATTTGCTGGTTAATGGATTTCTGCCACATCGCACTATTAAGGATGATTTGCGGCCAGTAGTGCCACAGGCTGTAGAGCCCAATCGCGCAGATAATCAGGAAAAACGCCAGCGGCCACAGTTGTAACCATCGGCGTGAATGGGGTGTGGAGGAAGGAATTACTGACATTGCAACGTCACCTGTTGAGCAAATTGTTTACCCAGTTCCATATCTTCAGGTGGTGCATCGGCTTTATCTAATGACAAGGCAAACGCCTGCATATCCTCAGTGGGTTGCGGTGTTTTAACTGAGATTTTGCATTGCGACGCTAATGTTTTCGGCACACTGGCGTCAGCGGGATGGTCGTAACTCATATCGACAAAATAGGTTGGGTCGAAGGTCGCTAACTGATAGGTTTGCCCTTTTAACGGTTGCGGATGCGCCAGCGGTAAAATAAAGGTTAACACTGCCTGATGCCCTACCCGTGCGAGCCCATACTCTGGAGGCAAATTGTTAAACGTCACTTTCTGGCCTTTGTGCCACAGTTCAGTGAAGTAATGTTGCCCTAAAACATTCGCCATCACCTCGGCAGCAAGCTTCTTCCAGACCGGTGAATCCGGCTTCGCGTCACCGGCGTCATACAGTAGATCCGCTGAAGTAATTTCATCCATCGTCCACTGCATTTTCAGACCGGTTAGCTGGTCGTTTTCGGCCATGACCGTGGTCACGAGCGTGATAAAGCTGTGCGGATGAGCTAAAGCCATCGGGCTAAAGAGTGCCGTACATAGGGCAAAAAACGCAATTTTGTTACACATTTTCCCGCTCATTATTCTCTCGAACTTAAAATTCTGTGAGCCAGTCAGAATTCCGTAATTAAAAAGCTCAAATGTGACTCTCTACGACAAAAGGTTTAGCTACTCTTAGCATTAATCACCTTTGACTTGGTTATGCGGATGATGACACTGCTTTCCCCACCACCATCTGTACTCTCCAGTCCGCAGCGCCGCTGTCACCTGCTTTTGTTGCTTTATTTACCGGGCCAGACGGTCACCCCAGAGATCCTCGCGAGGCTCAACGGGGTTGATGACACCAAAGCCCTGCAAGATATAGCCGACACGGGCGATGAAATCCAGCGCTATCACCGGCTGAGGCTTATCACCCAGCAGGATGGAAGCTATCGGATTGAGGGCACGCCTCTGAATCGCCGCCTGTGTTTATTGCACTGGTTGCGTCGTGCATTGCGCTTATGCCCGCACTTTGTGCAGCAGCATTTTACTCCGACGCTAAAAACCCAGCTTAAACAGCAAGGGATCTTGACCGCGTTGTACGATGAAAAGAATCTCCATGCGTTGATTAGCCTGTGTGCAAGACGTTTGCAGCGGCAGTTTGACAGTCGTGACATGCAGTTTTTAACGCTGTTTTTGCAGTACTGTTTGCATCAGCATCATGCGGGGATTACGCCTGAATTTACCGAGGAGCAACGGGCATGGACTCAGACGCGCCCGGAGTTTTTAGCCGCGCTTGAGATTGCCCGCCACTGGAAACGTCGTGTTTTGCAATCGGCCAATGAAAACGAGCAATTGTTCCTGGCACTGTTATTCCTATTATTACGCATGCCCGACCCGATTCACGATAACCATCAACAAGACTTCCGGCTGCGTACTGCGATTTCAGGAATGATTGCGCGCTTTCGTGAACAAGCGGGCATGTCGTTTAGCGACGAACAAGGTTTGAGCGACCAGTTATATATTCATCTTGCTCAGGCGCTGGATCGCTGCCAGTTCTGTATCGGCATTGATAACAGTTTGCCGGAAGAAATTACCCGACTGTATCCGCGTCTGATGCGCACCACGCGTGAAGTCTTCAGTGATTTTGAATCTCACTATGAAATGCGTTTTTCTGACGAAGAAGTGGGTCTGGTGGCGGTCATTTTTGGCGCGTGGTTAATGCAGGAAAATGACCTGCATGAGAAGCAGGTATTGTTGCTGACGGGTAACAATCTTGAACTTGAGCAAAATATTGAACAGCAGCTACGCGAGCTCACCTTGCTGCCGCTCAATATTAAACATCTGACGATACACAGCTATCAAAAAGAGGGAGCGCCAAAAGAGGTGGTGCTGGTGATCACGCCCTACTCCACCACGCTGCCGCTCTACTCTCCGCCGCTGATTCACGTCACGCTGCCGCTGGGTGACCACCAGCAGCAGCAGATCCGCAAGATTATCGAGTGTTAACGCAGTATGAAACGGGGCGCGGGCGAATGAATAATGCTGGAACGGCGACTAACGCCATAATCCAGAACACCCCGCCCTGCATATGCTGGTAAAGGTAGCCGGAGAACATGGTCATAATGGCAATACCACCGCCCATCGCCACTGCGGAATAAACGGCTTGCAACCGTATCACTTCGTTGCCTTCACGCGCGGAGATATAACGCATCGCCGCCAGGTGGCAAACAGTGAAGCTACCACAATGCAGGATTTGCGCGGCAATCAGCCACGGTAAATCGGTCGTATACGCCATCAGGCTCCAGCGCAGAATACCGGTTACGCCAGAAAGCAGCAGTAAATCACGGGCGCTCCATTTGCGGAACAGCTTGTTACTGAGTGCAAAAATCACAATTTCAGCGACCACGCCAAGCGACCACAAGTAGCCCACCACCGAAGCGGAATATCCCGCACCTTGCCAGTAAATCGCACTGAATCCGTAGTAAGCCGCATGCGCACCTTGCAGCAAAGTGACACAGGCAAGAAAACGCCACGAGCCGAGAACCAGTTTCTTCCAGGCAGGCCAACCCGCGCCTTCGCTATGACGGGCTTCACCCTGCGGCATCACAGATGGACGCAGCATCATGCCGATAAGCATCGATGCAACACCAATACTCAGCAGTACCAGAATCGCCTGATAGCTATACAGACTGACCAGTTTGCCGGTCATGGCAGAACCGATAACAAACGCCAGCGATCCCCATAGCCGCACGCGGCCATAATCCATGGTGATTTGGCGCTGCCAGGTTCCGGCCAACGCATCAGTAAGCGGCACCAGAGGTGAGAAGAACAGGTTAAAGCCGACCATCACAATCAGCAGCCAGGTTGCGGTTTGCCCGAACCAGAAAGCGACAGCAAAAATGAGGGTAAGTAAGGCAAGTAACCGCAAGGCAAAAACAAGTCGGGAAGGATCGGTAACACGAGGAGCCAGTAGCAAACTGCCGAGGAAACGGGCGATTAACCCTGCGCCTAACAGCAACCCAATGGTTTCGGGTGCCAGGCCGACTCCAGCTAACCAAACACTCCAGAATGGTAGAAAAATCCCGTAGCTAAAGAAGTAGGTAAAATAACTGAGCGCAAGCCAGCGCGTTGAATGCAAAACCATGATCCCTCCCGTTTTGGAGGCGTTAGTGTCGCCGAGCGGTGGCGAGCACGCAAGCAATCATTAACAGACCAATAACACAGACAAACAAGCGTGTTTTTTCCTTCCAACATTTTATCTAACTATTTATTTTTAAATTAAATAGTTAGATAAAACCCAAATTCATTTCTATTAAAATCCCCCACCGTTAAATCGAATGAAAAGTTTATAGTTGTCATGTCTAATACCCGTCTCTTCAGGGGCTTAACCCTGATATTGTCGATGCTCACGTTACCGGTTGCTGCCGCTGAGACATCCACTACTGAAGCAAAAAACGACATGATTGAAGAAAGTCATGAAGGAAGCGAGTCAGACAAAAACAAAAAGGCTGCGCCCTCTCCCTGGTTGTTTGTTCCGCTATTCAGTTCCAGCCCAAAACTCGATACCGCAGCAGGCATGATGGTGGGCTACATGCACCGCTTCGATGAGAAGTCTCGTCCTTCGCTGTTCGGGATTTCGGCCAAATACACCACCTCCGAATCACTTATTGCCAATGCGTTTGCCAAAACCTCTTTTGGTGAAGATCACCACCGTATTCTGGGTGGCATGATGGTCGGTGATATTAACAACGACTATGAAAACTATTTGGGCTCCGGCAAGCCATTAAGCACCAACGACAACTACAGTTTCGCCTTTTTACGTTATCTCTATCGTGTTGAGGGTGACTGGTTCATCGGGGCTCAAGGCGCTTATTCCAACTATGAATTGCAAGGGCAAGATCCCACCTCCAACGAAATCCTCGATGAAATGGGTCTGGTCGGTTACAAGTCCGGTGGGCTGGGTGCGGTCGTTATGCATGACTCCCGCGACAACGACTTTAAAGCCACCAAAGGCTGGTATCTCAACGTCAATAACATGGCTTATCGGGAAGCGTTGGGTGGAGAACAAGACTTCGATATCTGGCGCGTCGATTATCGGGGATATTGGCAACATGGCGATGGCAACGTTTTTGCCGTGCGTAGCCGCCACCAGTTCTCCAACAACGCGCCCGCGGGGGCTTATTCTCCGGTTTATCTGCGTGGCTATACACCGGGTGAATATCTCGCTCAGCACATGTCTTCAATTGAAATTGAGGAGCGTTACAAACTGGCCGATCGCTGGACCGCAACGGTATTTGCCGGTGCCGCCTGTCTTTACGGCGACTCGACCAGTGGGGAGCAACTCAACTGCGGTGACAGTGAAAACCTCTACCCTGCGTGGGGTGCTGGCATCCAGTACTTGCTCAAACCCGAAGCCGGTATTGTGGTTAATCTCGAGTACGCGATGGGGAAAGATGACAATCAGGGGATCTATTTAAAGATGGGATACAGTTTCTGATCCCCGTGATTAAAGGTCCTTGCGTACGACTACTTACACAATCGCAATTTCCATTTTCATCACCGTTGACTGCTGACGTTCCAGTAGCACCAACCCCGGCTGCCCAGCCATATTATGGGCGTTCACCGGGTGGCTTTGCGGCTCCAGGCAAATAAACGGTTCATCAGGCATGCGGAACACCATCAAATACGGCGTGGGGCATGTTAACTGGATACGCATGTCGTCGCGCTCAATCAGCGCGCTTCCGCTCCAGCCGGAATAACCCACGTTCAGCCACTGGTTATCCGGGATTTTGGGCTTGATGAAATTCGTTTGCGCTGTGAGCTCACCGCGCCATTCTTTAGGTAAATGTTTTTCACCTTCAGGCCAGAATCCGGTGGCTGAAAACTGCACACGGGTCGCTGGCGTGAGATGGAAAAAGGGGTGGAAACCCAGGCCGTAAACCATCGGTTTGTTAGCCAGGTGAGTCAACTCCAGCTCAGCCATAAAGTGCGGCCCTTTCAACCGATAAGTAAGCCTGGCCTGATAATCAAAACCGCAGGAGTGGCGGCTTTCAAGCGAGAGCGTGATTTGCGAAGCATCATGCGTTTCTACCCGCCAGCTTTTCAGCCAGCCATCCCCATGGAGGAAGAATTGCGCATCAGCCTCGCTGTCAGGCAGTTCGATGTTTTCGCCATGAAGCATGAAAGCATTCCCTGCAACGCGATTTGCCAGCGGCAACATCGGGAACAGCGCTTTTTCACCCGCATGCAGGATCGGCTGCTGATGTTTCTTCGAATCCAGACTGTGAATTGCCGCCCCTTGCGGGGCGACGGTTAAACGCAGACATTCATTTTCGAGTAACAAGGTTTCCATATCTTAATGCGCCGCGCGTTGTGCACGGGCTTTCGCCTCAGCACCGAATTGATCCGCCATGCGTTTTTCCAGCGCTTCGAGGCTGACGCCTTTGGTTTCAGGCACATAACGACGCACATAAACA
This sequence comes from Buttiauxella selenatireducens, assembly GCF_031432975.1. GTDB lineage: Bacteria > Pseudomonadota > Gammaproteobacteria > Enterobacterales > Enterobacteriaceae > Buttiauxella > Buttiauxella selenatireducens. The sequence continues at coordinate 1,228,841 of NZ_CP133838.1, read as the reverse complement.
AAGCCCGCCGCACAAATCACACCGTACAACAGGAAGCTACCAGCAGCGCCCAGGCCTGCGTTCAATAACGGGAAGGTGTAAGTCAGCAGGAAGCACGCCACCCACAACGCCAGCGTCCCTAATGACATCGCAAGTCCTCGCACACGGTTCGGGAAAATCTCTGAAAGCAGAACCCAGGTCACCGGTGCCAGCGTCAGTGCATAAATCGCAATCGCCGCCAGAACGAGGATCAATACCGGGAGCCCCAAAATACCCAGGCCATATGCCGCACCGATTAGCGCATAGATAATGGTTAATCCCGCCGCACCAAACAGCATCAGCTTACGACGACCAATTTTGTCGACTAAAGGCAATGCGGCAAGGGTGAAGATAAGGTTAATCAAACCGGTTGCCACAATGGATTTCAGGGTGCTGTTAATATCAAACCCGGCGGAGGCAAAAATTTCCTGCGCATAATTGAAGATAACGTTAATCCCGCACCACTGCTGGAACACAGCCAACACCATGCCGATGATAATGATCGGTTTGACCTGCGGCTGCCACAACGCACTCCAGGAGACTTTTTGCGTGTCTTTGTCCAGAGTTTGCAGAATGTCATTAAGTGTCTCATCGGCATATTGCTGGTTACCGATGCGTTTAAGCATTTGGTGAGCACGTTCATTTTTACCGGCACGAGCCAGCCAGCGCGGTGATTCCGGCACAAAGAACATCAGCACTAAAAACACCAGTGCCGGCACCAGTTCTGCACCAAACATCCAGCGCCAACCGACCTGCCCATTCCAGCTTTCCGTGATTTGCTGCATCGTTGCCGCAGAGCTAACCGGTTCGGCAATCATCAGGTTAATCAGCTGTGCAGCCAGCACGCCCACAACAATAGTTAAC